>JAGQSO010000228.1 GCA_020439505.1 Acidimicrobiales bacterium
CCTATAACGACACCTACGGCCATCCCGCCGGCGACGTTCTGCTCCGTGAGTTCGCGCTGTCGCTCAGGTCATGCGTCAGGGCCAGCGACTTCGTGGCCCGCTATGGCGGCGAAGAGTTCTGTCTCGTCCTCCCAGACTCGTCGGCGGACGGCGCGGTCGCACTGATCGAGCAGTTGCGTTCCCGACTCTCCTCGCCCGACAACAAGGTGGCGTTCTCCGCCGGGGTCGCCACCCGAGAGGCGGGCGAGTCCGCCGAGTCACTCATCGAGCGGGCCGACAACGCCCTCTACCGCGCCAAGGGCACCGGCAAGGATCGCACCGTCGTCGACTGACACCCAGGAGACTCACGCCGTCTCATTGCCCGCAGGTGACGATCATTGGCCGAAGGTGACGACGACCTTACCGAGCTTGCCCGACATCGCGAGGTGTTCATAGGCGGCGTCGATGTCGCCCACATCGAAGGTGGCAGCGACCGGGACCTCGATGCGGCCCTCCGCCAACAGGGGAAGGACATGTCTACCCACTGCCTGTACCGCCGCGGCCCGCCCCTCGAGCGGCCGAGCCCTCAGCGTGGATCCGAGAATCCTCCCCCTCACCGCCATCAGCGCCAGGAGATCCACCTCGGCTCGACCACCACGACTCACCCCGATGACCACGATCCGACCGCCACTGGCCAGCGACGTCAGATCCTCGGCGAGGTTGACCGCCCCCAAGGTCTCCAACACGACGTCGAAGGGACCGTGAGCACCGAAGCCGTCAACCTCTACCACCAGATCGGCCCCGAGGGCCTCGACCGCCGACCGACGGTGCGGGCCTCGGACCGTGGCCACCACCTGGGCCCCCGCCACCCTGGCCAGCTGGACCGCCGCCGTCCCCACGCCTCCGGCTGCGGCGTGGATGCAAACGGTCTCGCCCAGTCCGAGCGCGGCCTGGGTGAACAGGGCGTCATGGGCGGTGATGAACACCTCACAGAATCCGCCGGCCTCGGCCCAGCCGAGACGGTCGGGAACTTTTAGTACGCAGCTCTCGTGGACCGCGAGCAGTTCGGCCTGACCGCCACCGCCCACGAGGGCCATCACACGGTCGCCGATGGCGAACCGACTGGTTCCCGGACCGAGGGCCACGACCTCACCGGCCGCTTCCAACCCAGGGACGTCGGGCGGCGATCCCGGTGGTGCGGGATAGAAGCCTCGTCGTTGAAGTGCGTCGGCCGGGTTCAGCCCCGCCGCCCGGACCGAGATCAAGACCTCACCCGGGCCGGGAACCGGGTCGGGACGCTCGACGATGACAAGAGCCGACTCCGCGATGGTTACGACGCGCATGGCTTGTTTCTAATGCTCCCGTGGTCCCCGAACAGGCCGCCAACGATGCCGGTCACCGCACGGAGACAGTTACCGGCGGCGTTTGGGCTTGCGGAGCTCGGACGGGTCTATACCCGCCGCGATCTGGGCTTCGCGTTTGGCCTTACGCCGTGATGCCCCGCTCGGGCGCACCTTGTCCGAGCCCGACACCACCCGCTCGAAGGCATCACCCCCGGGCTTTCCCGGCCTGTCCCGCCGCGACGCGACCGGCGTCGATCCGTTGCCGGCCGACGCGTTGGTCCGGGTACGGCCCGCCTTAGGCGACGGACCGGAATGAGCCGGTTTCGGCTCGACCCGCGGCCGTTTGTCACCCGAGGCACGCCGAGAGGAGTCGGCGCCGCCGGCCTTCGCCTTCTGGGCTCTGGGTCTCTCCGAAGCGGGTTTGTGGGGCCGGTGAGGTCCGGCTTCGCGCTGAGCCGGAGGCGGTTTCGACGACCGGCGTTCCGTCGGCCCTTGTTCGCGGCGCGGCCGTCGACCTCCGGATCGTTCAGGGGCCGATGACTCCCTGCGATCGGACCGTTTCATGAGCGGCAGGTCCAGCACCGCCGGGTCGCACGGTTCGACGGTCAGCCCGACCTGTTTCGCCAGCTTCACCGCGTCGCGCCGCTGGGCGGCGCCGAGCAGGGCTACCACCGTTCCGTCGGCTCCGGCTCGACCGGTACGTCCCGACCGGTGGACGTAGTCCTTGTGGTCTGCGGGCAGGTCGTAGTGGACAACGCAGTTCACGCCCTCCACGTGGATCCCGCGGGCAGCCACATCGGTGGCGACCAGTGCTGCCACACGACGGTCGTGGAAATCCCGCAGCGCCCGCTCCCGTTGGCCCTGGCTGCGGCTTCCGTGGATGGCGGCAGCCTTCACCCCGGCGGCGTTGAGCTGCCGGGCGATCCGGTCGGCACCGTGACGGGTGCGTGAGAAGACCACCGTCGCCCCGACCCGCTCCACGATCTCGGCTGTCAGTTGTAGGCGGGCTTGGCGTTCGGCTACCCACAGGTGGTGGGTGATGTCCCCGGCGGGCTCTTCGGCCAGTTCGTGGACCACAGGGTGGTCCTGGTAGTCGCGCACCAGGGCGGCCACCGCGTCGTCCAGGGTGGCCGAGAACAGCAACGTCTGGCGACGGGGAGCCGTCTGGTCCAACAGGCGACGGACATCGGGCAGGAACCCCATGTCGGCCATCCGGTCCGCCTCGTCGACGACCACGAAGTCGGTGGAACGAAGGTCACAGGCCTTCTTTTCGATCACGTCCAGGAGCCGTCCGGGACACGCGACCACGATGTCCACCCCACTCCGAAGTGCCTTCAGTTGCGGTTCGATACGGGCGCCGCCGTAGACCGCCAGCACCCGCAGGTCACCGCTGATCATCCGAACCTCGTCCGCGACCTGCAGCGCCAGCTCGCGGGTCGGGGTGAGGATCAGCCCGTGGGGCTTCTTGGGAGCGGACCGCGTGACCGAAGCAACCATCGGTATGGCGAAGGCGAGGGTCTTCCCCGAGCCGGTGTGGGCCTTGCCGCACAGATCCCGACCGGCGAGAGCATCAGCGATCGTCGCGGCCTGGATCGGGAACGGCTCTTCGATCCCGTTGGCCACGAGGCGGGCGACAAGAGCCGGGGGTACGCCCAGCGACGCGAATCCAGACATGACGGGTCAGCTGGCGGCGTTGAGCCGGTACCACTCGCCGACGGCTTCGCTCCAACGCGAACGTTGGTCAGCGGTCAGTGCGCTCTGGTTGGCGTCGGTGAGCACAAACCCACATCGGCGGACTGCGAACACCTGGGCCGGATGGAAGCCGGCCCGCTCCATCGCATCGGTGAGTGTTCGGGAGATCTCCACCGGTCCGGTCTTGGGCTCCTCCTCGAACATGACGATCACGTTACGACACGGGAGGCGTTTCGACATAATCGATTTCGGAACCGTCTCCCACAACTCTGATCGGACCGATCGGCCGACCGGCCATGCTAAGAGTGCACGGTGGATCCACAGACCACTGTGCAACCGTCACCGGCGCCAGACGCGACCGCCGGCCAAGTCGATCATGACGCCCGGGAACACCCAGACCCGGTGTCGTTGTCGGAGACCCTGGCGAACCGCCTGTTCCTAGCCGCGTGCGTCCTGACCGTTCCTCTGGTCATCCTCGTCTTCGGAAGAGACCAGTGGTTCCAGGCCGACGAATGGTTCGTCCTGGCCCGGCCCGACGGGTTCCCCCAGGTCTTCGAGCCCAACGCCGGCACCCACTGGGTGATGTGGCCTCGACTTCTCTACGCCGCCCTCTGGCCGGTGGTGGGAATGCACTCCTACTGGCCCTACCAGGTCCCCAACGTCGTACTCCACGTCGTCGCGGTGGCGATGCTTCGAGTCGTGATGCGCCGCAGCGGAGTAGGGCCCTGGCTCGCTACCGCGGCAGCCACCCCGATGCTCCTGTTCGGAGCGGGACCACAGGCCATCATCTTCGGCTTCCAGGTCGGGTTCACCGGCTCCCTGGCTTGGAGCATGGTCCAGTTGGTGGCAGCCGACCACGACGATCCCTCGCGGCGTCGACTCGTACTGGCTCTCGCCGCCGGTTTGTTGGCGGTCACCTCCTCGGGCGTGGGCGTGGTCACGACGGTCATGGTGGGACTCGGGCTGTTCCTACGGTGGGGATGGCGCCGAGCCGCGTTTCAGGCGGTTCCTCCGGTCGTCCTCTACGGGGTGTGGGCCGCGGTCCAACAGGTCCAGTCAACGGTGGACCGCAAGCCCACCGTCGATCAGATCATCCGTTGGGTGAGGGTGAGTGTGGCATCCACGTTCACTGCCATCTCCCATTTCGAGGTTCTGGGCTGGCTGCTGGCGGTGTTGATCATCGTCGGTCTCGTGTTGGCCTTCGGACCGGGCCGGGACATGAGTTGGGCCGACTTGCGCCACCAATGGGCGATTCCGGCCGCGATGTTCGTCACGATCTTCCTCTTCTCGGTGAACACGGCTCTGGGTCGCTTCTACGAAGGTGATACCGGTGCCCAGACCGGTCGGTATCTGTACCTGCAGGCCTTCCTCCTCCTGCCACTGGTCGCCCGGTGTGCCCAGGAGATCTCCCGTCGTTGGCCAGTGACCACCCCCGTGCTGGCCATGGTGCTGTTGTTGCCGGTCCCCTTCAACCTGAAGGGCTTCGATTCGGACTTCCTCCGCACCTACGCCGCGCAGAGGTCCTACGTGCTGACCACCGCGGTACGGATGCCCTTCGCCCGAGACGTTCCCCGCTCGGTCCACCCCGTACCCGACAAGTACGACGGCCCAGGGCTGAACATCGGCTTCCTGCTCGACGCGCAACGGGCCGGCAGGCTCGAACCCTCGACGATTCCGTTGACCCCGATGGTGGTCAACGAGTTCCGGTTGCGACTCGGCTTCTCCGAGTCACACGGCGTGACCCTCGAAGACCTCGCCACGTGCGAGAAGCTCCTCGAGCCCACCGTCATCACACCCGCGGTGGGCGACGAGCTCGCCTTCACCGGGCCGTTCGTGGCGAGCACCGTCGACGAAGCCGGTGACCGTTCGTCGGCCCACGTCTGGTTCGTCCCCGCCGACAACGGCTCCCTGTTCACCACCTTCCTGCCCGACCTGCGCATCGAGGTCAAACCGGCCACGGCCGACAGGGTGAGCATCTGCACCGTCAAATAGGGCCTCGACCGGACCCCATGTAGCTTGCCGAGCCATGACCGAAACCAACCCAGGGCCCGCCGTCTCTGAGATCTTTGACCCCGGAGCTTGGGAACCCGTCGCCGGGTTCGAGGGGCTCCGCGACATCACCTACCACCGGGCGACCGACGTCGGAGCGGTCAGGATCGCCTTCGACCGACCGGAGGTCCGCAACGCCTTCCGCCCGTCCACCGTCGACGAGCTCTACCGCGCCCTCGACCACGCCCGACAGTCCTCCGACGTGGGTTGCGTGCTGCTGACCGGCAACGGCCCGTCACCCCGTGACGGTGGCTGGGCGTTCTGTTCGGGTGGTGACCAGCGGATAAGGGGACGCGACGGCTACCGCTACGCCGAGGGGGACACGGCGGCCACCATCGACCCCGCTCGGTCCGGTCGCCTGCACATCCTGGAGGTGCAGCGTCTCATCCGCACCATGCCCAAGGTCGTCATCTGTCTGGTGTCGGGCTGGGCGGCCGGAGGTGGCCACAGCCTCCACGTGGTGTGCGACCTGACCCTGGCCAGCCGAGAACAGGCCCGGTTCCGCCAGACCGATGCCGACGTGGCCAGCTTCGACGGAGGGTTCGGCTCGGCTTACCTCGCCCGCCAGGTCGGCCAGAAGTTCGCCCGTGAGATCTTCTTCCTCGGCGACACCTACAGCGCCGAGGACGCCCACCGCATGGGCATGGTCAACGCCGTGGTCCCCCACGCCGACCTCGAGAAGGTGGGTCTCGAGTGGGCCCGCAAGGTGATGGGCAAGAGCCCGACCGCCCAACGGATGCTCAAGTACTCCTTCAACCTGATCGACGACGGTCTGGTCGGCCAGCAGGTGTTCGCCGGTGAGGCGACGCGCCTCGCCTACATGACCGACGAAGCGGCCGAGGGTCGCGACTCGTTCCTCGAGAAACGTGACCCGGACTGGTCATCCTTCCCCTGGCACTACTGAAGATCCCAGATGTGAGCCACCGGGCCCCGCCGCCACCTACCGTCGACGGTCAGGGGGCTTGGTCGGCCGCCTCTGCCTCGGCCTTGGTCATGTGGCCTTCCTGGACCCTCACCGTCTCCAAGAAGCGGTCCACGGCATCGAGGGTGAACAGCGTCCGGGGCGAGTCGAACAGCTCGTAGGCATGTTGAGCTCCGGGTAGTTCCACGTAGACGACCGGCTTCTTGGATTCCGCTCGGAGCATGGATACGAACGATCGCGCCTGCTCCACCGGCACCAGAGTGTCGTTCGAACCGTGGATGACCATGAATGGCGGGGCGTCGGGGCGCACCCACGTCATGGTCGATGCGAACTCCCAGACGTCTCGGGCCTCGGACAGCTTGCTCTTGAGCACCAGCCGGGCCAGAACCGGCTCCATGTCGGCCCGGCCGGTCCCGTCGCGGTTCACCCAGTCGTAGACGCCGTAGAAGGGGACGGCCGCCACCACCGAGGTGTCCGCCTCTTCGAAGCCGGGCTGGAACTCGGCTTCGTTGGCCGATAGCGCCGCCAACGACGACAGGTGTCCGCCGGCGGAGCCTCCGGTGATGGCCACGAAGTCCGGATCGCCGCCGTAGCTGGCGATGTTGGCCTTGACCCAGGCCAGGGCACGCTTCACGTCGATGATGTGGTCGGGCCAGGTCGCCCTGGGGCTCAGCCGATAGTTGATCGAGACCCCGATCCAACCACGCTCGGCCAGGTGGGCGAGCAGCGGCATGGCCTGCTGCTGCTTGTTCCCGATCACCCATCCGCCCCCGTGGACCTGAAGGATCACCGGTGCCCGCCCGTCGGCGGGCAGGTCGGGCCGGCGCCAGATGTCGAGTTGGTTCCGGGGCCCGGCCGGGCCGTAGCTGATGTTCGTCTCTCCTCGGGCGACGTAGCGGGCCCGAGTCTCCGCCAAGCCGGCGGGGCCACGAACCAGGCGTCGCCGTACCGTCGGTGCCTCGAAATCGGGAGCCACGGGCTGGTGGGCAAGGTCGAGGTCGTCACCCAGGCCGTCCCTGAGCGCGGATTCCATCAGGGCCCCGGTGTTCAGGGACTCACGCCACATCCGGACCAGCGTCATCCACGACACCAGCGACAAGCCGAGACCGGCGAGTCCCGCTGGCGAGCGGAATGCGCCCCGTCGAGCGAACCCGACGGTGGCGAGGGCTTGCCACCCCAACGCATGCAAGGGCATCTCCGACGTCGGGTACCCGGTGGCAAAGGCAAGCACGCCGGCACCACCGTTTCGGGCCAGCGGCTTACGACCGTTCGCGGTGTTCAGGGCACCCAATGCAGCCGAAGCCAGGAAGGCCCTACCTGCTCGTCGGTGGTCATGGTTGGAAGGGGGACGCGAGGCCATGGCCCCATTGAACCATCTTCCACGGCACCTCCCCGAACCGTCATTGACCAAACCAACCCAATGAGAGCCACGGTTCAGGCTTTGACGGCATCAGAAGCGTCGAAGGAAAATCCTCAACCTCGGCACTTGTGAATACTAGTAGCATCACCGTATGGTTCAACTATAATGTCGATACGATCGACCAGTACGATCAACCCACGCAATCCACCATCCTCAGGAAAATACTCCTGAACAAATGGCCCATCCGGATAATCTGCTAAGGCCAGCCTCACGGGAACTGGCCCTAGGTCCAGGTAGTCACCCCGCCGCAGGGAGACCATACCTGCGCTTGCCATCGGACGACAGTTGACCGGTGCTCGCACTGCCCTGCCAAGCGCAACTCTCAGAAGTGCTTCACGACGAGCTTCTGATGAGAATGCCAATACGGGGATTCGGCCTTCCTTGGATGCCCGAATAAGTCCGTTAGCGGTAAATAGTCCATCGATCACGTAAGGGCCTGCCACTGCCTCATCGACCGCCACGGAGGCGACAGCTGCCGTCATAACAGGTGAGCCGAGCGCGAGCTCATCATACAACGTGGAAGGTCCAATCAATCTCATATTGGCGGGCAGCCCAACCAGCAACAATGCGACAGCGAGAGCCATCAGGTTCTTGCTTGACTCGGCGAGCCGGCCGAGCGCCCATGCAGAAAGAGGAAGCGCAAGACTTGCACCAAGGTATACATACCGAGGGGTAGATGCCGGAAAGATGAATCCACCTCGCGTGTATCCAAGACTTGCTGCCAATAGCACCAAGCCGACCAACAATGCCAGCGGAATATTGTCCTCTGGACGTCTGCCATTCTTCACCGTCATAACGATAGCTCCGAAAACGGCCATCATGAGCAGAATAGACACCACCAACACGTGGGTGAGACTATGAAACGAAACGAATAGGTGCTCACGGCCCCATACCACGGCCTGACCAATGTCGGCCGCCTTGACCGCCTCCTGCCCTTTCGGAGCCCACAGCCGCCAGGTCAAAAACAGTGCCAAGGGTGGAGTGATCACACGGATCGACGCCGACAATCCTCGACGTAGGAACACCGCAAGGCCGACTACGCACGCCAAAAATGGGCCCAAATTCGAGCAGAGGGCCGCTCCGGACAAGAGTAGCGAAGCAAGGAGATCACATCTTCGCGAAATTGAATCTAGCTCTCTGTCGCGGTCAGCGACCAACAGAGCCCAGAATGCAAACGCCAGCGACCCGTTCAGTGTGATCTGAAATGCCCATGTCAAGTTCTCCCTGCCGGATCCAAAGAATAGAAAGAGGGTTGCTCCTGCCGTAGCCAGGAGCCGACCTGTACCCATTCGGAGCATCAGAGCACGCTGGAGACATGCGACAGCAACATGAGAGAGCGCAACCGCAATCTGGTAGGGCCAAAACTGATGCAGACCAACGACCTGGTAAATCAACTGAAATACAATAGCGGGCAGAACCGTATTATGACCAAAGTGAGGCCTCAATAATCCAACCGGATCAGACAGTTGGCGATCGAATGCGAAGACAAAATCATCAGCAAAGAACCATTGTCTCCGGTTAAGCGTCATGATCAATGTGACGGCGACCAAAGATAGCACCCAGAACACCCAATCAAGGATGCGGTCCACCCGAACGGAGGAGCTGGCGAGCGCCCCGGATGGCAGTTGTTGTTCGCCGTTGCATGTCGTGTTCATGTTCTTACGACGCGCATGCTTGCTTACCAGAGGAATTGATGAATCCGATCCATCATCAGACACGTAGGTGAAGCCCTCCTGGACCAATTGACGGTTGGGGTTGACCCAACTCTACGACAAACTCGGTTCTATGAGCGGGGAATACGTGGCGACCCACGAGGATCGGCCTGCCAGTATGATCCCTTGTTATGCGCCTGCACACCAGAACCGGTGAGCCGCGGGGAACCATCAAGAGACGGGCATCTTCCTCGCCGGCGGCGTCGGCAGCTATTACCTGAGTCGCTCCTGCGAACGATACAGGGAGGAGCTCGAGAAAGGATTTCGCGCGCAATTGTGAACGAGTTAGGTGGGCTCCGTACTCCTCCGGACACCAAACCGTCACCCTGGCGAACGGTTCTCCATCGGCGAGGTTGAGGCGGCTCACAACCATCACTCGATCAACTCCGAGTTCAGCCCGTATATCGGCTGGAGCGAACTCGAAGTCGACGTCAAGGATCCGGCGCTCGGACCGGCGGCCCTCGCTCTCGAGTTGGGACTCGATGGTGCCGAGCCGTCCCAGGGTCTGGCGGACGGTTGTTCCGGGTACGAACCAGCCGAATCCCTGCCGGGAATCGACTAGGCCCTCCCCTCGGAGTTCCTCGAGCGCCTTTCGGACCGTCACCCTCGATGCGTTGTACTGTGCCGACAGCAGGGCCTCGGAAGGCAGGAGCCTTCCGGACGCGAACTCATCGGCCTCCACCCTGCGCCGCAGGTCAGCGGCGATCTCTCGGTAGCGGATGGTTCGCACTTGTCTCATAGTTGTATGCTTCGGGTGACGGCGCAAGCTTTCCCGCCGACGAGGTGGAACGTCGTCCCCGAGAACCGAGCACCAGAGGTGATCCCATGGCCGTGAGCGCATCCACCCCCGTCGAGTTGGTACAGGCGGTCTACGCCAAGCTCCCCGAGCGGGTGGCACGGGGCCGCGAACGCCTCGGTCGGCCGCTCACCCTCACCGAGAAGGTCCTCATCAACCACCTTCGCGACCTCGACGAGGGCGGCCTAGAGCGTGGGGTCAGCTACACCGACTTCGACCCCGACCGCATCGCCATGCAGGACGCCACCGCCCAGATGGCCCTCCTGCAGTTCATGACCGCCGGACTCCCCCAGGTCGCCGCCCCGACGACGGTTCACTGTGACCACCTCATCCAGGCCAAGGTTGGGGCCAGCATCGATCTCGGCGTCGCCATCGACACCAACAAGGAGGTCTACGACTTCCTGGAGAGCGTGTCGGCCCGCTACGGCATCGGGTTCTGGGGTCCAGGGTCGGGCATCATCCATCAGGTCGTGCTGGAGCAGTACGCGTTCCCGGGCGGGATGATGATCGGCACCGACAGCCACACCCCCAACGCCGGAGGCCTGGGGATGGTCGCCATCGGGGTCGGCGGCGCGGATGCCGTGGACGTCATGACCGGATTCCCGTTCAACGTCCGGTTCCCCAAGGTGATCGGTGTGCATCTGACCGGCAACCTGTCGGGCTGGAGCTCACCCAAGGACGTCATCTTGGAGGTGGCTCGGATCCTCACCGTCAAGGGGGGCACCGGAGCGATCGTCGAGTACTTCGGACCCGGCGCCGAGTCGATCTCGGCCACCGGCAAGGCCACCATCTGCAACATGGGCGCCGAGATCGGGGCCACCACCTCGGTCTTCGCTTACGACGCGTCCCATGACGCCTACCTCAGGGCGACCCGTCGTGAGGGCATCGCGGATGCCGCCGCCGAGGTCGCCGACCACCTCCGACCCGACCCCGAGGTGTATGCCGATCCGGCCAGCTTCTACGACCAGGTGATCGAGATCGACCTGTCGTTGCTGGTCCCGCTGATCAACGGACCGCACTCCCCCGACTACGCCCACAAGGTCTCCGAGGTCGGGGCCACCGCCACCGAAAAGGGTTGGCCGGTCGAGATCTCCGCCGCCCTCATCGGATCGTGCACCAACTCGTCCTACGAGGACATCACCCGGGCCGCCTCGATCGCCCGACAGGCTTCGGCCAAAGGCTTGAAGGCTCGGACCCGCCTGTTGATCACGCCCGGGTCCGAGCAGGTCCGCGCCACCATCGAACGCGACGGGTTGCTCGCCGACCTCGAGGCCATCGGGGGCGAAGTCCTGGCCAACGCCTGTGGACCGTGCATCGGCCAGTGGGCACGACCCGACATGGACCCCGCCACCCCGAACACCATCGTCAACAGCTACAACCGCAACTTCCCCAAGCGCAACGACGGCTCGGCCAACACGCTCAGCTTCGTCACCTCACCCGACACCGTCATCGCGCTGGCCTTGGCCGGCCGCCTCGACTTCAACCCCGCCACCGACTCGCTGACCACCGAGAGCGGCGAGTCGGTCCGCCTCGACGAACCGGTGGGTGTGACCCTCCCACCCTCGGGGTTCGACCCGGGTGAGAACACCTTCACCGCTCCCCCCGCCGACGGATCCGGCGTCGAGGTGAAGGTGTCCCCCACCAGCGACCGGCTCCAGTTGCTCGACCCGTTCGAGGCCTGGGACGGCAACGACTTCATCGACCTCGCCCTGCTGCTCAAGGCCCAGGGCAAGTGCACCACCGACCACATCTCGATGGCCGGACCGTGGCTCAAGTACCGGGGCCACCTCGAGAACATCTCGGGCAACCTCTTCGCCGGGGTCATCAACGCCTTCACCGGTGCCGACGGAACCGGAAAGGATCCGATCGACGGTGAGACCCGGACCTTCCCCGAAATCGCCAAACATCTCCACGAGGCCGGCGTGGCCTGGGTGGCCGTAGGCGACGAGAACTACGGCGAAGGCTCCTCCCGGGAACACGCGGCGATGGAGCCCCGATTCCGGGGCGCCAAGGCGATCCTGGTCCGCAGCTTCGCCCGCATCCACGAGACGAACCTGAAGAAGCAGGGTGTGCTCCCCCTGACCTTCGACGATCCGTCGGTGTACGACCAGATCGGCGAGGACGACAAGATCTCCTTCCTCGGCCTGTCCGACCTGGCCCCCGGCCAGCCGGTCCGAGCCGAGATCGTCAAACCCGACGGTTCCAAGGTGTCATTCCTCGCCAACCACACGATGAACGACGAACAGATCGCATGGTTCCGGGCCGGGGGCGCCCTCAACATCATCCGCGCCAAGATGGAGAACCGATGAGCGACTCGGCCGAGGGGGTCGATCCCAACGTGGCGCTGTTCGCCCAGTGGGCGACCTCCGAGCGCGAGCGCGAGAAGGCCGCCCAGCGGGAAGCTCAGAACGCTCGACGCCAGGCCAAAGCGGCCGAGGAGCTCACGTCCAACAAGCAAAAGGCGGCGGCAGAACTCAAGCGGCTGCGGGCCTCACCGAACGCGACGGCGGAGCAAAAGGCCGAGGCCGAGGCCGCCTACCGGGCGGCACTGGCCGCGGTGGTCGAAGCCGAGACCGGAGCCCCGCCGTCGTGGAGCCCGCCGCCCGCAGTCGGCGACGAAACTCCCTCGGTCACCTCAGACGAGCAGTCCGGGAACGCCGGCCCCCCTTCGTCCCCCGACGAAGGTGATGCTCCCGACGCTTCAACGGGCGACGAGTCAACGGGCGACACCCCATAGGGCGAGACACTTCTCAGGTTCTCCCACCGTCACCGGCCGGAACACCTGGAACTTCTCCCGCCAGATCGATACCGGCTGGTTCAACAGTGGATCGTCCCCGGCCCGAGCGGTTTCGTGCACCTGCCCGCGGTAGCGATAGGTGATTGCGACATCGGGGTGATCGTCCACGTAGCTGCGCAACTGGACCCGGGGCAGGGCAAGCCCCTGAAGGCCGTACTGCTCGAGTCCGGGGTCGCTTGACCCGAGGATCTCCACCATGTCGCGGTGCTCGTCGGTCAGGGGCAGGCCCCACCTCAACACGAAGTGGTTCGACTCCCCGTCGACCACGTGGAGGTTGGCGTACATGTTCCAACTGCCGGCGCTGCGGACCTCCAGGTAGGGCAGGAGGCCGTTGGCGAACGCGAGCAACGGGATCGCCAGCAGCCACGCCGGGGGTCGGCCGAGGTCGGTCGCCGGGCCGTCGGGCTGGCGACGCACGTAGCGGACCAGCACCACGATCAGGCCCACCACGGTGAACTGCCACACCCACCACAGATGCGCGCGCGAAGCGGTGTAGTCCGGCACTGAGGCCTCGGCCGCCAGCCCGGCGATGGTCACGAAACCAACGCCTGCCGTTTTCAGGATCTCAGGACGGACGCCGTAGCGGGTCCGCACCGTTTCGGCGAGACCTTCCACCCGGTCGACGAGTCGGGAGAAAAAGGCCAGGGGCAGGAAGCTCAGGTACACGAAGGTCACCAGGGCCGAGAAGTCGACCACCTGATGGGCCTTGTCTATCGAGAGCACGGCGTGGAACGTGATGGCCAGAGCGACCGCGGGAATCCGTGTCCGCCGGAACATGAGAAGCCAGGGGATGACCAGTTCGACGACCGAGGTGCCGACGATCACCGCCCATTGGAGGAACGACACGTCCTGTACCCCCAGAGACCCGAGTCCGATCGAGGTCAGCGACTCGTCGAGGAACACCACCGCACAACTGACGGTGGGGTCGAAGAACCCGGCGTTGAGCTTGTCGAAGGAGGCCCACAGGTAGAAGGCGATGAAAGTCCACCGGACGGTGGGAACGAACCAACGGAACAGGCCTTCGGCCACGATCTCGTGCCGATCGTCCCCCCGTCTCCCGAGGCGAAACGCCCTCACCTCCGAGACCGCCAGCACCACCAGCAGAGCGACGGCGAACAGGCCGACGAGGGTCCAGTGGTTCGAGAGCTGGGGTGCCTCGTCCCAGACCGTCCAGAGTGCAGCCAGGCCCAGCACGGCGAGCCCGCCCGTACGGGCCGGCCGGGCCAGCGACCACGCCACTCCACCCAGCAGCACGAGGTGCGCCGGGTCGGGGTCGCCGCGGGTGTTGCCCATCATGTGCGCCCACGACGCAAGGGCGAGGCAGATACAAAAGACCGTGACCAGGTTGCGGCTGTCTCGGTCCAGGCGTCCCTCCGTTGCCATCAGCGCAACCTAGTGACGGGCGACGGCTCAGGGAAGGCTCTAGGGTCGCGGCGTGACACCTTCCACAGTCAGTGCAGCGAGATCCGCGAATCGTTTCCGCGGCGTCACCGGGAGGGGTGTCGCCGCCGTGGTCTTGACCATCGCGTCCCTCACCGCCTGCGGGGTCAGTGCGGGTGACGAGGTGACGGCTGGAGGCGGATCGACCGACACCGTCGCCAGCCGCTCGACGACCACCCAGGACAAGGAGCGGTCGGACAGTCCTGAGGACCAGTCGGACAGTCCGGAGGACCAAGAGACCACCACGTCGACCACCACCACCGAAGACCGGGACACGACCCCCACCGCCCCCACCACGACCGAGGAACCCGACTTCGACATCCAGATCGGAGATCAGATGATGCGCGACGCCCTGATCCAGGGGTTCCTCATGGTGGGCCTGACCCAGGAGCAGGCCGAGTGCCTCGCCAACGGGTACCTCGAAGCCGGGTTCACCGAACCCGATGCCGACATCGACCCCAACACCATGCTCGAGCTGTTCAGCGCATGCGGTGTCTCGATGGAGGACCTCGCGGGTCTCGGAGCCGGCAACGGGGCCTGAGCTCGGACCTGAAGTTCAGTCGCTTCCGGGGCGCCGTGCGTCCTCGGCACCGGGCTCACCCCGGTGTCCCGCCGGAAGGGCGCGGGCAAGTTCATCCGGGGTCGGCTCCCGACGCACACGGGCCTCCTCGGGCAGGAGGTCGACGATGGCGGCCATGATCCGCTTGGTGTCGGCGTCCAGGCTCCGTCCGGCGAGCGAAACTGGTCGACCTACCCGTATCCGCACGGTCGGGGGGTGACCGATGGCGAGTACGTCGGGCGTGCGCGAGCTGCGGGGCCAGACCCGCTCGGTACCCCACAGGCCGATCGGTACCACCGGTGCACCGGTCATCCGAGCCAGCTTCGCGGCCCCCCATCGGCCCTTCAGCTCGGGGTCGAAAAGGGCCCGTCCCCTGGGGATGGTCCCCTGGGGCATGATCACGACCGCCTCGCCAGCGCCGAGGGCCTCGGCTGCCAGGGCCAGCGGTTCGTCAGATCCTGAGCCCCGGTCCACCCGGATGCCACCCATCGCCGCCACCACCTGGCCCACCAGCGGGGCGTCGAACACTTCCTTCTTGCCCAGGAACCGAACGGGACGGTCGACCCGACCCATGGCGTAACCGATCGCCAGGGGATCGAAGTACGAGCGGTGATTGGCGACAATGATGGCGGGGCCTTGGCGGGGCAGGAGGTCAGCGCCGTCCAGGTCGAAGCGGACCCAGGGGAACAACTCGGGCTGCGCCAGCATCTGGAGGGCCCGTTGCGGCTCGATCCCGGCCACCTTGGGTACCGCAGCCGGAACGTCGAAGTGCTTGACCGGCCACCTCCTGATCATCGCCAGAACCTGGAGACGGGGATCGGGGTTGACCGCGGTGGGATGGGCGACCGCCCCGAGGAGCGGAACGTCATACACCGAGTCCGAGTAGGCGTAGCTACGCGACACGTCGACGTCGTTGGCGGCTGCCCAGTCCCGCACCGCGGCAAGCTTGCCCGGACCCCAGACGAAGTGACCGTCTATCGAACCGTCGTAGCGGCCGTCGACCTCGCCGTAGCGGGTGGCGATCACCGCTTCCATGCCCAATGCCTTGGCCAGCGGCTCGACGAGATCGTGGGGCGAGGTGGTCGCCATCACCACCGGGTGACCGAGGGACCGATGGTGCGCGATCTGTTGACGGGCGAACCCGGGGACGGCGTCAACCAGCTCAGCCGCCGCGGCCCGACCGGCTGCCTGCACGCGGGCCCGTTCCCACCCGGCCGCCGCCCGCGCCATCTGGCGGGTGGCGATCATCGACGGAATGGTCTCGCCGATGACGTCGAACACCTTGAACACCAGGGCTTCACCGGGAATCGAGCGGTCCGGTAGAAGCCCTTCGGCCTTCATGGCGGCGCTGAAGGCCGGCCCGCTCGCCCCCCGCAGGAGGGTCCGGTCGAGGTCGAAGAAGGCCGCAGTCTGCACGCCCTGATCCTAGGAAATGTCAGCCCAGGGCGATCGCCGCGGGGAACAAGATGTTGTTCTCCTTGTGGATGTGGGTGAAGGTGTCCTTCTCCACCCGCTCGAGTCCCTCGAAGGTCGCGATGTAGGAGCCGCAGGCGTCGGCCGGGAGGCTGTAGTCACCGGTCAGCGCCCGCAGCCGCCCCAGGATCTCCCCCGTTGTCTCGTGTTCTTGCATCATCCGGGCTACGGGATGCTCGACCGAGCCGCAGTGCGACGGTTCTCCCTCGTCCCCGGCGTCGATGGCCCGGATGAGGGGGAAGAGGATCATCTCCTCCTTGGCCATGTGGGGCTCCATGTCGTCATGTAGCTCGACCACGGTTCGGGCCACCGCGTGGAGCTCGGGGTGACGGTCGCCGTGCACCGAGGCGATCTTGGCCGACAACTCGACGAGACAAGGGAGCTCGGCATGGAGGAACGCGTGGTGCGTCGCCTCGATGTGATCGGCGAGCTCGGTCGGTGAAAGCAGTCGGAAGTCGGTTGACACCTCGTTCTGCTCAGCCTCGGAGGTCTTGGCGTTCAGAACCTCGTCGAGTACGTGGGCGGGATCGAGGCCCGCCGCGGTGGCGGCATCGTCCAGCGACCGCCGCCCGTGGCAGCAGTAGTCGATACCGAGCCGCTGGAACACGGCGGCGGCGCCGGGATACGAGTTGACGAGGTCACCAAGGGTGCGGTCCGAGTCGACGGTGGTCATTGCTTCTCTCCTATTGGACGGTCAGGAAACTTCGGCGGTCAGGAAATCGGGATGGCGGGCGTTGGTTGGGCGACGGCGGCGAGATCACTGAGACGGGTGTCGGTCAAGATGCCGGTCAGCACGCGACGGGCCTCGGTCCACGCGAAGTGGACGCTGCAGGGTTCCGACACGTCACACGGACGGTCCAGAACCACACACCGACCTGAATCGGTCGGCCCGTCGGCCGCCTCGATCACCTCGAGCAAGGTGACGAGATCGAGCTCGACGTTCAGGGCGTATCCGCCGGTGGGACCGGGATCGGATCGGACCCACCCGGCCTTGGTGAGAGGGCCGACCACCTGGGGGACGAACCCGGCCGTCGTGTCGAGTGCCTCGGCCAGCTCGCTGGCCTTCAGCCGTCCTCTCTCGGCGAGGAGCACCATCGTCCTCGCGGCCAGGTCGGCCCGACGGGTCAGCTCCAATCTCATAGTCTCACAGTATAGAACTTATGGATCGGTCGGCACGCGTCGGGGCAAGGTGCTTTCTGTCACTCCCCCAACACCCCCAAGCGCGATCGAGCAGGCGGGGGACGTATCTCGCCAGATAGGCCGCCGAGGAAAACAGGAAGCGACCGGCCAAGGGGGAGGCCGGTCGCTTCTACGGTCTGAGCGGCAGGGGAACCGCTCGACCCGTCGCTCGAGGCCGGGAGGGGGACCCGTTGCCTCGGCGGTCTTGGTAAGCAAATCATCGCCTTTTGCAAGCAATCTGTCCAGTAGGTGTTCCAGATACTTGGTATCATGTTTCCTGATGGATCTCCGCCAACTCGCCGCTCTCACCGCCGTCGCCGACCACCGGAGCTTCTCGGCCGCGGCACGCGCCCTTCACACCGTGCAGTCGAACATCTCGACCCACGTCGCCCGCCTGGAACGCGAACTGGGGGCCACCCTCGTCGACCGAGCCACCGGGGAGCTCACCGAGGCCGGGGAGGTGGTGGTCGGCCGAGCTCGTCAGATCCAGGCCGAGCTGACCGCCATCACCTCCGACGTGACCTCCACCTTGGGAGAGGTGTCGGGAAGCGTGCGCGTGGGTGTCATCGGAACTACCGGACGGTGGCTGGTCCCGACCCTGCTGGCCGAAGTCGGCGAGCGTTACCCCAGGGTCCGCCTGATCACGGTGGACGCCACCACCACCTCGCTCCTCCCCCAGTTGGCCAGCGGAAGGTTGGACCTGGCCGTGGTCAACCTTCCCGCGCCCGACCCTGACGTCGAGGTGGAACCGCTATTCGTCGAGGACCACGTCATCCTCGCCCCGATCGACCACCCCCTCGCCGCCAACGACACCCTGCAACTGTCGGACCTGGCCGGGATCCCCCTGCTGCTCGAGCCACCCGGCACCGGGTTCCGCGACCACCTCGACGCCGACGCCCAGCGCTCCGGCGTGACGCTGGTGGCTCAGGCCGAGGTCGACGGGATGCGACTGCTGGCCTCGCTCGCCTACCAGGGCTTCGGTGCCGCCGTACTCCCGGCCAGTGCGGTGGTCGACTGGGACAGCGGGACCTGGAAGTCGATCCCGCTGGAGGGCACCACCCGGCGAGGGGTGGGCCTCGCCCTCCCCCGTCGAGGCCGCCAGACCTCGGCGGCGAGGGCGACGGTCGACGTCCTGCGCGACGTGATCGCCAGGGAAGTCCCGTCCCTGCCCGGCCTGTCCCTGCCCTCCTGATCGGCTGCTTGTCCCGGCGACCTCTCGGGGCCGGTACCATCCAGGTGACGGGCTGCCGGTCGATCTCCGGTGACGGCACGGTGCCTCGTCATCACCTTCGAGGCAGACGCAGGAGCCAGCCGTGACCGAATCCGTGACCATCACCGACAACCGCACCGGTGAGTCGATCGAGATCCCAATAGTCGACGGCGGCATCGACGCCGGTAGCTGGAAGAAGCTGCTGGGCAACATCTGGTTCGCCGACCCCGGCTTCACCCAGACCGCGGCGACCGAGTCGGCCATCACCGAACTCGACGGCGAGGCCGGCGTGCTGCGCTACCGCGGCTACCCCATCGAGCAGTTGGCCGAGAAGTCCACCTACCTCGAGGTTGCGTTCCTGCTCATCTACGGCGAGTTGCCGACCCCTCAGCAGTATGAGGACTGGACGCACGCCATCACCTACCACACGTTCATCCACGAGAACGTCCGCAAGCGGACCCTGGAGGGCTTCCACCACGACGCCCACCCGATGGGCATGTTGGTGTCGACCGTCGCTGCGCTGTCCACCTTCTATCCCGAGGCCAAGGACATCCACGTCGAGGAGATCCGCAACAAACAGATCGTGCGGGCCATCGCCAAGATGCCGACGCTGGCCGCCGGAGCGCACCGCTCCAGCGTCGGCATGCCCTTCGTGTACCCCGACAACACCCTCGACTTCACCTCCAACTTCTTGTCGATGATGTGGAAGATCGCCGAGCCCCACTACGAGGCTGACCCGGTGCTGTCACGGGCGCTCGACGTGTTGTTCATCCTTCACGCCGACCATGAGCAGAACTGCGGCACCACTGCGATGCGGGTCATCGGGTCGTCCCACGCCGATCCGTACTCGGCGCTCGCCGGTGCCACCGCGGCCCTCTACGGGCCCCGCCACGGCGGCGCCAACGAGGCGGTCATCAAGATGTTGACCGAGATCGGCCACATCGACAACGTGGCCGACTACGTCAAGTCGGTGAAGGAAGGCAAGGGCCGCCTCCAAGGCTTCGGCCACCGGGTGTACAAGAACTACGACCCCAGGGCCAAGATCATCAAGGAGACCGCCGACAAGGTCTTCGAGGTCACCGGAAAGAACCCGCTCCTCGACATCGCGCTCAAGCTGGAGGAGGTGGCGTTGGCCGACGACTACTTCGTAAGCCGCAAGCTCTACCCCAACGTCGACTTCTACAGCGGCCTCATCTACCAGGCCATGCGCTTCCCGATCGAGATGTTCACGGTGCTGTTCGCCATCCCCCGCACCGCTGGCTGGCTGGCCCACTGGCGTGAGCTCGTCCTCCAGGACCAAAAGATCGCTCGGCCCCGCCAGCTCTACACCGGCTCGGGCCCCCGCGACTACGTGGGCATCTACCAACGCTGACCGATCGAGATGACGACCGGCGATCAGGGCTGATCGCCGGTCTCCAGGCGGCGGACCGGTGGCCGCTGATCCGCAACGTGAGGCTGGAGCAGCACCCGACAGTCGGTGATGGCAGCCCGTCCGTCACCTACGACGACGGGGTTCAGGCGTAGCCGGGTGATCTCGGGAACCGCGTCGGCCAGCGCCGCGACCCGCACCAACAGGTCGACCAATGCGGCGCGCGCCCGGGGACCCTGTGCTTGCACCACCTCGGCCATGACCGAGCGGTCGATCAGCCTGTCGGCGTCGGCGTCGGTCAGGGGAAGGATCTGGAGTGCCCGCTCGGCGATGTGCTCCACCGCCGCGCCGCCGGGTCCGAGGGTCATCACGTCGCCCAGGACCTCGTGGCGGTACATCCCGACCCGGCACTCGACCCCTCCGGCCACCATGGTCTGCACCACGGCGGGCCTCATGGCCTCACCCAGGGCGTCGGTCATCCGCCTGAAGGCGTCGCGCACCTCGTCGTCACCGTGCACGTCGAGGGCCACCCCGCCCGCCTCGCTGCGCGACAGCCGGGCGAGGCCCGAGGCCTTCACCGCCACCGGGTAGCCCAGCTCCCGGGCCGCGGTCACCGCTTCATCAGCGTTGTCCACCAGGCGCTGATCGACGATGGCCAGCCCGGCACCGGCCAGTAGCTGTTCCACCTCGACCGGCCCGAGCCAGCGCCGCTGTTCCCCCGCGGCCAGCCATGCCCTCACGTTCGAACGCACCGGTGCGAACGCGTCGTCGCCCAAGTCGAAGAGGGCACCCGCCGGCTGGGCCCGCCAGGCCGAGTACCGGCACACCCGGCCCAGGGCGGCGGCCGCCTCCTCGGGGAAGGGGAAGTCAGGGATGCGCACCCCGTTGTCGCCGACGAGGACGTCGGGGTCATGCTCGCCCAGGAAGCAGGCCAGGGTGGTCAGCGCTCCCGGCTCACCAGCGGCGGCGACAAGTCCCGCTCCGAACTCCGCGTAGCGCGGGTCGGAGGCGGGTGCGTAGACCACCAGCACGGCGTCCACCCGCCCGGAGCGGTACAGCGCCCGCAGCTCCCGCTCGTAGTCGTCGGGCACGGAGTCGTTGTCCATGGCGATCGGGGCCGCGGCGTCGAGTCCCGCGGCGTGCAAGGCGTCGACGGCCAACCACGCCGGACCCCACGAGTTGGTGAGAACCGCCACCCGGTTGCCGCCTGGCAGCGGCTGAGAAGCCAGGAGGGTCGAGGTGTGGATCATCTGGGTCAGGTTGTCGACCCGGATCACCCCTGTCTGTTCCAACAGGGCGGTAGCGGTCGCACCGGGTGGCCAGGCGTCAGGTTCGTCCCATCCTGTCGCCGGGACACCGTCCACCTTCACCGCCACCACCGGCTTGTGTTGGGACAGCGCCCTCACCGTGCGACCGAACTTCTGGGGGTTGCCGAAGGATTCCAGGTACACCATCACCACGTCGGTGCCCCCATCGTCCTGCCAGTACCGCAGCAGGTCGTTGCTGGAGACGTCGGCCTTGTTGCCGACGGCGACGAACGAGGAGATGCCGAGTCCCCTCTGGCGACAGGCGTCGACGATGGCCGCTCCGATCACCCCGGACTGGGCGGCCAGGGCGGTCCGGCCGGGGATCACCGAAACCGGGACGAAGGTGGCGTGCATGCGCACGTCGGGGTCGGTGTTGATCAGGCCGAGGGTGTTGGGGCCCAACAACCTCATCCCGTGTCGACGGGCGTAGGCGACGAGATCTTCTTCCAGCCTCTCGCCTGCTTCGTCGTGTTCGGCGAACCCCGCGGTCAGGACCACCAGGGCCTGCACCCGCTTGACCGCGCACTCCTCCACCACCCGACGCACCTCACCGAGAGGTACGCAGATGACGGCGAGATCGACCTCTCCGGGCAGGTCCACCACCGAGGACCACGCACGAACGCTCGCCACATGGGAGGCCTCCCGGTTCACCGGGTACACCGGGCCGTTGAACCGGTGGTGCAGGAGCTGTCGGAGGACCTGATTACCGATGGAGCCCGGGTCCCGTGACGCTCCCACCACCGCGATCGACGTCGGGCGAAGGATCCGTTCCACCGAGCGCGATTCGGCGGTGGCGGCCCGGGCCTCGATGGCGGCGAGCGCCTCGGGGGTGGGCTCGATGCCGAGATCCACCTCGATCACGCCGTCCTCGAAGTGGCTCGAGGCGGTGAACCCCGCCTGGGTGAACACGCCGAGCATCCTGCGGTTCTGGGGCAACACCGACGCCGTGAATCCCGAGATCCCGGCCTCTCTGGCCGCGGCGGCCAGGTACTCCAACAAGACCGTCGCCATGCCCCGCCCGTGATGGGCGTCGTCGATGAAGAACGCGACCTCGGCGTCGCTACGACCCCGGTGACGGTCGTAGCGGGCCACGCCCACCAACTCGTCACCGATCAGGCCGACGAAGGCCATCCGGTCGCTGTAGTCGACGTGGGTGAAGCGGTCGAGATCGCGCTGGGAGAGACGGGGCCGGGGCGAGAAGAACCGGAAGTAGATGCTCTCGGGGGACTGACGTTCATGGAACCTCAGGATCAGCTCGGCGTCGTCGGGTCGGATGGGACGAACCGACATCGTTCCGCCGTCGGCGAGGACCACGTCGGACTCCCACCGGCTCGGATAGAGCCCAGTCGTGGGATCCTCGGCCATTCGCCGGAGGATACGGGTTTCCCCCTTCTTCCGCGCCCGCGACTGGGCGTTCTCCTCCGGTGACCTAACCGGCCGCCACCTGACCCCTAGCCTCTCGGGGTGGGTCACCTACTGGTGTTCATCGTGTCGGCGGGCGTGGGCTTCGCCCTGTCGCGTCTTTCCCGACGACCGTCGGGGAGCGCCGCGGCACCGGTGGCAACGGTCCCCGAGTCCCGACCCGCCGCGGTACCGGTGGCGACGGTCCCCGAGTCCCGGCCCGCCGCCGTCGGCTTGGAGTTGGTGCGGGGCGACACCGGCGAACGGATCCCCCTGCGAGGCGGACCGGTGACCGTGGGCCGCTCGCCCGACAACACCATCGTGGCGAGCGACGATCGGGTGAGCAGAAGTCATGCCCGCCTCGAGCCCGCGGCAAAGGGGTGGGTCGTGATCGATCTCGGGTCGGCCAACGGAACCAGGGTGGATGGCACGCCGATCACACCCCACACCCCGACGGTGATCAGGGCCGGGTCCACCATCGGGACCGGGCCGTTGGAGCTGTCGGTGGTTGCGAGGCGAGAGGACCGAGCCATCCCACGGCCCACCCTCGACGAGGCGGAACCAACTCGCATCCTGCCCGGAGTTGTTGGCGAAGGACGCTGGACACCATGAGGCCCCGGTCATGAGCTTTCTCCTTGTCGCGTTCGTCGGTCTGGTGGGCGGTGTCCTCGTCGAACGCGTCACCTCGTCGGGTCACCCCGAGACGCTTGACGCTCCCGCCGCCTCCCAACCGGGCACCCAGCGACGGCGTCGCGATCGACGCAGGACCGCCACCCGAGTTTTCACCGGCATTGCGGTGCTGGTGGTCTTGGCCCTGGTCGGCGTCCTCGTGTGGGCGACCGTCATCTTCAACCGGATCGAGAAGGTTCCGGTGGCTGACGCCCTGTCTTCTGGCACCGGTACCAACTGGTTGCTGGTGGGTGCGGACAACTCCCTCAGCGGCGGGCCGGGCCGGGAAGGCGTGGACGGTGTGCGGGCCGACACGGTCATGGTCATGAGGGTCCACGACGGCCAGACCTCGATGCTCTCGCTCAACCGTGACCTGTGGGTCACCAACCCGGCCACGGGCGAGAAGGGCCGCCTCAACGCCACCTACAACCAGGGTCCGGCCAACCTCATCCGGGCCGTCACCCAGAACTTCGGAATCCCCATCGAGCGGTACATTGAGATCGACTTCGACTCCTTCAGCGGGCTGGTCGACTCGCTGGGAGGTATCGAGATCTACTTCGCCAACCCGGCGTTCGACCTGGCATCAGGCCTCGACGTGAAGGCCGCCGGGCCGGTCCACCTCGACGGGGCACAGGCCCTCGCCTACGTCCGGTCACGCCATTTCACCGAGGTGATCGACAGCCGCCCGGTACCCGAGGGAGGGCTGCCCGACGTGAACCGGACCATGCGCCAACAGAACTTCCTACGGGCCGTCATGGGTAAGGCGACATCGAGCCGCAACCCCCTGACCCTGCTCTCGGCCGCTTCGACGATGTCGGCCGGCCTTCGAATCGACGACTCCATGACCATGTTCGACGCCGTGCGCCTGGCCATGGCCATGCGGAACCTGGATCCTCAACCGACCCCTCTCCCGGTTGTACCTCGCACCACCAGCGGAGGGGCCGCTGTACTCGAACTCGGCGACGGGGCGCAGGACGTCCTGGCCCGGTTCCGTTGAGCCCCGGTCCAGCCCGCCTTGGGAGCTGACTACCTTCGGTGTCTCGTTGCCTCGTGCCTCGTTACCTCGGTGCCTCGTTGACGACACCACCGACCCGCCAACCTTTTCGACCGGAGGACCCCCCTATGAGCGATCCCACCAGCCCAGCCGGACCCTACGAGGGCTTCGGGGGCCGGGTTGGACGGACGTTCGCGGGCTCTGAGAGCTGGTGGCCCGAACGGAGCCAGGCGGGCGAGGGGGCGCCCAACGTGGTGGTGATCCTGGCCGACGACCTCGGGTTCTCGGACCTGGGGTGCTACGGATCGGAGATCCCCACCCCGAACCTGGACCGCATGGCGGCGGCGGGGGTTCAGTTCACCAACTTCCACGTCACCCCGATGTGCTCGCCGACCCGGGCCGCCCTGTTGACCGGGGTCAACCCCCACCGGGCCGGGGCCGGCCACGTCGCCAACTCCGATCCCGGCTTTCCCGGTTACGCCGCCGAGTTGGCCGACGATGTGGCCACCGCGGCCGAGCTGTTCCGCGACGCCGGCTACCACACCATGGCCATCGGCAAATGGCACCTGACCAAGGACTCCGACCTGTCCGAGGCCGGTCCGCGCCACGCCTGGCCCTGCCAGCGGGGATTCGACCGGTACTACGGCGTGCTCGACGCCTTCACCAACCTTCACCACCCCCACCGACTGGTCGAGGACAACCACACCGTCAAGGTCGACCGATACCCCGACGGCTACTACGTCACCGACGACCTGACCGACCGGGCCATCGACTACATCCGCCACGCCCGGGTCTCCAATCCCACCCAGCCGTTCTTCTGCTACTTCGCCCACATCGCGGTGCACGCCCCCTTGCAGTGCAAGCCCTCGGATCACGACCGTCACCGAGGTCGCTACGACCTCGGTTGGGATCAGCTCCGTCAGGAACGTCACGAGCGCCAGGTGGAGCTCGGCCTGCTCCCGGCCGGGACGAAGCTCCCCCCACCCAACCAGGAACCGGGGGACGAGGCCCCACCGTGGGAGTCGCTCGACCCGGCCGACCAGAGGCTGTACGCCCGCTACATGGAGGTGTACGCGGCCATGGTGGACAGCATCGACCAGTCGGTCGGTCGCCTCATGGACGCCCTCGAGGACCTGGGGGTCGCCGACAACACCATCGTCTGTTTCCTGTCCGACAACGGAGCGTCCCGGGAGGGCGAGACCGCCGGTACCACCGCCTACTTCCGTTCCCTGGTGTCCAAGAACGTCACCGACATCGAGGACCACGACTTCGATCGCCAGCGCATCGACCGGGCCGGAACACCCCAGGCGCTGGTCCACTACCCGCGGGGTTGGGCCATGGCGTCCAACACACCGTTCCGCCTGTACAAGATCAACACCCACGCCGGTGGCCACTCCGTGCCCTTCGTCATGGACTGGCCCGCCGGGCGGACCGAGTTGAACCGAGTCGTCCCCGGTCGACGCGACCAGTGGAGCCACGTGACCGACATCCTGCCGACCCTGTGCGAGCTCGCCGGCGTTGACCGCCCGGACCGACGAGCCGGGCAACAACTTCAGCCGCTCAACGGCATCTCCCTGGGGCCGGTGCTCAGCGATCCGGCCTCGACCCACGACCACGGCTCGCAGTACACCGAGATGTCGGGCCACCGTGGCTTCTACGACGGATCGGGATGGGAGATCGTCACCCGGCACTCCCCCATGACCGAGTTCGGCGACCACGAGTGGGAGCTCTACGACCTGAACAACGACCGGACCGAGACCACCAACCTGGCCAGCGAGAACCCCGACCTCGTCGCCTCCCTGGCCGAGGGGTGGGAGCGGGCGGCCCGCGAGAACCAGGTGTACCCCCTCGACGAGGGCACCCGTCTGCGCTACGTCATCCGACCTCCCTATGAGGGCCACATGGAGCTTCCGGTGCGGATCCCCGCCGGTACCCACACCCTGGAGCGCTACCGATCCCAGCTCCTGATCCAGTGGCGGTCCTTCCTGGTGGACGTGGACGTGGACCATCACGCCGGCGCCTCGGGGGTGCTGTTCGCCCACGGCGACCAGGGCGGCGGATACGCCCTCTACGTCCTGGCCCCCGACAGTCCCCTGTTGGGCCCACCGACCGACACAACGCACTCCGCGGGTGACTCGGCGGGCGAGCTGGTGTTCGTCCACAACGGGTACGGGAAGCTGACGATCCTGCGCTGTGGTCCGATCCCCGCCGGTTCGACCTCTCTCCGCCTCGACATGGAGGCACCGGGCGGCTGGGTGTGGAACGCCCGGATCCTGGTCGGAGGTGAGCTCCGGGCCGAGGCCGAGAGTCTGTTGATGCTGGCCGCCATGGCCCCCTTCGAAGGCATCGATGTCGGTATCGACCGCCGGTCGCCGGTGTGGTGGGACCTGTACGAACAACACGGGCCGTTCCCCTACGACGGCGACCTTCGGGCGGTCACCTACACACCGGGCGAGCGGGCTCCGGACTCGGGAACCCGTTTCGTGGACCTCCTGCGAGAGATCGGGATGCGCTACGAATGACCGGCCCGAGGCTGCCTGGTCCGCCCCACCCGCCCCCACCTAGGGTCACCGTGCCATGAGCGAGTCCGTCCCACCCGCGCCCACCGAAACCGTCCGGGTCGGTCTGATCCAATGCGGTCACGTCCGGGCCGACGTGGCCAACGACCACGGCGACTACCCCGAGCTGTTCGCCTCACTCCTGTCGGACTCCCCCATCGAACTCGTCACCTACGTGGCCGAGGACGGTCAGCTCCCGTCGTCACCCCAAGAGTGCGAGGCGTGGCTGGTCTCGGGGTCGGCGTCGTCGGTTTACGAGCCGCTGGAGTGGATCGGGGCCACCGGAAACTTCCTGAGGCAGGTGGTCGAGGCCGACCGCCCCATGGTGGCGGTGTGTTTCGGTCATCAGCTACTGGCCCAGGCCCTGGGTGGGAAGGTCGAGCACTCCGATCGGGGCTGGGGCGTCGGCATCCAGACCTACGACGTCGTAGACCAGCCACCGAGCTGGCCCACCCCCGACGTCCCGGCAACGTTGCGGCTGCTGGCCAGCCATCAGGACCAAGTGACCGAACTCCCCTCCGGTGCCCGGCTCCTGGCCCGCTCGCAACACTGTCCGGTCGCCGCCTACTCGATCGGTGAGCGGGTGGTGGCAGTCCAGCCCCATCCCGAGTTCACCCCTGCTCTCACCAGCGACCTGGTGACCGTGCGCAGGGAGATCATCGGTAGCGAGCTGACCGACCGAACTCTCAGCCGCTTGGCCGACCCCACCGAGACCTCCGCTCTCGACCGTTCCGTTGTTTCCGCCTGGTTCAGCCGGGTGCTGACCTCCCCCTGATCGGATCCCCGTGAACAAGTTCCGAGCCGTCTGGTATGTCGCCGCGGCTTTCCTGCTGGCCGCCACCGCGCTGGCTCCCCTGGCCACCGACCCGGCCCCGGCCGAGGCCGCCCCGGCCCTCTGCCAGCGCGACACCGCATCGGATCTCCGGTGGATCTCGTGGGCACATCTGAACGCGGCGGGGTTCGAACCGACCCTGGTCGAGTCCGCTCGGTGGCTGACACCGCTGGGCGAGGGAGCGACCTATCTGGAGGTGGCGGCATCGATCGGGTCCACCGATGGGGCCCTTGCCCATCGGGTCGCCGGCTTGTACCGCCAGCTTCTGGAGCGGACCCCCGGCCAGTCCGAGGCCGCCGGCTGGGTCGCCACGGCGCGTTCGCAGGGTTCGACGACGGTGGCGGTCGAACTGGCGGCGTCAGCCGAGGCCTACAGCCGTGGCGGTGACACAGACCGGGGCTGGATCAACCGGCTCTACCAGGTGATGCTGGGCCGGAGCGCCGATCAGGGTGGATCCCAGTACTGGACCGGCCGGCTCGCCGCCGGAGTGGACCGGCGGTCGATCGCCGCCGCGATCTGGGCGACACCGGCCAGTATCAGGCGGCGGACCGAGCGCGCCTACCAGGTGGTCCTGGGCCGGGCCGGCGACCAGGGAGGGCTCGACTACTGGTCGGCCACCACCACCATGTTCGGCGACGAGGGCGTGGAGGCGGCGCTGACCGCGACCTCCACCGCGTGGGGCCGTGCCCAGCAGCACTACGGCGCCCCCGCCGCAGGCCTGCCTCCGCTGTGCCCCCGAGTGCTTCGTTGGATGCCAGCGGCCGGAACGATCGTGCGGACCCTTCAACCGGTGGGTCACCTGGGAACGAACCTGGCCACGTTGACCTTCGACGACGGACCCGACCCGACCTGGACCCCTCAGATCCTCGATGTCCTGGCCCGCTACCGCATCCGGGCCACGTTCTTCATGGTCGGTTCGGCCGCCCAGCGCTACCCCGATCTCGTTCGGCGGATCGTGGCCGAAGGCCACCATGTAGCGATCCACACCATGACCCATCCCAACCTGTTGACCTTGGGTCGGGCCGGTCAGTACCAACAGATCGCCGGGTCGAAGAACGTGGTGGAGTCGATCGCCGGTGCAGGTTCGGTGTCGTGCTTCCGCCCGCCCTACGGGAACCGGAACGCCACCACCGACTCCATCGCAGCCGAGTTGGGCCTGGCCACCATCATGTGGAGCCGCGACGGCCGGGACTGGGCCAGGCCGGGGGCGGACAGCATCGTCTCGGGCAACCTCGACACCCGCTATGACGGCGGTCGGGCGATTCTGCTGCTCCACGACGGCGGCATCGACCGGTCCCAGACCGTGGCCGCCCTCCCCCGGCTGATCGACGCACTCACGGTCCGGGGCTACCGCTTCGTTCAGATCTGCTAGCCAACGGCCGTGGACGACCAGGACCCTGCTCCTCCCCCTGCGGGAACGGGCGCTTCGCCGGGCCCGGCAACGGCACCGGTGCCGGTTCGTCGGGTCCGGTTCGTCTGGCCTGAGGATCAGGACCCGATCTGGACCCGACGGGAACCGGAGTTGGCCATTGCCGCCAACGCCGTTTCCCTGCTCATGCCCCACGCCGAGCCTTACGTGGTGGCATCGGTCCGAGGAAACCTCGACGACCTGCGGGACTCCGATCCCGACCTGGCCTCTAGGGCCTCGGCCTATGCCACCCAGGAGGCCCAGCACCACGGTCAGCATCGACGGTTCAACGACATCCTCACCATCCGTTACCCCGGCCTGTCCAAGGTGGACAAGGTCACGGCCTGGGTGTTCGCCTTCCTCCGGCGGCGATCCAACCGGTTCGGTCTGGCCTTCGCCGCCGGCTTCGAGTGCATCGCGTTCACCGCCGCCCGCTGGGTGGACCGGCGAGCGAGGCTGCTGCGCGACGGTGACCCGACCGCGGTGACCCTGTTCATGTGGCACCTCGCCGAGGAGGTCGAGCACAAGTCGGTGGCCTGGGACGTCTACCAGGGTGTTGCCGGCGCCGGCTGGCGGAGCCGTCTCCGCTACGCCTGGGCGACCTGGGTCGCCGGTGTGGTGCTGGCTGGCTGCGCCTTCATCGGAACCTGGGTGATGCTGTGGAACGAGGGTCGATGGTGGCGCCCCGACGCCCACCTGCGCCTGGCGCTGTGGTCGGTGAGCTTCATCTTCGTGGCCCTTCCGGCCATGGTCGTCTCCGCCCTTCCCGGCCACCACCCCGACAAGCTGGCCGACCCACCCGGCCTCGCCCACTGGCTGGAGCACTTCGACCCCGAGACCGGCACCGTCCCCGAGTGGGCCCTGCCCTGAGCCTTCGGGCCCGGCCCGCCTCGATGCCGACGTGGTGCCGACCCTGGGCGACCGACAAGAGTTGCCCCATGGAAGAACGCGACCTGAGTTTCATCGACACTGCGCCGGTACGGATCGAAGCCTCCAGGACCGTCGCCGCCCCCCGCCAGTCGGTGTGGGACGTGTTGTGCGACCACCGCGGATGGCCGTCGTGGTTCGGTCCGGCCCTGGTGTCGTGTGAACCGACCTCTGAGCCCGACCACGGGGTGGGCTCGACCCGGACCGTCAAGCTCAGGGGCGGCGCCACCGTCGAGGAGCGCTTCATCGCCTGGGACGAACCCGAGCTGTGGTCCTTCACCGGTACCTCGATGAAGCCAGCGCTGTTCCGTGAGCTGGTCGAGCGCGTGGTGCTGGCTCCGATCGGCGAAGAACGGACCCGGATCACCTACACGATGGCGCTGACCCCAAGCCCGGCGCTGTGGCCGGTGGTGCCTCTCCTCAAGCTGGGGGTCAGCCGATCGCTGGGTCAGGCTCTCGAGGCCCTGGGCAGGACCGCCGCGGCCCGACCGGCCTGACCGGCCGGTCCGGCCTGATCAGATGAGACCGAGGGCGACCATTGCGTCGGCGACCTTGACGAAGCCGGCGATGTTGGCGCCCAGGACGTAATCCCCGGGGCGACCGTAGGCCTCGGCGGTGGCGGCGCACTGCTCGTGGATCGACGACATGATCTCGCCCAGCTTGGCTTCGGTGTGGGCGAAGGTCCACGAATCCCGGGCCGCGTTCTGCTGCATCTCCAGCGCCGAGGTCGCCACGCCTCCGGCGTTGGCGGCCTTGCCCGGCCCGAACAGCACTCCCCCGGCCCGCAAGACATCGAGGCCTTCGGGGGTCGTCGGCATGTTGGCCCCCTCGGCGACGGCCAGGCAACCGTTGGCCACCAGCAGGCGGGCATCGGCGGCGGCCAGTTCGTTCTGGGTGGCACAGGGCAGAGCCACCTCGGTGGGTACCTCCCAGATGTTGCCTCGCTTGTGGAAGGTGGCGCCGGGCCGGTACTCGACGTACTTGGTGAGACGCTCCCGCTCCACCTCCTTCACCTGACGGAGGGTGGGGAGATCGATCCCGTCGGGGTCGTACACGTAACCCTGGGAATCCGAGCAGGCCAGAACCCGCCCACCGAGTTGCTGGAGCTTCTCGATGGCGTGGATCGCCACGTTGCCGGCCCCCGACACCACACAGGTCCGTCCCTCGATCTCGCGGCCCTGGACCTTGAGCATCTCCTGGAGGAAGAACACCGCCCCGTAGCCCGTCGCCTCGGGACGGACCAGGGCGCCGCCCCACGACAGGCCCTTGCCGGTGAGGGTGCCCGACTCGTAGCGGTTGGTGATCCGCTTGTACTGGCCGAACATCCAGCCGATCTCACGGGTCCCCACCCCGATGTCGCCGGCGGGAACGTCGGTGTACTCGCCGATGTGGCGGTAAAGCTCGGTCATGAAGCTCTGGCAGAACCGCATCACCTCGTTGTCCGAGCGACCCTTGGGATCAAAATCGGATCCGCCCTTGCCGCCACCGATGGGCATGCCGGTGAGGGAGTTCTTGAAGATCTGCTCGAAGCCCAAGAACTTCACGGTCCCCAGCGATACCGAGGGATGGAACCGCAGGCCACCCTTGAACGGACCGAGGGCGGAGTTGAACTCGACCCGGTAGCCGCGGTTGATGTGGACGTCACCGTTGTCGTCCTGCCACGGCACCCGGAAGATGATCTGGCGTTCGGGCTCACAGATCCGCTGGATGATCTTCTGAGCGGTGTACTGGGGGAACTTGGTGAGCACCGGCCCCACCGACCCCAGCACCTCCCGCACCGCCTGGTGGAACTCGGGTTCGGCCGGGTTCCTCCTCAGCACCTCGTCGTAGATGTCGTCGAGCTTCTCGTCGAGCACGTGTCCTCCACAGCGTCGTGACGGTGAGTCGTCGCGAAACCGTTGCACCGACAACGAGTCCGGTCCAAACCAGCCTCTGCGGTGGCTGGGGACCGACAGCCACTCCGATTCGGGTCCACCTGACAACCCAGCACAGCGGTTGTGAGCTTTCTCACACCGAGAAGTGTCAGGCGAGATGCCATCTCGCGCGGCCGGAACGTTTTGCGGTGTAGAGCGCGGCGTCGGCGGCGGCCACGAGAACGTCGGGTCGGTCCGTTCCGACCGCCACTCCGGCGCTGACGTTCACGTCGTGGTGCAGGTCATCCACCGTGACCCCGGCCCGGAAGGCCTCGACGATCCCCGCCGCCACGGCCGACACAGCGCCGACGTCGCCCGACCCGCACACCACCGCGAACTCGTCTCCGCCGAGCCTGGCGATCAGTTCGGCACCCGGGGCCACGCTCCTCAGCGTGGTCGTGAAGATCCGAAGGACCTCATCACCGACGTGATGGCCGTAGGTGTCGTTCACCGCCTTGAACCGGTCGAGGTCGAGGTAGCAGACCCCGCTGGCCTGACCGGCCGCGTACCTGGCGTTCAACAGGTCGAAGAAGCGAGACCGGTTGGCCAACCCGGTGAGGGGATCGTGGTGGGCGAGGTGTTCGAGCCGGGCGAGGGCATGGCGACGGTCGAGCCCGATCGCCACCGCCTGGCGGGGCCGAACCGCCAGTGCCGCGGTGTGCAGCGGGCCCATGGCCGCGGCGTAGGGACACTGGACCATGAGGGCCGGCGAATCCTGGGCCGGGTCGGGGACCGGCACCACGACGACCACCCCGACCCCGAGGGACTCGGCCTCCCCCCGTTGGCGGACCGGCAGGTCGGTGACCTCGGCCCACGCCGGCTCTCCCGTGGCCAGCGCCGTGGACCAGGGGTCCGATCCGGTCAGGCCCTCGGTAGGCCAGATGAGAGCGCGAGGCAGCGGACCCACCGTGCGCAGCTCCCCGTCGACATGCAACGCCACCCCCATCGGTCCGTCGATGGGGCCGCTCAGCCCCTGGGCGAAGGACTCCAGGGAGGCCTCGATGTCCCGGCCGGCGGCAAGGTCGGCCAGAAACCGCCAGTGGGTGTCCTCGAGGCGGTGGTCGCGCAGGGTGACCGCCATGACCGAGCCCGGACCCTCGGGGGGATCGGGTAGCTCCACGTGACGGGGGTTCACCTCGACCGGCCACCAGCTCCCATCGGCCACCCGGAGCCTTATCAACCCCGGGTCGGGTCGGGCCCCGGCCACGACGCCCGACACGTTGGCACCGGCCCGCTCCAGGTCATCGGGGTGGACGAGGCTCAATGCGTCGATCCCGGCGATGTCCTCCCACCGGTAGCCGAGGATCCTCAGCGCCTCGTCGTTGGCGTAGAGGACGGTCAGGTCCGGCCCGAACACCACCACCGCTTCCAGCCCCAGCTCGATCAGCGACCCCAACCACGATGGTCCCGTCGTCTCCGCGGCCTCTTCCACGCCAGCGAGGATACGCGGCGTGGTCGCAGGCGAGCCGTTTCAGCCAGCGGGGCAGATCGCGACAACACCGTCGATTCGCTGAGACCCGCCCAGGGCAGTCCGTTGGCTCCGGTGCAGCCCGTGCCGTGGCGCAGGTCGTCAACATCCAAGACGGCATTGTCCATGTCCGAGCGCTGCGCGGTTCGGTCGCCAGCAACGCCCACATGCTGACCGACCACCACCTCGCCTCGTAGTCGGAGCCGCCCGCTGGGATAGTTACGCGACCTGTGAGGTTGGCGATGGCGCTGGCGCCACCTTGTGCGTAGGGCTGGATGTGGTCGTACTGGAGGACAGCTCAGATGTCCACGACCCGTACTTGTTCGGCGGGTGCGGCGATGGCTCGGAGGTCGCCGGAGTCACCGGTGAGCACCTGGCCGCCGGGCTCGGCCGTCGCCACGACGAGGGCGTCTACCGCCGAGCCGGTCTTGGCGAGGAACCGCAACCGCGCGGCGCGGCGGGCCGTGGACTCTGGGACTTCGGTGATGACGTCGCAGGTCTTGAGGAGTCGGTTCGTGTTCGCATCCCGTCCCGGGTCTCCGGTGACCGACTCGACCACTACCACCGATGGCACCGCTGGAGGCCAGAGACCGTCGCGGCGAAGGACGGTGATGACGGCGGCCGTCTGTCGGTCTCGGCGCGCCAGCTTGGTGACCGCACCGCTGTCGAGCACCAACACGGCTCAGCCAGCGCGATCGACCGGGTGGAGCGCCAGCCGACGGGCGATGGCCTCGGCCCGGGCCATCTCGTCGGGGGTCGGTTCGCCGACCTCATCGATCAGCTCGCTCAGGTAGGCATCGGTCTCGGCCAGCAGTGACTGACGGCGCAGCTCGGCCCGCACGGCCTGCTGAAGAAGTTCCGACGCCGGAAGGCCGCGCTCCTTTAGCTCCCGGTAGAGGTCATCGGGCAGGTACACCTGCATGCGAGGCATACGCCTAACTATACACACTTGGTCTCAGGCCTCGTTTCAGGCCTCGTTTCGAGCTCGGTTGTGGGGGCCGCAGAGGCGTTGGAGATTGGAGACGACGGTGGGGCCGCCTTGGGCGTAGGGCTGGATGTGGTCGTATTGGAGGAAGGTCCGGGCCCGACAACCGGGGTGGCCACACTCTGGGTTCGCTTCATCAACCACCCGCTTTTGGCGGCGGGTCGGGGTGCGTCGGCGAGGGCTGGCATCTATCGGTTGGCGGTTGGTGTCGACCAGCAGCAACGAAACGAACGCTTGAGGCAACAACTGGGCCACGACGTGGTCGTTGATGGGGGTACCGTCGGCCAGGGTGGTGGCGTCTCCTCGAACGTGGATCACCACCTCGGCGTCGACGTTGCCTCCCCCGCCGGTGGCGATCGCGGCCAGGGCGTCGGCGCGTTGTTGGGGCAGCGACGCGCCCGCGGACGCGGCCGATTGAGTGACCTGCGCGTCGATCACCGCGCACACCGCCCCGGCGGTAGCCGGAGCGAGACGAGCGGTGATAGTCACCATCCCGTCGGGTCCGGTACGCCACGACACACTTCGTTCTTCGTGCTGACGACAGGCGATCGCTTCGGGATCCTCGTTGCGTTGGGACCACGCCGCTATCGCAGCACCGAGCCGCCCAGCCGGGTTGGTGACCGCCAGATGCAACAAAACGTCCACATTGGTTTCGTCGAGGTGAGGGACCAGAACCCTGGCCTTGGCATAAGAGACATCACCGTCGGCCATCGCCTCCGCCAGCGCCGGGTAGGTCCGTAGGGCTCGGGCTACCCGGACCTGGGTGCGGGCCGTGCACACCTCGACGTCGCACACCTCGGCCAGCCACGCCGCACAAGACAGGGCACCCCAGCGGGCCCACAGCCCTCGGGCGTCGAGCTCACCCACCAGCACCAACAACTCGTAGGTGCCCGCCGACAGCC
>JAGQSO010000229.1 GCA_020439505.1 Acidimicrobiales bacterium
ACGGAAGCCCAGGTGCGCGCCCGACTTGTCGAGGCTCAACGGCGCATCGTGTCGGAGGGGCCGGCCACGGCCTTCGCCAGCGTCACGATGAAGTGCTGGGCGGATCAGTGGCTCGCGGCGCGCCAACACATCGTTCGCCCGGGCACATTTGTCTCGGACCGGTCAGCGCTTGACCGGTGGATCATCCCGCACATCGGCCACCTGCGGCTCGATTCCCTGACGCCGTCAGACATCCGCAGGGTCGCCTCGGCGCAGGGGGAGGCAGGGCTGGCGCTCGCCACGATGCAGCGCACCCATGCCGTCCTTCGCAAGATCCTGGCCGACGCCGTCGCCGAGGGGTACCAGGTTGGCCAACGAGCGAGGGAGACGGCCGGACCAGGGCAAGGACACTCTCCGAGGCAGTCGCTGAGCGTCGACGACGCGCTGAAGATCCTCGACGTGGCCGCCACCCGGAGGGATGTCTCGCGCTGGGTCGCCGCCCTCATCGAGGGTCTCCGCCCTGCTGAGGCACTCGGTCTGACCTGGGACATGATCGACCTTGACGCCGAGACGATGACGCTCGCGTGGCAGCTCAAAGCGCTCCCATACGTTGAGCACCGAGTCCCTGACAGCGGGTTCCGTGTCCCACGGGGGTTCGAGTCCCGCCACCTGCAAGGTGCTTACCACCTCGTACGCCCCAAGACCCGGGCCGGCAACCGCGTCGTCCCACTCGTCCCCTGGCTCGCCGAAGCACTACGAGCGTGGCGCGGGCAGGTGTCGTCGCCCTACGGGCTGGTCTGGCCACGGGAGGACGGTACGCCGCGTTCGGCGGAGTTCGACCGTCGTCAGTGGTACGAGATCGCCGAAGAGGCGAAGGTGCAGGTGACCCTCCCTGATGGTTTGACTCGGCGCCCGCTGCTCTACGAGGCCCGCCACACCGCAGCGACCCTGCTACTCGCCAGCGGCACCGACGAGACCACCATCAAGGCCGTCCTCGGGCACTCGTCGGTGCTGAGCACCCAGTCCTACCTGCACACCGATCGGACGCGTACCCGCGCGGCGCTCGTCGCGTCCGCTGAACTGCTCGGTCTCGGCAGGTAACCTTGGCAACCGCACATCGGCTACCCCGATGGCTACCCCATCCGTGCCTGGCTCGCGGGCGACCGGGGAAATCGAGACCCTGGCGATCCCTCGTGAGGCATGCAGTTGAAGACGCTCGAACAGATCACCGCACAGCACCGAGACGAGTGGGCAGCGCGCTCCCTGGCCCAGCAGCAGCTGGAGATCGAGAACAACGAAGCCGTCGCCAAGCTCTACGGGCTCGAGGACGAGGTTCCCTCGCATGTGCCGCTCGAGCGAGTCTCGCTCACCAACAACTCAGCGTTCCGCTGGCCGAACAAGACGCCCGAAGAGCGCGACGCCCTGTTCACCCAGTCCTCGATCGTCGACCTCATCTCCTACGCGGTCGGCTGCATGTTCGGGCGCTACAGCCTCGACGCGCCGGGGCTCATCCTCGCTGACCAGGGTTCGACACTTGAGGACTTCCTAGCGAAGGTGCCGAACCCGACGTTCGTGCCAGATGCCGACAACGCCATCCCCATCGTGGACGACACTTGGTTCGAGGACGACATCGTCGCCCGGTTCCGCACCTTCCTGCGGGTGGCGTTCGGCGACGAGCACTTCGAAGCGAACCTCCAGTTCGTCACGATGACGCTCGGCGTCAAGGACCTGCGCCACTACTTCATCAAGACCGCCGCCCGCGGATCAACGTCGCCCTTCTACGACGACCATGTGCAGCGATACAAGAAGCGCCCGATCTACTGGCTGTTCTCCAGCCCCAGGGGGTCGTTCAACGCGCTGATCTACATGCATCGCTACACACCGTCGACCGTCTCGACGGTGCTGAACGAGTACCTGCGCGAGTTCCAGGCGAAGCTGCGGTCGAGCCTGGAACACGTAGAGCGCTCCAACGATGCGAAGGAGTCGGACCGCCTCCGAGGGGTGCTGCTGGAGCTCGACGAGTACGAGCACGACACCCTCTATCCTCTCGCGACGCAGAACATCGAGATCGACCTCGATGACGGAGTGAAGGAGAACTACCCGAGGTTCGGCGCCGCCCTGAAGAAGATCCCCGGCCTGGAAGGCTGAT
>JAGQSO010000230.1 GCA_020439505.1 Acidimicrobiales bacterium
ACCGATACCCCGGCTGGGCGGTTGCGGGCGGCCATTGAGCTGGCCGAGACGGGGGTGGAGATGAAGCGCCAGAACCTTCGGCGGGCCTACCCGACCGAAACTGCCGAGGAGATCGATGCTCGGCTCAAGGCCTGGCTGGGCGATCGCCCGTTGGATGCTCCAAGACGGGTCATCCGCCTCTCGCCATGACCGAACTGTTGGGTGCACTGGATCGTACGGGAGCGATCCTGCGACAAGGAGGTGCCTGGTCATCGAGAGCGACCAGGGGCTGAAGCTGAACTCTTAGAGGCTGGTGGCGACGGTACCAAGCAGGCTGACCACGGCCACGACCAACACGAACAGAAGCTGACGCTGAGCGGCCTGACGATCCCGACGAATCTCGTCACGGAAGTCCCCGAAGGCGATGTGGAACTCGGCCCGAAGATTGCCCTCCAGAGCCTGAAGCTGAAGGGCCACATCGGTGCGCGTCGACACATCGGCCCAACCCACCGGAGGAAGATGCTCCATCAACGTCGTCGCCTCCTGCGCACCCAGCGCCGCTTCCAACCGGACATAGAGATCATGACGACTCCGCTCGGCAATAGCCACAACAAGAACCTCGAATCAACGAATCGAACCCAACCGGGCCCGACCAAGACCGAGGCACCACACCAGAGCGCGGCTGACGTCACCACCAACCTACCCAGCCACCCCGACAGAACCCTGGGCGAACCACCGGCGCCGCCTGCAAAGCACCGAAGGCTCCCTCACGCCACGGTCGATGCGGGAAGTGGACGCAGGCCTACGCCTGGTCCTGTCCCTCTGAACGACCAGCAGTCCTGGACTGTCTGTGACCATGTCGAGCCCATGGTCTCAGAGGCTGGTGGCGACCGTACCCAGAAGGCTGACCAGGGCGACGACCAGCACGAACAGAAGCTGACGCTGAGCGACCTGGCGATCCCGCCGCATCTCGTCACGGAACTCCGACGACGACCGAAGCATCTCGTCGCGGAACTCACCAAATGAGCGGTGCATCTCGTCACGGAAGTCTCCGAATGAGCGATGCATCTCGTCACGGAAGTCCCCGAAGGCGAGGTGGAACTCGGCCCGCAGGTTCCCCTCTAGAGCCTGAAGCTGAAGGGCCACATCAGTTCGCGTCGACACATCGGCCCAACCCACCGGAGGAAGGTGCTCCATCAACGTCGTCGCCTCCTGCGCACCCAGCGCCGCTTCCAACCGGACATAGAGATCATGACGACTCTGCTCGGTAATAGCCACAACAAGAACCTCGAATCAACGAAACGAACCCAACCGGGCCCGACCAAGACCGAGGCACCCACAACACCGTGGCTGAAGTCACCATCAACCTACCCAGCGACTCCGACAGTCCGGCGGGCGTGCTGCCCGCCTCGAGGTGAGCGCCCGGACAGCCTGCAGCCACATCGGGCACGTCTCGCTAGCTTCGCGAGCATGGGGACGATGGAGCGGAGCAGGGTGGCCCTGGTTGGTTGCGGGCGTTGGGGCCGGCTCATCGCCCGTGATCTGACTGACCTGGGGGCGTTGGTCACCGTCGTAGACCCCTCCGACGCGGCTGGCGCGTTCGCCTCCGCGACCGGTCTGGATCAACTCGCCAGCACCGTTGGCCTGGCTGGCCTCGACCTCGACGGTGCCGTGGTGGCCACCCCGGCCAGCACCCACGCCACAACGCTGTTCGACCTGGCCGACCTCGGGGTTCCGGTGTTCTGTGAGAAACCGCTCACCGTCGACGTCGGCGAGGCAGAGCAGGTGGTCGACCTCTACGGCGACCGGCTCCACGTGATGCACGTCTGGCGTTACCACCGCGGCGTCGAACTACTGGGTGAACTGGCCCGCTCAGGTGAGTTGGGGGCGGTGCAGGGCGTCCGCACGACGCGCACCAACTGGACGAGCCCGCGCACCGATGTGGACAGCATCTGGACGTTGGTACCCCACGACCTGACCATCGGCATCGAGGTTCTGGGGACAATTCCGCCCCCCAGGGCGGCGCTGGCCGAGATGATCGACGGGCGGGCCGTGAGCTTGTGGGCGCACCTGGGCGGAGGCGGTGAGCCGTGGCTCGTGGTCGAAGCATCGACGCGCTCCGCCGAGAGACGCCGGGAGGTCCGGGTGCATGGGAGCCTGGCAACGGCCACCCTGGCCGATGACGGCTCCAACACGGTGGTGATCGCGGCCGGCTCCGAGCTCGATCCACGGCTCAGGTCGATCTCGTTCGACCCCGATCCACCGTTGCGTCGCGAGCTAGCGGCCTGGCTCGACTTCATTACCGGCGGGGACCCACCCAAGAGCGACGGGGCCGAAGGCCTGGAGGTGGTGCGTCATATTGCCCAGCTCAGGACACTCGCCGGGCTGGACCCGTTCTCGTCATGACCACCGGAGCCAACAGAGCCAACGGTGGTGTGAGCGCAACCGTGGTCGTTCCCACCACCGGTGACCGCGGTCCACTGCTACGGCACTCGATCGGCAGCGTCTTGAACCAGACGGTGACCGACGTGGAGGTGTTCGTCATCGCCGATGGCATCACCGACGAAACCCGCGCTCACATCCAAGAGCTGATCGAAGCCGATGACCGTGTCCGGCTCTTCGAGTTCCCCAAGCACGAGTCACGGGGTGAGCCGAACCGTCACCAGGTCCTGACCGAGCACGCCACCGGCCGGTTCGTGGCCTACATCTGTGACCGAGACCTGTGGCTCCCGAACCACCTCCACGAGCTGGACCTGGCCCTGGCCGACGCCGACTTCGCCCACACCCTGCGGTTCCGGGTGGGCGAGGACGACAGGTTCCATTTCACCCACATCGCCGACCTGCGCACCCCCATGGGCAGGGCAGCCACTCGGCCTG
>JAGQSO010000034.1 GCA_020439505.1 Acidimicrobiales bacterium
AGGAACCGCACCCCGGCCTCGGCCAGCAGCGGTACCAGGCTGCGGGTGTGGCCGGGGACGTCGGTCATCTTGGCGGCGACGGTTCGGGTCTCAGCGGTGGTGCGGCCGAACCGGTGGTCGAGTTCGGCGCTGATCGCCAGCCCCGAGCGGACCAGCGACGCGTCCATGAGCTCGGTGTGGGTGGTGACGGGAAGGCCGTGCCAGGCCAGGTCTCCCCGCTCGATCCCCGCGGCCACGGCGTCGGCCGATCGTCCCCCCGTGCACAGGGTGCGCTGCGCGATCCATGAGCCGGTGGTCCACACCAGGCGTTCCGGTCCGCCGCGTTCGCGCAGTGCGGTGGCCACGTCGAGGGCCTTGGGGAAGAAGGCGGTCAGGTACCGGTGTTCGACCTCGGCCGCCAGCCCGGTGAACCCCAGGTCGAGGTGGGTCTTGGCCACCACGTGGACGACGGTGGTGGCCGCCTCGGCCCCTCTCGACCCGGTTCCGATGGCGGTCATGCCGCCGAAGTTAATGCCGTGTCCGGCAACCCTGGCAGGGCTTGGGACACTCCGACGCTGGACGCGCTCCGGTTCTCGTGGGCCGCCTTCGGCGGACGATTCCTAGTTCCGTCGAACCCGGTCCTCACTTCGTTGCGGCGGCTCGACGGCGATTGCTCAGTTACTCGCAAGCTCGCAACAGAGCAAACGTTCCTGGACCGGGACGGGATGACCACTGAGCGTGGCAGACGTCACCGGCGGTCGGTTTGGTCCGTGAGAAACCGGCGGCGTTACAGTCGAACGAGATCGCAACCCGGCCCTGTGGGAGTCACGTCGTGCGCAAGTTCTGGTCAGTTCTGGCGGTGCAGCTCGGCAAGCGTGCCGGGCTGGTGTCGGTGGTCGGCCTGCTGGTCACCATGATCATGGGCTTCGGCCTGACCCGCCTGGAGTTCGCCACCGGTCAGGACAGCTACCTGAACAGCAGCGACCAGGTGGCCAAGGACAACGTGGCGTACCAGAAGCTGTTCGGCGGTCAGATCATGGTGGTGCTGTTCACCATGGACGAGGGCCACTCCGTCACCGAGTTGGCCTCGCCCGCCAACCGCAAGATCTTCGATCAGGTCAAGGCGGAACTGGCCGACATCCCCGAGGTCCGCACCGTCGTCTCACCCCTCGACGGCCTGGAGTACTCGGCCCGCCTGCTGTCGCGCACCCCCGAAGACCCCACCAACGCCGAGTCCTTCGATCCGATCAACTCCATCGCCGCCCGTACCCTGGCCGCCGCGACCGAAGCGGCCAAGGAAGCCGGCGACGAGAAGGCGGTCGAGGTTCGCGAGGCCGACCTGGCCAAGACCACCGAGCGGATCGCGCCCTTCCTGGCTCCCGACGCCGACCGTTCCTTCGACAACCCCGACTGGGTCGAGACCCTCCTGATCGGCAACGACGGTGAGATCCGCAAACCGCTCCGGTCGTTCTTCTTCGATGACCGCCACGCCCAGATGGTGGTCCGCCTGGTCGGCAACGCCTCGATCGAGGACGAGGGCAAGGGCGCCATGGCGGTCAAGGACGCCTGGGCCCGCCACGATCTCGAGGGCGGTGAGGTCCTGGTCACCGGCGCCCCGGTGTTGCTCAAGGACCTCAACGATTACCTACGGGGCGGCATCTTGCGCCTCGGTGCCATCGCCCTGGCGGTGATGATGCTCATCTTGTTGGTGCTGTTCGACGTCCGCTGGCGGCTGCTGCCCCTGGCGGTGATCGTGGTCGGCGTCATCTGGGCCTTCGGTCTGGCCGGCTTCTTGGGCATACCCCTGTCGGTCGTCACCATCGCCGGCCTGCCGGTGATGATCGGCGTCGGCATCGACTACGCCATCCAGATGCACGCCCGCGTCGAGGAGGAGGTGCTGATCGACAGATCGGACCATCCGATCCAAGAGACGTCGCGCAACCTGGGCCCGGCCCTGCTGGTGGTGACCTTCGACGCCGTGTTCGCCTTCTCGGCCCTGATGTTCGCCAAGGTTCCGATGATCCGGGCCTTCGGTCTGCTGCTGGCGGTGGGCATCGCCGTCATCTGCATGTGTTCGATCTTCGTACCCCTGGCCGCGCTGGGCGCCCGCGAGTACCGCTCCCCCACCACCGGCCGGGACTTCCGCGAGGGCTTCTTGGGTCGCTTCGTCCGCTGGCTGGGCGCCATCTCCCCCAAGGCAGCGGTTCCCTTCGCCATCATGTCGCTGGCGGTGTTCGTGGGTGGCATGGCGGTCGAGGGTGACCTGACCCTCCAGACCGACCCGGTGCAGTGGGTCAACCAGCAGTCCCAGAACCGCAAGGACATCGCCACCCTCGAAGAGCGGGTCGACGTCTCCTCCGAACTGGGCGTGTTCGTCGAGGCCGACAACGCCGAGCACATCTTCACCGACGAGACCGCGGCCTGGATCGACAAGTTCACCGACGACACCGTCGAGCGCTACCCCGACCAGGTCCTGGTGGCATCCAACCTGTTGACCCCGCTGTCGTACCTGGTCGACATGGAAGGCGCCAACGACTACTCGCCGTCAGGCGCCCTGATGCAAGCCGCCCACGAGGCCGCTCCCCCCTCGGTGCAGGAGTTCACCGTCAACACCGATGCCGCGGCGGTGAACCTGCTGTTCGTCACCAAGCCCAAGTCGCTCGAGGAGCGGGCGGTGATGGTCGACGACATGCAGGAGCGCCTGGCCGAGTCGGCGCCCGCCGGGATCGCTCCCCCCGAGGGGATCCGGGCCACCCCGTCGGGCCTGGCGGTGGTCGGTGTCGGTCTGCTCCAGAACCTGGAAGCCAACCGGGTCGAGCTCACCTACCTGGCGCTCGGGTTCGTGTTCTTGTTCCTCACCATCCGCCTCCGCAGCGTGTGGCGGTCCCTGCTCTCGTTGGTGCCGGTCCTGGTCGCCACCGGCGCGGCGTCCCTGGTGGCGTGGGCCTTCGACCTCAAGCTCAGCCCCATGACCGCGGTGGGCGGGCCGCTGGTCATCGCCATCTGCACCGAGTTCACGTCGCTGATCCTGCTGCGATTCGTGGAGGAGAGGCATCGGGGCCTGGCCCCCGACGCCGCGGTCCACGTGACCGCGGCCCGCACCGGCCGTGCCTTCGCCGTGTCGGGTCTGGCCGCGGTGTCGGGCGTGGCGGTGATCGCAACCTCCTCGCTGCCGATCCTGCGGGACTTCGGGATCATCGTGGCCATGAACGTGGTGGTAGCCCTGTTCAGCGCCCTGGTGATCCTGCCCCCGATGCTGGTGTGGGCCGACCAACCCGGCCGCTGGTGGGTGAGCCGCCACCTGGTCCCCATGGAGATCCTCGAAACGGCCACCAAAACCCACGACGAAGCCACCGCCAACACCGAGGACCTAGGCAAAGCCGGCTCCCGCCCCACCCCAGCCTGACCAGGCTCCGCGGCCCTGCTCGACCGCCCGTGCGGCAGGTTTGGATCGACGTCGTCTCACAATGGGTTGACCAACCGAACATCGGGGTACGTCCACCCGATGCCAAGGATTCTCCGCGCCGCCCTGATGCTGGCCGCCCTCACCGCAGGAACCCTC
>JAGQSO010000035.1 GCA_020439505.1 Acidimicrobiales bacterium
AGCGCATCGCTTTCGGGTTCAAATCCTTCCGGAACTACCGGATCCGCACCCTGCTCTACGCCGGCCAACCCAATTGGGACCTGCTAGCCCACATCACCCCGACTCCCCCGTGAAATCCGAAGCACCCCCAAGCCTCGCCAAGGATGCCGGTAACGGCAGAAACCCGATAACGGGTGTTACCGTCAGGGTTCAACGTCGGTTCACAAGGGGATGTCGATGACCGATCTGGATTCGGGGCCCAGGGACTGGGCCACGGAGTTCGACCACACCCACGAGGACTATGCCGCCGCCGCGCCCGAGATCTGGGATGAGCTGCGCCAGCGCTGCCCGGTGGCCCACTCCCCCGCCCACGGCGGGGTCTGGCTGCCCACCCGCCACGCCGACGTGTCCGCGGTGGCCAACGACACCACCCGGTTCAGCTCCGAAGGCATCATCGTCAACCGGTTCAAGCCTTCGGGCCTGGCCCCCATGGGCTACGCGCCCCCGATCACCTCGGACCCCCCGTTCCACTCCGATGCCCGGCGTCTCCTGCTGCCGGCCTTCGCCCCCCGTCAGATCGAACGCTGGGAGGAGGCGACCCGACAGACCTGCCGCGAACTGATCCGCGACCTGTTGGAGGAAGCAGGTCCCGACGGGGTGGTCGACGCCGCCACCGGCTACGCCCAGCACATCCCGGTTCGGGTGATCGCCGAGATGCTCGGACTACCCCGCGAGGACGGCGACCGCTTCCGCACCTTCATCCACCGGATCCTCGAGAAGCCCGGTGAGTACACCGATTCGATCGCCCCCGAGGACACCCTCGTCCACTACCTGAGCGAGGTGATCCGCAGCCGCCGGCGCGAACCTCCCCGCGACGACCTGATCGGGTTCCTGCTCAGCGCCGAGATGGACGGTCGCCCCCTCACCGACGAGCACATCTTCGGTTCGATCGCCCTGTTGTTGGTGGCCGGAATCGACACCACCTGGTCAGCGATCGGGGCCAGCATCTGGCACCTCGCCCAGCACCCCGAGGACCGCCGGCGCCTGCGGGAGGACCCGTCGGTGCTGCCGTTCGCCATCGAGGAGTTCCTCCGGTTCTACGCCCCGGTCACCATGGCCCGGATCGTGGCCGAAGGGGTCGACGATGCCGCCATCGGCGACTGCCCGGTGGCGTCCCGGGACTGGGTCCTGCTGACCTTTCCCGCCGCCAACCGGGACCCCGAAGCGTTCGAGGATGCCGACCGTTTCGTGATCGACCGCCAGCGCAACCGGCATCTCGCCTTCGGGCTGGGCATCCACCGTTGCCTGGGTTCGAACCTGGCCCGCATGGAGCTGACCGTCGCGGTCCAGGAATGGCTGAGCGCCGTCGAGGAGTTCGAACTTTCCGACCCGACCGGCGTCCGCTGGTCCACCGGGCAGGTCCGGGGGCCACGAGAACTGCCGGTAAGAATCCTCCGGGAGATCTGATGCACATCGAACTGGACCGCAGCGCCTGCCAGGGCCACGGCCGCTGCTACGCCCTGGCCTCGGCGCTCTTCGAGCCCGACGACGAGGGTTACTCCGTCTTGTTGGTGGAAGGTGAGATCCCCGCCGAACTAGAAGACGCCGCCCGCCTGGCGGCCGACAACTGCCCCGAGTACGCCATCACCTGCCATCCTGCCCAGTCCTAGCGGGACCTTCTGCCCTGTCACCTCCACGACGGGCTGGATGACGATGGCTCCATGGACCACCGAGTCCCTCCGGGGTCGATCGTCGTTGGCGTGGACGGCTCCAAGGGTTCACACCGAGCGGCACGCTGGGCGCTGGCCGAAGCTCGCGCCTGGCAAGCGCCGCTGTGCCTGGTCCACGTCTGGTCACCACCGATCGTCGACTGGCCGGTTCCGGTCGGTACCGCATACGTCGACCTGGCGGCACTCCCCAGCCCGTCGGCCGCGATCCTCGATGCCGCCGAGTCCACCCTCTCCGAGGAGGCCGGGATCGATGGTATCGAGGTGCACAAGCTCGCCCTCGACGGTCAACCCACCCCCACCCTGATCGCAGCCGCCCAAGGCTCGCGGGCGCTGGTCCTGGGAACCCGCGGCCACGGCGGCTTCGCCGGCCTGCTGTTGGGTTCGGTCGTGGCCGCCTGCCTGCACCACGGCCCCTCACCGGTGATAGCGGTCGGAGGAGACACGTCCCTACCCGGTGAAGCTCCCGTGGTCGTAGGAATCGACTCCTCGGGCGGTTCACGGGCCGCCTTGGACTGGGCCGCGGCCGAGGCACGGACCCACGGGGTCCTGCTGCGGGTGGTGCACGGATGGGATCCGGCGGCGGTGACCCCGCCCGGCCCTTCGACCTCGGGTTCTCTGGACGGCGAAGAGTTCGTCATCGCCGCCGACCGCTACCTGACCGGAGTCGTCGATGCGGCCCTCGCCGACCTCGCACCCGAGGACACCCCCGAGGTCGAGTGCCTAGCCGTTCCCGCCCCCGCCGCCGAGGCGCTGCTGTGGGAAGCCCGCAACGCGTCCCTGCTGGTGGTGGGCTCCCGGGGACGGGGCGGCTTCGCCGGTCTGTTGCTGGGATCGGTCAGCCGCCAGTGCGCCAACTACGCCCCCTGCCCGGTGGCGGTGGTCCCCGGCGGATCCCAGGCTTTGGGTCCTGGATTGGTCCAGTCGTCGTCACTGCGAGGGTGATCGCGGTGCTCGCTCGGTGACCGATCCCGGCCGGGATCCAGGTCCCACCGACTCGCGGGCAGAGTGATCACCCCACAGCGTCACCACGTCGACCACCGGGACCTCAGGGGGAACTTCGGTGCGTGCGGCCGCCACCGCGGTGGATACGTCGGGCAGAACGGCGATCCGGCGGCACAGTCGACGGAGGGTACGTCGATGGTCGACACGGTCGTCCACGATGCGGAAGCGATGCCAGGTCGGCACGGCCTCCAGACGCAGGACGATCCAGGCCAGTTCGTCGGCGGCCACCTCCAGGAGGCTGACATCGACCACCACCGGACCGAGGTCGGGAACGCCTCCCAGGATGTGGTCGGCGACGTCGTGGGCCGATGAGGTGGACGGCACTGCACCGGCCACCGTCACCACCGTGACCTGGGACTCGGTCCTCACCACGACCTCGACAGGAGCGACTAGGTCCCCCACGAGTTCATGATGCACCCGGTCCCGCCTAGACGACAGGGACCAAGGTCACGCTCCGCCCCAACCTCTGACCGTTGCCGTCACCGTCGGGACACGGCATCCTGTCGACATGACCACCACCGATGGCCCCCTTGACCCCGACGAAATGGACATCGAGTTCGACCTCGAAGACGGGGCGCTGGGCGGAGGGGTCTCCGCCGTCGGCGCGCTGACCATCGCCACCCTCATCGACGGTCCCGTCACCCGCACCACCCCCGACGCAACCCTCTACGAGGTGGCCGCTCTCCTCGCCGCCGACGACATCGGCGCCCTGGTGGTGGACGACGGCGGCGATGGCGAGGAGGAGGCGACCGCGGTCGTCACCGAGCGGGACGTGATCCGGGCCCTGGCCAACCTCGCCGATCCGGCCGAGGTACGGGTCCACTCCATCGCCAGCACCAACCTGGTGTGGTGTGACGTGACGGCCACGGTGGCCGAGGTGGCCGAGTTGATGTCGGAGCGGTACCTGCGCCACATCCTGGTGGAGGACGACGGGGACCTGGTCGGAATCGTGTCATCGAGGGACCTGCTCGGCGTGTACGCCGCCGCCGAGGACCTGGACGACTGATCCGCAGTGCCCGCCTCCGGGTGGACCATGATCCTCCCATGACCACCGAGACGGCAGTCGAAGAATCCCCGGCGACCCCAGTCTTGGATCGGTGGGATCTGGCCGCCGCGGTGATCCTCAGCCTGGCGACTCTGGCCTCGGCGTGGAGCAGTTACCAGGCGGCCCGGTGGAGCACCACCTACGGCAAGGAGAACCGCGCCGCCGTCCAGGCTCGCTTCGCCGCCACCAAGGAGTCCGAGCGGGCGGGGCGCAGACAGACCATCGACGTCACCACCTTCTCGGTCTGGCTGGAGGCCTGGGTGCGGGGCAACACCGAGGTGGCCGACGAGATCCGGGAGCGATTCCGACCCGAGTTGGCGGTGGCCTTCGACGAGTGGTTCCCCCCCGGCCAAGACCAATCGGTGCTGCCCCCGGGTACCCCCTTCGATCTGGAGTCCTACCGCTCCGAAGCCGACGAGTCGATGCAGCGGTTGCTGGCCACCGCCGAGGAACGCACCGCTACCGCCGACGAGGCCAGCCAGACCGGCGACACCTTCATCCTGACCGCGGTTCTCTACGCCTCGGTCCTGTTCTTCGCCGGGATCGCGACCAAATTGTCCGACCCCCGTGCCGAACACCTCGCGGTGGGCCTGAGCGGGACGATGTTCGTGGTGGCCACCGCCGTGGTCCTCTCCCTCCCCCACACCATCTACATCACCTCCCTCACCTGACGTCGAGCCGAGGTCCCAGAACCGGCGGGTCGGGGTCGATGCCAAAACTGCCACCGGCGTGGGCCGGCTCCCATCAGGGGATTGGCCCACGCCGGTTCAGAACCGGATCGCGAGGATTCGCTACTCGATGCGCAGACCCGAGATGGCCCGGGAGATGACCAGTTGCTGGATCTGCTCGGTGCCCTCGAAGATGTCGAAGATCTTGGCGTCACGGTGCCAACGCTCGACCGGGTACTCGCGGGTGTAGCCGTAGCCGCCCAGGATCTGGATGGCGCGCTCGGTGGTCCACACCGCGACGCGGCCAGCCTTGAGCTTGGACTGGCTGCCCTCGGCGTTGACGTACTTGCCGTTGCGGCTGAGCCAGGCGGCGCGGTGCACCAGGAGCCGGGCGGCGTCGATCTCGGTGATCATGTCGGCCAGCATGAAGGCGATCGACTGGTTCTTGATGATCGGCTTGCCGAAGGCCATGCGCTCCTGGGCGTACTGGAGCGAGTACTCGTAGGCGGCGCGGGCCACGCCGATGGCCATGGCGCCCACGGCGGGGCGGGTGGCCTCGAAGGTGGCCATGGCGGGCTGCTTGCCCGAGGACTCGGTGGCCGGCTTGTTGAGGGCCTCGCGGGCGCGGGCGAGCTTCTCGTCGAGCTTCTCCTTGCCGCCGAGCAGGCACGAGCCGGGGACCCGGACGTCCTCGAGCACCACCTCGGTGGTGTGGGAGGCCTTGATGCCGTGCTTCTTGTACTTCTGCCCCTGGGACAGACCGGGGGTGTCGGGGGGCACGATGAAGCTGGCTTGACCGCGGCCCTTGAGCTCGGGGTCGACGGCGGCGACGACCACGTGGATGTTGGCGATGCCACCGTTGGTGATCCACGCCTTGGTGCCGTTGAGCACCCACTCGTCCTTGGCTTCGTCGTACACGGCGCGGGTGCGCAGGGAGCTCACGTCGGAACCGGCATCGGGCTCGGATACGCAGAAGGCGGCGAGCTTGACGTCATCGGCGGTGCCGTAGCATTGGGGCACCCACTCCATGACCTGCTCGGCGGTGCCGTTGCCGGCGATCCCAGCGGCGGCCAGTCCAGAGCCCATGATCGACAGGCCGATGCCGGCGTCGCCCCAGAACAGCTCCTCGATCACCAGCGGCATGGTCAGGCCCGAGGCGTCGAACATGGCCTGGGCCATGAAGTCGAAGCCGTACAAGCCGATCTTGGCCGCCTCCTGGACGATGGGCCAGGGGAACTCCTCGCGCTCGTCCCACTCTTCACCGGCGGGGCGGATCACGTCCTTCGCGAACTGGTGGACCCAGTCCTTGAGCTGTTCTTGTTCCTCGTTGATAGCGAGGGAGAACTCTGCCATGGGTTGACCTTCTTCCGAGCAGATCGGGCTGGGATCGCCATCCCCTTGCGATGCGACCCCGAGGCGGGTGAGCTAGGTTACCGACCGGTAACAACCAAGATGTTACGGGACGGCACCAAGTGTGCCAAAACCATGGGGCACCGCGTCGCGGCAACCACGACCGACCCGACCGGGAAGGACCGGGTCGGAGACGGTCAACGACGGCGCAGCGTCGGGCCTTCAGCGGTGTCGACGATGTCGAAGCCCCGCTCGACGATCTCGTCGCGCAGTCGGTCGGCGGTGGCGAAGTCCTTGTCGGACCGTGCCGCCTGACGCCGCTCCAACAGCTCCACCAAATCAGCCGGAACGTCGGCCACGTCCACGGTGTCGGCCCCTTCGGGGTCGACCGCATCGGCCAGACCGAAGCCCAGCGCCCGGTCGAAGTCCACGTACAGGCTCCAACGATCCGCGGCGGTGAGGCCCGGTTCACGGGCCACCGACGACACCACCGCCAGCGCCCGGGGAGCGTTGAGGTCGTCGGCCAGGGCGTCCCAGAACGCGGATCGGAGCCCGGCGGTGCGGGCGGCGTCGGCCGACGACACGTCCCCGTCGAGCGCGTCGCGGGCTACCACGGCGTGGTGCACCAGCCGGCGCAGGGCGGTGTCGGCCGAGCGCACCAGGTCCAAGGTGAAGGCCTGCTGCTGGCGGTAGTGGGCCTGGAGGAAGAAGTAGCGGAAGGCCAGAGGCGAGATGCCTTCCTCCACCAAGGTGTCGACCAGCAGGACGTGGCCCTTGGACTTGGAGATCTTCTCGCCCCCGATGTCGAGGAACTCGTTGTGCATCCACACCGACACCCAGGGGTGGACGTCGAGGGCGCACTCGGTCTGGGCCACCTCGTTGGTGTGGTGGACCCGCACGTGGTCGATGCCGCCGGTGTGGATGTCGAAGCGCTCCCCCAGGTGCTTGATCGACATGGCCGAGCATTCGATGTGCCAGCCCGGGAACCCGACCCCCCACGGCGAATCCCATTCCTGGAGGCGTCGAACCCCGCTCGGGCTCAACTTCCACAGGGCAAAGTCGGCGGGATGGCGCTTGTGGGCCACGTTCTCCACCCGGCCGGTGGCTTCGAGGTCGTCGAGGGCCAGGTGGGCGAACTCGGCGTAGCGGGGGAAGGTCGACACGTCGAAGTAGACGCCGTCGTCGATCACATAGGTATGTCCCCGTTCCTCCAAACGCTCGATCATGGCGATCTGCTCGGCGATGTGCTCGGTGGCACGGGGAACCACATCGGGCTCCAGGCAGCCGAGGCGGCGTCGGTCGGTGGCCCACTGGTCGGTCCAGCGGGCGATGATCGCCTCGACCGAACCACCCTCGAGGCGGGCCGCCGCCTCCACCTTGTCGTCACCGGCGTCGGCATCGTCGGTGAGGTGGCCGACGTCGGTGATGTTGGTGACGAACCGCACCTGGTACCCGGCCACCCCCAGGACCCTCCGCAACAGGTCAGGCAGGAGCTGACTGCGCATGTTGCCCAGGTGCTGAGGGCCGTAGACCGTCGGGCCACAGGTGTAGATGCCGACCCGACCCGCCACCAGCGGCTCGAAGTCGACCACCTGGCGGCGCCGGGTGTCATACAACCTGATGTCGAAGGCGGGCGTCGGACTCACCCCGTCATCTTGGCCGATCGGACCCAACCGGTTCGGAGCCCTCCGGGGGTGACCGGTACCTTGGTGCGCCATGGGTCAGCCGACAGTTCCCGAGAAACCGACGCTGGACGGGCTCGAGTCCCGCTGGGGCACGGTTTGGGAACAACAGGGCACCTACGCCTTCGACCGCACCGCCGAGCGGGCCGACGTGTTCTCCATCGACACCCCGCCGCCCACCGTGTCGGGATCGCTGCACGTGGGCCACATCTTCAGCTACACCCACACCGACACCGTGGCCCGCTACCAGCGGATGCGGGGACGCTCGGTCTTCTACCCCATGGGTTGGGACGACAACGGCCTCCCCACCGAACGCCGGGTCGAGAACTTCTACGGGGTGCGCTGTGACCCGTCGGTCCCCTTCGTCGAGGGCTACCGCCCGCCCGACAAGCCGGCCAAGAAACGCCAGGACTTCGAGGCCATCAGCCGCCGCAACTTCATCGACCTGTGCGAGGAGCTGACCGCCACCGACGAGCAGGTGTTCGAGGACCTGTTCCGCCTCGTCGGCCTGTCCATCGACTGGTCCTTCACCTACACCACCGTCGGACCCCGTTCCCAGCGCATCAGCCAGCGGGCGTTCCTGCGCAACCTGGCCCGCGGCGAGGCCTACTCCCAAGAGGCCCCGAGCCTGTGGGACACCACCTTCCAGACCGCGGTGGCCCAGGCCGAACTCGAGGACCGGGAGCGCCCCGGCGCCTACCACGACCTGGCCTTTCACCGCTCCGACGGCGACGGCGACGTGGTCATCTCCACCACCCGACCCGAGCTGGTGGTGAGCTGCGTGGCTCTGGTCGCCCACCCCGACGACGAGCGCTACCAGCCGCTGTTCGGGTCCACCGTCACCACCCCGATCTTCGGGGTCGAAGTCCCGGTCAAGGCCCACCACCTGGCCGAACCCGACAAGGGCACCGGCATCGCCATGATCTGTACCTTCGGCGACCTGACCGACGTGATCTGGTGGCGCGAGCTCGACTTGGACACCAGGGCCGTTCTGGGCAAGGACGGTCGCTTCCCCACCGAAGCTCCGGCCTGGCTCACCACCGAATCGGCCCGCGACGCCTACGCCCGCTTCGCCGGCAAGGCGGCGGGTGGAGCGCAGCAGGTCATGGTCGAGTTGCTCACCGAATCGGGTGAGCTGCTGGGCGCACCCAAGAAGATCAACCACCCGGTCAAGTTCTACGAGAAGGGCGACAAGCCCCTCGAGATCGTCACCACCCGCCAGTGGTACATCCGCAACGGAGGCCGGGACGAAGCCCTGCGCCAGACCATGTTGGACCGGGGCGCCCAGCTCGCCTGGCATCCCGACTACATGCGTCACCGCTACGACAACTGGGTCGGTGGCCTCAACGGCGACTGGCTGATCTCGCGCCAGCGGTTCTTCGGGGTGCCGATCCCGCTGTGGTACCGCCTCGACGCCGACGCCAACCCCGACTACGACAACCCGATCACCCCCGACGAGGCGACCCTGCCCGTCGATCCCCAGTCCCACGTGCCCCCGGACTACACCGCGGATCAGCGCGATCAGCCCGGCGGGTTCACCGGCGACCCCGACGTGATGGACACCTGGGCCACCTCCTCGCTCACCCCCCAGATCGCCTGTGCATGGGAGGAGGACGCCGACCTGTTCGCCCGCACCTTCCCCATGGACGTTCGGCCCCAGGCCCATGAGATCATCCGCACCTGGTTGTTCTCGACGGTGGTGCGCAGCCACTTCGAACACGGCACCGTGCCGTGGACCAACGCCGCCCTGTCGGGGTGGATCCTCGATCCCGACCGCAAGAAGATGTCCAAGTCGGTCGGCAACGTCGTGGTCCCCACCGACCTGTTGGAACAGCACGGTGCCGACGCGGTGCGCTACTGGGCGGCCAGTGCCCGCCCCGGCACCGACACCGCCTTCGACGCCGGTCAGATGAAGATCGGCCGCCGCCTGGCCATCAAGATCCTCAACGCCTCCAAGTTCGCCCTGGGCCTGGGCCCGGCCCCCGCCGATGCCCCGGTCACCGAGGCGTTGGACCGCGCCGTGCTGGCCGAGTTGGCCGACCTGGTCGACGACGCCACCCGGGCCTTCGACGCCTTCGACTACGCCCGGTCCCTCCAGCGCACCGAGGACCTGTTCTGGCGGTTCTGCGACGACTACCTGGAACTGGTCAAGGTCCGGGCCTACGGCTCGGGTCCCGACGACGCCACGCCCGGCGCGGTGTCGGCCCGGGTCGCCCTGCGCGAGGCGCTGTCCACCCTGCTGCGGCTGTTCGCCCCCTTCCTGCCCTACGTGACCGAAGAGGTGTGGTCGTGGTGCCGCATCGATGACGGGGCGCTCCCGGGCTTCGAATCACCATCGGTCCACCTGTCCACCTGGCCCGACGGAAACCGGCTCCGGGATCTCGCCGGCGATGCCGATGCCACCACGCTGACGGTGGCATCGGAGGTGTTGGGACGGATCCGCAAGGCCAAGTCCGATGCCAAGGTGTCGATGCGAGCCGATGTGGAATCCGTGGTGGTGGCCGACACGCCGGTGCGCTTGGCGGCGTTGGATGCCGCGTCCACCGACGTCCGAGACGCCGGCAAGGTGGCCGAGTTGGTCACCGCCGCGGTCAGCGACGGTCAGGAGCCGTCGGTGACGGTGAGGTTGGCCGAGGTTCCCGCCGACCCGACCCCCCAGGGGTGAAACCCGGGCCCAGCGGCCCCAAGCGGCCGGACTGGCTGAACACGCCCCACCCGACCCGCCTGGCCCGCGACCACCCGGCGCGGGCCGCGGTCCTGGCCGCCCACGACCGAGCGATGGCGTCCGGCCTGTCCACCTACCGGGACCCCGACACCGGTTACAGCGTGATGACCGCCCGCTACCTCGCGGAGCGCGGCTACTGCTGCAGCCAAGGCTGCCGTCACTGCCCCTGGGAAGGGGCGAACCCCGCCGGGTGATGCCCATGGAACGCCCGGCTGGGAGACCACCCGAAGAGGGCCCGGGCCCGTGACGAGTCGACCAGCGGGGCGAATGATTGGGCCTTGACCGCGTCACGGTCCCGCCCGCTGCGCCACGCCACATCCGGGTGCAGGTGCTGCACCAGGTCCCAGGTGGGCCACAGCGAGGCGCTGTCGGGACCTGACACCGTCACCTCCTCGAAGCCGGTGGCCAGCGGCTCCTCGACGGCCCGCACCAACAGGTCAGTCAGGTCATCCACGTGGATGAACGCCCCGTACTCCCAGAACGGCCGCCACTGGCGGGTCTCGTCGGCCTCCCATTTGAGGCGGTCCCGCTCGAACCGATCGTCCTCCCACACCGCGGGGGGACGGACCACCACCACCGACACCGAACGGTCGAGCACGCACAGCAATCGGCAGACGTACTCGGCCCACAGCTTGGAGTAGGCGTAGGGCGTCGGCGGCCGCTTGGGGTGCCGCTCGTCGAAGGGGAGACGGACGGGCGCTCCTCGCCCCATGAAGGCGCCGGTGACCTGGAAGCTGGACACGTAGACCACTCGCTTGACCTTCGCCCGCCGCGCCGCGCGGGCCACCACCAGCGTGCCCCACACGTTGGTGGCCAGCGAGGACTTCCACGACGCGTTCCACGGGATCGATGCCAGATGGACGATGGCGTCACATCCCTCCACCGCCGGATGCACATGGGCGGGGCGGCGTACGTCGAGGCCCGCGGAGCGGTCCACCCTGACCACCTGGCGGGATCGCGATTCCAGTTGATCCGACACCCGCCAACCAGTTGGTCCGTCGGCGCCGGTGACCAGGACCCGGTCGGGCTTCCACGACCCGTTTCCGATTCGGCGGCGGGAGGTGCGCGGGCCCTTCAGACTGGACCACAGGTAGGCCGGGACCCGACGGGCCGCGGCGGTCACCACGTCGACGGGTGAGTCGGCTCCGAGCCGTTGGGCCACAACCGTCGGCGCCTTGGCCAGTCGCCGCCCGGGAGGCAGCGAGTGCAAGTCGAAGACCGCCGTGCGACCCACGTTGGGGAACCGGTCGTAGTCCATGGCGGCCAGCGTCAGGCGGTCGAGCACGGAACGGCCGTTGGCGCGCATTCGTTCGATCACCTCGGCCGGAACCACCGAGGTGGCAGTCGCGTCTCGGGCGAACTCGGCGGCTCGGATGGCCAAGCCAGTCACCGCGAAACGATCGGCCTGGGCCGCGAAGTAGTCCCAGTCCAGGTTGGCACCCCGGACGAGCCATACCGCATCGGCCATCCATCGCAGTCGGGCGCTGGATCCTCGGATGCCGTGAAGGAAGGTAACCAGCAGTTGATCGGCGGGATCGGCCACCATCACCGAGCGCCCGTCGGGAAGTTCCACCGCGATGGCGTGGCGGTGGACGGCCGCCATGCCAGGACCACCGGGAGCCTCGATCATCCATGGGTTGAGCTGGGTGTGCAGGTCGACCTCGATCCCGCCCGGCATCACCCACTGAGCGGCGTGCCCGTCCGACGCCACGTGTGCTTGGTGGGCGTCGACGGAGGCAAGGGCCTGCTCGGCGCGCCCGACGTCGCCGTAGCGCACGACGATGTCCAGGTCCTCCATGGGCCGCAGGCCGAGTTCGGGATAGGCCAAATGCAACATGGCGGCCCCCTTGATGGCCACTGCGGTGACCCCGGCAGCAGCCAAGCGGTCAGACACGTCACCGAAAACCGCCAGGTGACGTTGTGACTGCACCCATGTTCGACGGGTGAGGCCGAGCAGCCGGGCCAGGTCGGCATCGTCGGCGGAGGTCAGACCGGCACGCTCCAGGTTCCAGCCGAGCAGCGGAGCGAGTCGGTAGTGCTCGCCGTTCAGCCCCTCGAAGTCGAAGCTCGGACGAAAATGTTCCCACGCGGCCAGCGCCTCACCGGGCTGTCCCAGGGCGGCCCGGAGGAGCAACCGGTCAGGGTCCGACAGCGCCCCGGCCGAGGTTCGCAATGGCGTGGTTGTCGATCGGCTCACCTGCTTGTACCTCGGTTGCGTTCGATGGCTCGTCGAGCCACGGTCAGGTAATCCTCGGTCCCCGCACCGATCCCGCCGTTGGCGGCGTGAAGGCGCCGCAACAGAACCGTGACCTCGACATCCACGACGGTCAGGGTGCCGGCCTGGGCTCGGTGCATAAGGTCCAGCCCTTCTCCACGCCCCAGGTCCTCGTCGAATCCGCCGAGGGCCAAGAAGTCCCTTCGGGGAAGGAGCATGGCCCCCAAGAGGCGCACCCGAGCCGACACCGGGGCACGGGTCGGGGCGGCCGTTCCGTCGGTGAACTCACAGGTGAGTCCCAGAGCTGCAGTCCCCGACGTTGTGCCCCCCAACTCGTCGCGGAGGGCGCTCACCGATCCCGAAGCCAATCGGTCATCGGCGTCGAGGAACAACAGGTGAGTCCCCCGGGCGAGACGGCCACCGAGGTTGCGGGCCGCGCCGGCACCTCGCCCTGCCTGGCGCACCCGACGCACCCCGGCCCGGCGACAGACCTGGGCGATGGCCTCGGCGTCACCTCCCACGGCACCATCGTCGACGACTATGACCTCCGCGACGGCTTCACCCTGGGCGGCCACGCTCTCGAGGGCTTGGGCCAACAGGTCGGCGTGGGAGCGCACCGGTATCACCACGCTGACCGCGACGGTTGGATCGGGCGCGCCACCCCGGGTGCGTGCCGCCCGTCGGGACAGCACTGACAGCATCCCCCTCGTCATCGCCGCGGTGTCGTGACTGAGGTTTCCTCGGTGGACGCAGCGGTCGACCACCACTTGGTCCAGCACCTGCACGCTCAGGCCGGCCTCGACGGCCCGCAGCATCCAGTCGACGTCTTCACCATGGCGGAGACCCTCGTCGAACCCGCCGACCCGTTCGAACACATCCCGTCTCAGGACCATCGTCGCCGGCTGGATCTGACCGGCGACGCGCCCTCGCCACGCGCTCGGCATCCACGATGGGGACTCGTCGAGCCATGCCGGTCTCGGCATGCCGTCGAGCAGGTGAAACCTGTTGGTGGCCCAACGAGATATCGCATCCGGACGCGGCGAGGTGCCCCACCTGCGACGTCAGCTTGTCCGCCTTCCAGCGGTCATCCGCGTCCAAGAAGGCCACCAGTTCCCCACGGGCGGCGGCCACGCCGACGTTGCGAGCCGCTGAAGGCCCCGAGTTCTCTTGGCTGAGCACCAGCACCCCGGCCGCCAACGCGTCGGGGGCGCCGTCCACCGATCCGTCGTCGACGACGATCACCTCGACCTCGACGGCGGGTGGGAGATGTTGGGCGAGAACGCTCTGCACCGCCTCGGCCAGCATCGCTCCACCGTTGTGCACCGGGATCACCGCAGAAACCAACGTGGGCCGCTCGCTCACAGCTCGCGGTCGTGCTTCTGTGAGGTTGCTCGGTCCAACAGCTCGACCAGGTCCGGGGCGACCCGGTCCAGGTCGCGCCCCAGTTCGCCCTCGTAGGCCGGTACTTGCTCGGCGACGGCTGACATGGCGGCGAGGGCCCGCTCGGCGCGACCGGGAAGCTGAAGCAGCGTGCTCGGCCCGAGTCCTCGGATGGCGACCGCGGCCGACACCGTCCGGAACGAGGACTCCCGAGCGGCCTCGGCCACCGAGGGGACGACGATGGCAGCCACGCCCATCGTCGGCACCTGAGCACCGAGAGCTACGTCATCCAGCCAGACGGACCGTTTGTCGTGGCCGGCATCTCGGGTTTCCAGCCCGGCGAAGCGTCGGTCCAACAACTCGGCCCCGACCTTCAGGGTGCGATAGAGGGAATGGACTTGGGGGCCCGAACCGTCCGGACCCCCAGGACTCAGCACGACGTAATCGTCGCCCGCGGTCTGCAGGCCCGCCGCTGCGCACAGGGCGGTGGAAGTGCTCTTGCCCGAACCACCCCTTGCCGCCAACAGCAGCGCGCCCCGTGCGTCTCCTACCGCAGCGGAATGCACCAGGTGCAGGTCGTGGTCTGCCAATGCCCAGCGGAGGAGGGCGCGCAGCGGCGCGGCGGACTCCCACGCCGGAAGCGCGGCCGCGTGGCGGACGCAGTAGTAACCCGTCGCCTCGGTGTGGTCGTAGAGGCTCACGGCCGCCTCGAGGGGCTGGAACCAGGCCTGGATACCTCCCTGCGCCTGACCGTCTCCCTGCCCGTGATCGTGATCGTGAAGGTAGGTGGATCGAGGCGCGTCTCCCGGTCGCGGCAGGAGGCTCAGAGCTGGGAGGACTAGGGCGGCTTCGGCCATGTCCCAGGCGACGACCGTCGACGACGCGAGCGGTCCGGGTTGAGGTTCCCCCCCGGGGTTGGCGCGAGCGAACGCCGGAAGCAATCGATCGGCGAGCGTGTCACCCACCACCCGAATCCGGATCGAGGCCGGACCTACCGAGATGACGTGATCTTGGTACCCGAGCCGCTCCGCAGCTCGCCTGGCCAACTCGGCCAAGCGATCGCGGTCACCGGCCAGCCCCGAAACGGGCTCAGGCGTCAACGCTGGTGTCCACGTCGACCTCGACAGCGCGAGGCCAACCCTGCGCATCCACATCGTGAACGGGGTCGAGGAGCATCAGGTCCTCGAGGTCGGTATAGGTCTCGAGGACCGGCGCCACCCAGGGTCGAGCGGCACCGCGCTCGCCCAAGGGAGGGCTTGGGTCATGGCTCAGCGCTTCTCCGACCTCTGCGGCCCGGACCAATCCAGCCCGGACCAACTCGGCCGTGAAGTCTCGGACGGCTTCGCCCATCTCAGCGGTCACGTCGGTCGGGCTGGCCAGCATCGTCACGACCTCGTCCAGTGCCACCGCGGCGTGGATCAGGACGAAGACGTCGCGGGCTGTGCCCCGCAGTGAGTGGTAGTGGCCGGTCAGCAGGTTTATGGCCACGATCTCGCCACCGATCTCGTCCCATGTCACAGATGTCGGAACCACATAGCGATCGGTCTCAGCGTGGTTGTTCAACGTGATTTCCCCTAGCTCAAGCAGCGCTCGAGTCCCGTCGCGACCGCGAGGGACAGCGCCTCCATCGAGTATTTCTGCTCGACCAGAAGGCGCCCCGCTTGGGTCATGAGGTCGGCCTCAGAAGTGTAACGGTGCAATGCAACCGCCCGGCGCGACCAGTTATCCAGGTCATCCTCCACCACTAGGTGGACACCGTCCTCGACGTCGAGGCCGGCACAACCCTTGGCGGTGGTCATCACCGGTACCCGATGGGCCAGACCTTCGAGGATCTTGATGCGAGTACCACTGCCGGCCCGGAGAGGTACCGGCATCAAGGTGGCGGAACCGAACAACGGCCCCAGGTCTGCCACCGAACCCGTCACCGACGCCCCAGGGATTCGCCGCTCGATGAGCTCGGCCGGAGGATCCGAACCGGCCAGCACCAACGACACCCCGGTGATGTCCATGCTCAGTTCGGGAAGGAAACGATCCAGGAGCCAGCGGGCAGCGTCCACATTGGGCGCAAACCCGTACGAGGCCGGAAATAGGACCATCGGCGCCCGGCGTCGTGACGGAGCCAGCGGGTCGGCCGGTAACCGGTCCACGACGTTGGGAACCACATCGACCGGCGTCGACATCCGGTAGCGGGCCACCAGCCGCTGGGCGTCGAGGGAACTGACCGCCCACACCCGATCGACGGCCGCGACCACCGCGGCCTCACGAACAGCGGTTCGTTGCGCCGCCACTCGGCGCATCATCACGCGGGGGGCCGCGTCGTCAAGGGCGGCGATCTCATCGGCGAGGTCCGCCTCGACGTTCTGGTGATCGAGGACCACCACGGCACCAGACTCGAGCACCACCTCCAGATACGGGTTGGTAGCAAAGCCGGCCAGGACGATGACATCGGGGCCGCACCCACCGATTGTCTGGCGGAGGTCAGCGACCGCCGACGGGTCGAGCCAGTCATCGGATGGATGCCCGTGCGGGTTGCGGACCCATGCGGTGTCGGACCCGACCGGCCGCACCGGCCCCAAAGCCGGGCTCGACGACGTAGACCAGCCCACCACCCCTGCCCACGGCGGGGGCCCGTCCACCGAACGCTTGCAGATTGAGTGAAGGTGGACATCGGCCGCCAACCCCAGAGCGCGGGTGAGCACCCGCACCCGGTGGCTCGCTCCGCTGCGAACCGCCAGGGGCAGGTCGGCGACGACCATCAAAACCTTCGGCCGGGTTGTTCCGGCCGCTGAAACGGTCAGTGAACGAACGCAGCGGCGTCGTTGCCGAGGCCGAGGTAGGCGATCAATGCGATGGCGATGATGATGCCCACCACGATGGGGGGCAGGACCCAGGCCTCGCCGCCCGAACCGTGATCCCCGTGATCGTCGTGACCATGACCGTGGTCGTCATGAGCGTTGCCATGCCCGTGATCGTCGTGAGCGTGATCGTCGTGCCCGGATGCCATGGGGGCAGCCTTGCTCAGCGGGTCGGGGCCGCGCCACCCGGGCGCACGAAGGTGGACGGCGGCAGATCGATACCCGCTTCGGTCAGCTTCTCGGCGATGCGGACCCGCAGGAGCCGGCTGACCCGCCACTGGGCCCCCGGCTTGGTCCGTCCCTGGACCCGGATGGTGGCGGCATCGGGCCCCAGGTATTCGAGGCCCAGCACCTCGGGGTGGTCCAAGACGTCGGGCTTGGCGGCGTCGGTGGCCCACACCTCTTCGGCCGCCTCAGCGATGACCGCCGCGGCCCGCTCCAGGTCGGCGGTTGGAGCGACGGCCACATCGAGCACGGCACGAGCCCATTGCTGGGACTTGTTGCCGACCCGGCGGATCTCGCCGTTGGGGACGTGCCACACCGTTCCGTTCTGGTCCCGCAGGCGGGTGACCCGCAGGGTCACGAGTTCGACAGTGCCGCTGGCCTCGCCGACGTCGATCACGTCACCGACGCCGAACTGGTCCTCGATCAGCATGAACATGCCCGACAGGAAGTCCTTGACCAGGCTCTGGGCCCCGAAGCCAAGCGCCACGCCGGCCACACCGGCCCCGGCGATGATCGGCCCCAGGTTCATCCCCAAGGCACCGAGGATGTAGATCAGGGCGAAGGTCCAGATGACACCGGTGCAGATGCTGCGCAGCACCGCGGCGATGGTCTGGGCCCGGGCCGCGGCGCGCAGGTTGACCTCACCGGTGTTGAGGAACACGCCCGGGGTTCGGTCGCGCCAGCGGGAGTAGCGATCCGACTCGACGGCACCTTCCACCCGCCGGGCGAACCGTCGGATCATGCGGCGGAGGACCCGGTTGAGCAGGAACGCCCCGACCAGGACCACGAATATCTGGCTGACCGGTCCCGTCAGCCAGTCGGCGGTCTCGGCCAGCCCGACCGAGCCGGTCCAGTCGAGTACGGCCCGGCAGGCCACGCCGGGCTTGTCACCGCAGGCCTCGAGCAGGAGCGCGGCATCCGCGGGGTCGGCCTGCCCGAGCACTACCCCTCGGTGGTGCTGGTCTGAGCAGCAGTAGTGGTCGTGGCGCCTTCGGCCGTGGTGGTCGTGGCGTCGTCACCGGCGGCGGTGGTGGAGGGGATCGCGGACTCCTCGGGAGCGAACTTCACCCGAACCAGCTTGACCACGAACACCAGGGGCTCGTTGGGGGCGATGTCGGTACCGCCACCCTGGCTGCCGTAGGCAAGCTCGGCGGGGATGTCGATCTGGCGGACACCGCCCTCCTTCATCCCGACGATCCCATCGGTCCAGCCGGGGATGACCGAGCTGTACTCGGGCACCTGGGGGGCGTCCTCGAGGGCGGCCTTGATCGGCTCCTCACGATCCCACGACGAGTCGAACTGAACCCCCGAGAAGCACCCGACCCCGAGGTACTCGACCTCGACCAGCGAATCCCGCTTGGCCTCCTCGCCGTCGCCGACGGTGATGTCGGTGGTCTTCATCTCGGTCCACGGCTTGAGCGGCATGACCACCGTGGTCGGCTTGTCGGGCCGGCCGGCGGGGAGAGGTTGCGGCTCGTTGCAGTACTGGGGTTCGAGACCGGTCGCCACCAGGTCCACCACGAAGGTCAAGTTCTCGTCGGGCCCGATGCCCTGGGCGGGGTTCCCGTCGGCTCCGTAGGCCTTGGCAGCGGGGATGTCGATCTGACGGCGACCCCCGACGGCGAGACCCTTGAGCCCCTCCTCCAGGCCCACCAGAAGCTTGCCGAGCCCGAGCTGGGCGGTGACGGGGCGGTCCTTGCCAAAGGTGTCGACGAACACCGTGCCGTCCGATGCCTTGGCCCCGACCATGTCCAGGGTCAGATACGGCCAATCCTCCACCTTGCAGGCACCCTTGCCCGCCTTCTTCAGGTCCTTGGTGGTGACCTTCTCCACCTTCTCGGCCGGCTTCACCGCGGGCGCCGCGGCAGCACGCTCGACCGATTCCACCGTGCAGCCCAGACCGTCCTTGACCACGGTGCCCTCGAGGGACTTGGACGAGTCGCCACAGGCACCAGCCACGATGGTGAGCGCCAGGATCAGTGCCGCGGCGCGGCCCTTCGGGTTGGAGAACATGGGCGCGAACCCTACCCAACCACCCGGCCCGGACCCGATCGCGGAGCATCGGGGCGACGGTGACAGGCTGGGACGGTGCGTGTTCCCTCCACCGACGGCGTGACCCTCGAACTTCACCACCTGGGCGGCGAAGGCCCTCCCCTGCTGGTCGTTCATGCCACCGGGTTCTGCGCCGGCCCCTACCGGCACCTGGTACCGGTGCTCGGCCGCCGCTTCACTCTGTGGGGTCTCGACGTCCGCAGCCACGGAGACTCGACCGACGCCAACGACGGCGAGGTCAGCTGGAAGGGCACCGCCCGCGACGTGCTGGCCGCCCTCGACGCCATCGACGGCGGGCCGGTGGTCGGCTTCGGTCATTCGATGGGCGGTGCCAGCCTCCTGACCGCCGAGATCTTGCGACCGGGGTCGTTGTCGGCGGTCTGGGCGTTCGAGCCGATCGTGTTCCCGGCCGACTGGATGACCAACCCCGGCCACAACCCGCTGGCCGACTCGGCTCGGCGTCGACGGGCTGGATTCGCGTCACGCTCCGAAGCCCTGCACCGCTACGCCAGCCGCCCACCGCTGGGCCGGTTCCGTGCCGACGTCCTTCACGACTACGTCGACCGCGGTTTCGTGGAGCTCGAGGACGGCACGGTCACCCTGTCCTGCTCGCCCGAGCAGGAGGCCCGGACCTTCGACGCCCCCGACAAAACGGCCATCGAAGAGCTCACGGCGCTGGACATCCCGGTCCGGGTGGCCCGGGGTGGCCGCCAGCCCGAGGCACCCCCGGCCCAGATCGCCGAGCCGATCTCAGCCGCGCTGCCCCACGGCGAGCTGGTCACCTTCGACCACCTCACCCACTTCGGCCCCTTCGAGGACCCCGACACCGTGGCCGAGGACGCGCTCGCCTTCTTCGACCGGGTTTCGACGTGAGGCACGTCGCGAGGTTGACACCCGCGCTCTGAGAGGTGTTGCATGGTGGCGATGCTCTCCGCCTCCCACCTCCTTCTTCTCGTGTAGGCGAGTGCCACATACGGCACTCGCCGAAGCTCCTGTGCCTACGGGCCGGGAGCTTCTTGCGTTTTCCGGACCAGAACCAGCTATCCGCCGACACCAGAACAAACACCTCACCGAGAGACGATCCGATGCCTCCCAAGCCAGCCACCCCCAAGTCGATGCCGTTCGAGAAGTACGAGCCGTACATCCCGCTCGACCTGCGTGACCGCACCTGGCCGGACAACCGTCTCACCGAGGCCCCCCAGTGGTGTGCGGTCGACCTGCGCGACGGCAACCAGGCCCTGATCGACCCCATGGACCCGGCTCGCAAGCTCAAGATGTTCAAGACCCTGGTGGCGATGGGTTACAAGGAGATCGAGGTCGGGTTCCCTTCGGCCAGCCAGACCGACTTCGACTTCGTGCGCCAGCTCATCGAGGAGGACCTGGTTCCCTCCGACGTCACCATCCAGGTGTTGACCCAGTGCCGCGAGGACCTGATCCGTCGCACCTATGAGTCCATCCGCGGGGCCCGCGAGGCGATCGTCCACTTCTACAACTCGACGTCCACCCTCCAGCGCAAGGTGGTGTTCGGGCTGGACAAGGACGGCATCACCGAGATCGCGGTGAACGCCGCCAAGCTGTGCCGCAAGCTCGAGGAGGAGATCCCCGAGACCCTGGTGCGCTACGAGTACTCCCCCGAGAGCTACACCGGCACCGAGGTCGAGTACGCGGTGGAGATCTGCGACGCGGTGGCCGAGGTGATCGAACCGACACCGGCCAAGAAGCTGATCATGAACCTGCCGGCCACCGTCGAGATGTACACCCCCAACCTGTACGCCGACACCATCGAATGGTTCCTGCGCACCATCCGCAACCGAGACTCGATCACCCTGTCCCTGCACCCCCACAACGACCGGGGCTGCGCGGTGGCCGCCGCCGAGTTGGGCGTGCTGGCCGGTGCCGACCGGGTGGAGGGCTGCCTGTTCGGCAACGGTGAACGCACCGGCAACGTCGACCTGGTCACCTTGGGTCTGAACCTGTTCAGCCAGGGCGTGGATCCCCGGATCGACTTCTCCGACGTCGACGCCATCCGCCGGGTGGCCGAGTACTGCAACCGCCTGCCGGTGCACGAGCGTCACCCCTACGCCGGTGACCTGGTGTACACGGCGTTCTCGGGGTCGCATCAAGACGCCATCAAGAAGGGGTTCGCCGCCCTCTACGCCGACGCCGAAGCAGCCGGCCGGGGCCGGGACTACCAGACGTGGGGTGTGCCCTACCTGCCCATCGACCCGGCCCACGTCGGGCGCACCTACGAGGCCGTCATCCGCGTCAACAGCCAGTCCGGCAAGGGTGGCGTGGCCTACATCATGGAGATGGAGCACGGCTTCGCCCTGCCCCGCCGTCTCCAGATCGAGTTCTCCAAGACCATCCAGGCCATCACCGAGGACTCAGGCACCGAGATCAGCCCGGCCTCCATGTGGGACGCCTTCTCGGGCGAGTACCTGCACGAGAACCCCCACTACCGGCTCCGCTCCCACGAGCTGACCACCTCGTCAGAAGGCGACAGCACGATCACCGCCCAGGTCGAGGTTGACGGCGCGCCTGCCACGGTGACCGGCACCGGCAACGGCCCCATCGCCGCCTTCGTCGACGCCATCCGTTCCCAACTCGACGTCGACATCGACGTGGTCGACTACCACGAGCACTCCCTGGGAGCAGGCGCCGGTGCCACCGCGGTCTGCTACGTGGAGACCGTCGACGCCGCCGGCACCACCCGCTGGGGCGTGGGCATCGACCCCAACATCATCACCGCCAGCCTCAAAGCCGTCCTAGGCGCCGCCACCCGAGCCCACGTCAACCCCTGAGCCCGCCGACCTAGTTGGGCGGATCGACACCAGGATCGACGGCATACGCTGGACATTCTCTGGCGATCCAGCGATCTAGCCGCTCAGCGGCCGACATCTGGCTTTCAGAAGGATCTGACCCATCGGCGGCGAGCCTGACAGCATCGAGCACCACCAGAGCATCGTCGTGGACCTGGCTCGGCGCCGCCGCGACTACCGACTCCCAGAACATGGTGGACAGCGGCAATAGGCCATCGGCTTCCTTGAGGCGTTGCTCCCGTGCCATGCCGATCGCACGCGTGGCGTTCGTCTGCATCGAGTACGAACAGAAAAGGCGAACCTCCTCGCGCCGTTCAGGATTCTTGAAACCCATCTCGGTGTCACGGGATATCACCCAAGAAGCCGCCGATCCAGCGATGACCACCAAAATAATCAATCCGGCCACAATCCACGCCAGCCGACTCATACTTCAATCCATTCACCGGGTGCACATGGTTCATTTCCCCAGTTCCAAGATCGCGTTTCCCAATCCAGGTTTCCCGAACGCCTAACGGTTTCGGTCATTCCGCCTATCACCTGCCGAGTGTCGTAATGGGTCTCGCCCCCTCCGTCATGGGACCAGCCAGGTCCAAGGTTGTCAAGAACTAGAGGAATGCGCGTGCGGTCAACGCCGCCACGCTGTGCCGCAAACTCGACGTCGACATCGACGTGGTCGACTACCGCCAGCCTCAAAGCCGTCCTAGGCGCCGCCACCCGAGCCCTCGTCAAGCCCTGAGGTCATTGGGGCTGTGCCGTCACCGCTGGTCCCGGCCCGGGCCCGCCGCCCGGGCCGGGATCTGCGCTCAAGAGACAGTGACGGTCATGGTCTCACCCGAGAGGTCCTCGGTCACCGTGTAGGTGCCGGGGGCGTCGATGGTGAAGGACTCGATCAGGCCTCCGGAGATGGTGAACGTATCGCTGCTGTCGCCGAACTTCACGGCATGAACGCTGTCGTCGCCGGCCCTGAAGGTGAACAACTCACCCACCGCCACCTCCAGCTCGGATGGGTCGAAACCTGCGTCGGTGGTGAATGTGATGGTCTTGTCCGCCGCCGCCTCACCGTCGGCCAGCGTCACGGTTCCGGTACCTTCCTCGCCGCCCTCGGACCCTTCACCTTCGACCTCGGTGGTGTCGGCTGCGGGCTCCGAGGTCGCCCCGTTGTGGGCGTCGTCGGCCGCGGCTGTGGTGGTGGTCTCCTTGGCGTCCTCGGACTTGTCGCTGGAGCAGGCCGGGGCGCTGAGCAGTAGGACACCGGCCAGGCTGGCGGCGGCGATGGAACGGATGTGGTTCATCTCTCCCCTTCGTGGACGCGGCGACCTGCCGCGACCAGACGCTGATACTTCCACGCCGCTCACTGGTCAACGCGCCACGGAACGGTCCGCCCAGGAACGACCCGGGGGCAGCCGGTTCAGCGCAGGGTCTGGGCCAGCTCGCCGAGGATGCGAGCCATCTCCAGGGTCGCTTCGGGGTCGTGCTTGGTGGGCGACAGGTCCGACACCTGCTCGCCAAGTCGACGCAGGGTGAGCGCCACGGTGTCGGCCTCGGCCTGAGTGACATCGATACGGTCACCCCGCAGGTGGGGAGCGATCTGGGTTTCCTGGATGGCCAGGGTCTGGGCGCCGACGACAGCATCGAGGCGACCCTCCAGCACCGCCCTGGCGGTCTCGGTGACGATTCGTACTCGTTCGGCCGGATTCACTCCACCATTCCACCACGTCCTCCTTCACGTCCTCCTTGACCGGCAGGTCAAGACAGGGGTGGAGCGGGACGGTAGGTTGCCGCCATGGCCATCGACTTCACCCTTTCACCGGAACTGGAAGACCTGCGGATGCGGGTCCGGGCCTTCGTCGACGACGTCATCAAACCCACCGAGGCCGAGCTCACCGACCCCGACCACATCGAGGATCGAGCCGAGTACATCACCGCCCTGTTGGGCATGCGGACCAAGGCCCAAGAGGCCGGGATCTGGCTGCCCCACATGCCCGCCGAGTGGGGCGGCATGGGGCTGGGCCATGTGGAGTTGGCCATGGTCCAGGCCGAAGCGGCCAAGACCTACTACGGCCCGTTCGTGTTCAACTGCATGGCCCCCGACGAGGGCAACATGCACACCCTGTTGCACTGGGCCACCGATGAGCAGAAGGAGAAGTACCTCCGACCGCTGTGCGAGGGCATCCAGATGAGCTGCTTCGCCATGACCGAACCCGAGGTGGCAGGCAGCGACCCCACGCTGATCCGCACCACTGCGGTGCAAGACGGCGACGAGTGGGTGATCAACGGTCACAAGTGGTTCATCTCCAACGCCCGCCGGGCCACCTTTGCCATCTTGATCTGTCGGACCGAGGACAACCCCGACCTGCCCCAGGCCGCCAACACCGCCTTCCTCGTGGAGACCAACCAGCCGGGCTGGAACCGGGTGCGAGAGGTCGAGACCATGCACGGCGGCACCGGCCACTCCGAGATCGTCATCGAGGACCTCCGGGTACCGGCCGAGAACATGTTGGGCGGACGGGGCCAGGGCCACATGCTCGGCCAGTACCGGCTCGGCCCGGCCCGCCTCGCCCACTGCATGCGCTGGATCGCCCAGGCCGAAACCGCGCTCGACATGATGGTCGACCGCTCCCTCAACCGGTACTCCCACGGCTCGATGCTGGCCGAGAAGCAGGGCATCCAGTGGATGATCGCCGATTCCACCATGGAGCTGTACCAGGCCAAGCTCATGGTGCTCCACGCCGCCTACCGCATCGACAACAAGCTCGACTTCAAGAGCGAGGTGTCGATGGCCAAGCACTTCGTGGCCAACATGTTGGGCCGGGTCATCGACCGCTCCATCCAGGTCCACGGTGCTCTCGGCTACTCGACCGACACCCCGCTGGCCCACATGTACCAGCACGCCCGCTGGGCCCGATTCGCCGACGGCGCCGACGAGATCCACCAGATGCGCATCGCCCAGCGCACCATCGCCGCCTACCGCGATCACAACAGCACCCGCAGCGCCACCGGCGACCTGCCCATCTGAGCACGCCGCACCCTGATGACAGCCGTGACCGTTGGACAGAGCCCGATCCGCGTCCTCGCCGTCTTGTTGAGTGTCGTCCTGGCGACCGGGATGACCGGATGCGCCGGCAAAGACAACCCCAAACCCGAGGACCGTGCGACCTCGTCCCGGGCCACCACGCCCGCCGATGCTCTGGTGGTCGACGTCGGTCGGGTCGTTCGGCCCGTGAACAAAGATCTGCTCGGCTTCCACGGCCGTGACACCGCCACTGACCTGGTCGGCACTTATGGCGACCTACAGCCGCGCACGGTCCGACACGTGATGTCACAGCACGACTTCGTCGACTTCGACTGCGCTGGGGCAACCCTGTCGCCGGCCACCGTGGAGTACTTCGGGTCCTGGATCGAGGCGGTCGACGCCATGGGGGCGCGTCCGATCCTGTCGCTCTCCTACGTGCCGCCCTGTTACGCCCGTGACGGTCAACCCAAGGGTCCGGTGACCGATACCGTCGGTTACCGGGCGTTCCTGGACCAGCTGTTCGACGCCCTGGTCGTGAAGCGTGAAGCAGCCGGCGATGTGCCGCTCCGATACTTCGAGCTCTGGAACGAGCCCGACATCCCGCTCAACCCCGGCGACCCCAGCAATGGCCACGGCTACGTCGGCACCGTCGAGGAGTTCGTGGCCACCAACCTGCCCTCGCTGGCCGGCGCGATCCTGGCGGCCGAGGAGACCAGCGGCGTCGACATCGAAGTCGGCACGCCGGCCGCCTTCTCACCGTGGCCATTCGAACGCTACGCCCCGACCGTCGCCGGGCTGCTGGAGAAGGTCAACGGCTTTCCGCCCGACGAAGCGGCCACCATCGCCACCGGGATCGACACCGCCTTCGGCGCCGGCACCTCCGAACGGGTCCTCACCAACGGGGGTCTCACCTGGCCCGAGGCCGTCATCGCCGCCGCCAAGGAACTGGGCCTGGAGATCGACTTCGTGTCGGTGCACCTGTACCCCAACAACCCGTTGCAGGGGGTGACCTTCCCCGAGCCCGATGCACCGGCCCTGCTTCAGGGACGCAATCCGTTCACCAACCCCGACGACTTCGCCACCCTGGTCCAAGAGTGGACCGAGCTGACCGGCGAACGCGAACTGGTCCTGTCGGAGTGGGCGTTGAGCGCCGGCAACGACGACCGGATGAGCAACTGCGAAGGGGCGGCGTTCAACGCCGCGGCGCTGTCGGTGATGCAAGACGCCGGTCTCGACCGTGCGCTCTACCTCTCCCGGCCCTCAGGGGTGACCGACGCCGGGTTCCGGGCCTGGGCGGCCCTGCCCGCCAACCAGGTCAAGACCACCATCCCCCGCTCTCGGGCCACCGCGACCTGGGTGACCGCCGCTTCCGATGACGACCGGACCACGGTGCTGGTCAGCCAGTGGCATACCGACCTCGCAGACGCCGAGACCACCCGGCTACCGGTTGTGGTCGACGGCTTGACCGACGGCACCTACAAGGTGACCGTCGAATGGGTGGGCGACGACAAGCCCGGCCCCCCGGGCCGCAAGGTGCTGACCGCCACCGCCACCGATGGGCGCCTCACGATCGACCCGATCGCGCTGGCCGGCCAGTCGGTCACCCGCATCGACATCACCCGCAAAGCCTCCCCGCTCCCACCCCTGACCGAGGCCACCGAGCCCGGTCCCGGCCCGGGTTGCCTTCCCGGTTGAGTTGGGGCCTGATGTGCTACATCTAGTGCTACAATCGGCTCGTGGAACGTGTCGGGATACGGGAACTGAGGCAGCACGCCAGCCGCTACGTCGAGCGGGTCAAGGCAGGCGAGGTGGTCGAGGTCACCGAGCGGGGCAAGCTCGTTGCCCTGCTCGTTCCCCCCGGCGAGACCCGCACCTTCCGCGACCAAGCCATCGCTGACCGGCGTCTCATCGCTGCCTCCACACCGCCGTCTCTCCCCCAGCGCCGAGCCGTGCCCGCCCGAGCACCGTCGACGGCGGCAGCGCTGGCGGCAGAGCGCCGCGACGACCGGTGATCTACCTCGACAGCTCCGCGCTCCTGAAACTGGTCTTCGAAGAAGCCGAGAGCAACGATCTGGCCGACTGGCTAGGTCGAGACACCCATCACCTGGTCACGTGTGAACTCAGCCGGATCGAGGTGTCGCGTTCGGTACAGCGGATCGACCCCGCCGCACTCGGTGCCGCCCGCCAACTGTTGGGCGGATGTGACCTGATCCCGATGACAACGGTGCTGGTGGACCAGGCCTGTGAGATCGGGAGCCCTTCGTTGCGGAGCCTCGACGCCATCCACTTGGCCGCCGCCATGTCGATCCGAGAGGTCCTGGTTGCCTTCGTCACCTACGACCACCGTCTACTCGACGCCGCCACCGCCACCGGCCTGCCCATCACCACCCCCGGCAGGACATGAACACCATTGCGGCCATGTCCACCCGCAGAACACTGCCCAAAGGTCCGAGCGGCAACCCACCCGCAGGCAACCAGATCTGAACCGTCACTCCAAGTGCCCCAGGCCCAGGGAGACAGAGTCGAAACTCGGCCTCTCGAAGGCCCCGAGCGTGGCGGGGTGGTGCTCGCCCATGCGCCGTGAACCGATCCTGGTGCTCGGTGCGACAGTAGGAGTGTGAGCGAGTCCCGCGCCGATTCCCGCAGCGACAAGGAGCTACTGGACGCGATCGGCGCGGGCGATCGGACCGCGATAGAGGTGCTCTACTACCGGCACTCTCCGTGGGTGCTGGCCCGTCTTCACCACCGTTGCCGCGACGAGGCCATCGTCGACGCGGCGCTGCACGACACGTTCCTGGCCATCTGGCGAAAGCCCACCTCGTACCGGGGGTCGGGCGATGTCGGTGCTTGGATCTGGGGCATCGCCATCCGACGACTCGTCGACCAGTTGCGGCGTCATCGCCGCATGCCTTTACCTGCAGCGCTCGACTCGTTGGTGGTGGTGGCCGAGGATGAGGTGCTCGTCGGGATCGAACACGGTGACCTGGCGGGTGCTGTCGCCTGGCTCTCCCCCGAACTGTTGGCCGTCGTTCAGGCCACGGTGCTCGACGGTCTGAGCACGAGAGAGGCAGCGAAGTTGTTGCGCATCCCCCAGGGCACCGTCAAGACGCGAATGGCGAGAGCGCGAAGCCAGCTTCGTGCCGAGATCACCGGAGCAGCATCGTGAGAGAGCAGCAGTCACACAGGTCGTCCTCCTGGCATGGCAGCCCGAGGGACATCGAGTCCTACGTCCGGGGCCTGGCATCCCCCGCCGCGTCAGCTTCGATCGAAGCTCACATCGTGGGCTGTGCGTCCTGTCAGGCCGAGGCGGCCAGGGTTGTGCCATCGGTGGCGCCGGAGATGTCGGATCGCCTGTCGCTGGTGTTCGGTGATCTCATCGACTCGGTGGACGCCGGTCGACCGGGCCTCATGGAGCGCCTGGGCGTACCCGAACATGTGGCCCGGATCCTGGTGACAACCCCCCGAATCGAGCGGCCATGGCTGCTGGCGGTGATATCGACGTTGGCGTTCACCGTGTTGGCGGCACCAGCGGGAGACGTCGGCCTCGGTCTCTTCCTGGCGGTGGCGCCGATGCTGCCCATGGCGATGGTGGCCGCCAGCTTCGTGGCCGCTGGGCCGTCCTCGGACGAACTCGAGGTGACCATGCCGGTCTCGACCTTGTGGCTGCTGATTCTGCGGAGCATCAGCGTGCTTGTTCCTACTCTCGTTCTGTGCGGTATCGCCGCGGTGGCGTTGCCCTCTCACGGTTGGGAGGCGGCGGGCTGGGTCCTACCCTCTCTTGCCCTCTGCTCGGCCGCTGCCCTCTTGAGCACATGGATTCGGCCGGTGACGGCCAGTGGTCTGCTGGTCGTCGCATGGTTGGGAGTGTTGACGGCGCTGTCGGGCCGTCTCGCCGGGACTTCGGTACCGGTCCGATCGGTTGCGGATTCGCCGATCTTTGGGCCCACGGGCCAGGGGTTGGCCCTGGTCGTCACCGCGGTGGGGGCCCTGTTGGTCTACGTCCGCCGCGACGCCCTCGACACAAGGAGCCTGGTGTGACCGCCACGATCGAGATCTCAGACCTGCGACGGACGTTCGGAGCGGTGACCGCCCTAGACGGCATCGACCTGAGAATCACCAGGGGAACCACGGGACTGCTCGGGCCCAACGGGGCGGGAAAGACCACCCTGCTGAGGATCCTGGCCACCGCCACCGGAGCCGACTCCGGGCAGGTCACCGTGCTGGGTCACGATCCACGCACCAGCGAGGGGAGGCTCGCAATCCGACGGCTCCTCGGGTTCGTCCCCCAGGAGCCCGGCTTCCACCAGCGATTCTCCGCCTTCGAGTTCGTCGACTACATCGCCATCCTCAAAGAGATGACCGATCGGCGCACGCGTCACGACGAGGTGCGGCGAGTGCTCACCGAGGTCGGCCTGGAAGGCGTCATGAAGAAGCGGATTCGGTGGCTGTCGGGGGGCATGCGTCGGCGAGTCGCTTTGGCGCAGGCCATCCTCGGACATCCCGAACTGCTCGTGCTCGACGAGCCGACCGCAGGACTCGATCCCGAGCAGAGGTTGCGGTTCCGAGAGATCATCGGGGCCATAGCCGAGGACAACACAGTGGTGTTGGCAACGCATCAGACCGAGGATGTCGCCGCCATCTGCGACCGGGTGGTGGTGATCGACCAGGGGCGGGTGTTCTTCGAGGGAACGCCCGACGAACTGGCCGCTACCGCCACCGGAATGGTCTGGTCCTCGGCCTCCCACGCCCGTGACGCCACCGTGAGTTGGCGTACCGCAAGTGGTCGCTACCGGGTGATCGGTGACCGCCCCAGCGACGGGGAGGCTGTCGAACCCACCATCGAAGACGCCTACCTGGTCATGCTCGGCCAGCGGGCGTTGGCCACCGAGGGGGCGGCGTGACCTCGGCCGCTCCAGGGTGGCGCGTAGCCACGGCCCTGGCTCCGGGCGAGGCCCGCCGGATCGCCCGGTCGGTGGCCTTTCTCATGTTCATGCCGTTGTGGGTCGCCACGGCCCGAACGGCGGCTACGTGGCAGCCGGCGTGGCCCCTGGCTTCGATCGAGGTGGCCGTGGGGCTGGTTCCGCTCGGGTGGTGTCTTCTGGTTCTCACGAACCTGGCGACCTTGCGAGATCGGCGACACGGCGTCGACGTCATCTGCGACACGCTGCCGGCATCCACGGCGGCCCGGACCGGCGGCCACCTACTGGGCGGGCTCGTGGGGGTCCCGTTCGCTGTTGCGTTGCTCATCGTTTGGTCGACACTCCCACCGGACCGAGTCGGAGACCCAGATCTTGCCGAACTGGTCGTTCCGTTGCTGCTGGTCGCTGGCGGTGCCGTGCTCGGAGTGGCAACGGCTCGGTGGCTGCCGTGGGCCTTCATGACAGTCCCAGTTATCGGGGCCACGATCTTCATCACGGGAAAGATCGGCGAAGCCCGGATCAGCCGAACCCGGTTCCTGGGGTTCATCGCCAACCCCCATCCATCAGGCTTGTCGGGGCTGGAGGTGCGGCCGACCTTGCTTCACCTGGTGTGGCTGCTGGCGTGGACAGCGATGATGGCGATGGTGGCCCTGTTGCGCCACAACCGAGGTCGAGCTGTCGTCACTGCGACCTCGATGATCGGGGTTGTCATCGTTGTGACCGGCATCGGCCAACTCCGGGCCGTCGACCCTACGGTCGCCATGGAACGGGCCGACCTGTTGAACCGCCCGGAACGGCATCAAAGGTGCGTAGTCGACGGGACGGTGACCTACTGCGGCTATCCAGAAACGGACCAGCACCGTCGAGATTGGCAGACAGCAGTTGGCGCGGTACTGGTCCAGCTCCCCGTCGAAGTCCGCGACCGCCCGCTCGTTGTGTCCCAACGAGTCCCCTATCTAGTCGCCAACAGCAACTGCGGGACCACGCCGGTGCTCGAACACTTGGACTCACCCATCGCTGAGGCAGTCTCGCTAGCACGGGCCTGGTCCTTGGACGGCGCGGTTCACCCCTCCGTGTACCCGGATGCGCTTCCGTGTTCTGAGGACAGCCTGAACGGACTGTTCACGGCCATGCAGGTCGGATCATGGGCCGTCGGCCTCCCGCCGTCGCAGTGGGGTGAGGGAGAGCGGTGCCATGCCGACGGGCAAGCCCGGTCCGCCATCGCGCTGTGGTTGTCGACGGTTGGAGGGGGTCGGCTCGGCACCTTCCTCGAGAATGCCGATGTAGACGGAGCCGGAAGGGTGGACGTGACCTCCTGGAACACGCAGCCGACCGTTGGTGTTGCCTGGCACGAGAGTGATGTGAAGGCAGCCTTGGCCATGGCCGATCTCCCAGTGAGTCGGGTAGCCGGTTCGCTGAAGGCGAGCTGGGATGAGCTGACCGCAGCCTCGACACCCACATCTGCCGTCCTCGACCTTCTCGGTCTTCCCTCGATCGAGGCACCGGCGGTAGCCCGCGACCAATGCCCGGCGGTCACACCTTGAAGGGATCGACGGGAGCGGCTTCGGCCTGCCGGCCGCATTCGAGCAGGATCAAGGTACTGCGCACCGCGTTCTTGCCTACGGTCCGGACCGTTAGCTGGACTACCCCCGCCGCGGTCATGAGCCTGGCGGTGTTGGCGGTGAGCCAGCAACGATTGGCTCACCCGCAGGCGTTTGCAGAGTCATTCACCGTGCTGGCCCAACTTCTGGGGGCATGTGCCGCGGTGGCCATAACGACCATCCTCACCGAAGCGGCAGATAACCTCTTGGATGCCTCGCCCACTACCCGCCGACGCCGTTTTGGCCTACGCCTTTCTATGTTGCTCCTTACGTGGGTGGTTATCTGGGGAATGACCATCGCCCTCGTGGCCTCTGCGCCAGGCCCCCTGGCAATCCGGGACCTGACCTGTCAAGCCCTCGTGCTGCTGAGCCTCGCGGCAGGAGCGGCGATGCGCCGCGGCCCGGCCGCCGCCGCTGCGGTGGTCGCCGCGGTAGTGGTGGGCTCGAACCTCCTGCCCGAATCCGTGAACATCCTCGGTCGGTCCCCCGCCACCAGATGGAGGTTGGCGGGACTTGGCTCGGTAGGCGTGGCGCTCATCTGGTGGGACACCCGCGACCGGGCCGGTCGGCACCTGGCGCTCAGGCCGCGCCGGTCGGGTCAGAAGTGCTGATCGGTCATCGGCTTCTTCGCGCACGGTACAGCGCATACGACCGCGGCATTGTGAGCAAGGCAGAACCCCGTTGGGAGCTGGCCCACCGAGCCTCTTAGTAGCACTTATCTTCCAAATAGGATTACCGTCGCTGGTGATGACGGAACAGGGTGGCGGGACCGAGACAACCCACCGAGTTCGTGGCCAGCACTCACCTATGAATCGCGGCCGTGGACCATCCCCGACGACGGGACCGTCCCGCGCCGCCGACGGGCCGCCCACTCCGGCCCCTATGACGCCGCAGTCCCTCCCTCCATCGCCGGGATCGGCGCAACATCGACAGGCGCCACGCGTGCGCTCGTACGAATGGGACCACCATGATAAATCTCAGGCATTTGGCTATTTCATGCGCTTTGACCATCGCCCTGGCGGCGTGTGGGATTGACCCGAGTGCATCGGACTCGGACCGGTATGTGGCGGTGCGAACAGTCGCCACCCAAGGCATGGACGTTCTACCGCAACGGCGGCCCCGCGACATGATCGACTTTGGAGACGCCGTGGTCGACGTACGGGTCGCGTCAGAGCGTTTCGAAGAGGTCGAAGGAAGCGCTGGAGCTGGCTTGGGAAACACGGTTCAGAGGTTCGTAGCCTTAGAGGTTGATTCGGTTCTCTGGGGAGATGATCTAGGTCAGGATTCGACGGTTGAGATCCAGACGCTTGGTGGCTATATGACGGAAGCCGGATACGTTTCAGAGGTTGCGTCGGGTGCACCAACTCTTGAGGTAGGCCACCACTACATCATTTCATTGTTCAAGCTCGGCGATGAGTGGTCGCAGCAGACTGGCCAGACTGTGTTCTCTGTTGTGAACGGTTCGGTAGACATGTCCGACCACGCTCTAAGAATAAGTTTTCCATTCGACGGCTTGTCGATAGCTGATCTCTCAAACCAGCTCGCTCTGATCCCAGCAGATCCCTTGGTAGAACAATACCGTAACTTGGATGCTGTTCAACGCCTAGAGCGAGTACAGGAAAATCGGGGCAACTGAGGGGTGACCGCTTTGTTCGATGCTGACAACCACTACTACGAGGCGCTGGATTGCGTGACCCGGCACCTCGATCCAGCTCAGGCGACCCGGGTGTTCCAGTGGTCGACCATCGACGGGCGCACCTATCCCGTGCTGGGCGGGCAGGTATTCCGGGGGGTCAAGAACGCCACCTTCGATCCGGTGGCCCCGCCAGGTGTCCTGGCCGACTACTTCCGGGGCAATCCCCACGGCGACGACCCGTTGGAGCTCCTGCGACGACACGAGCCGATCCGGCCCGAGTACCGCGACCGTGACGCCCGCCTGACGGTGATGGACGCCCAGGGTGTGGATCGGTGCTGGATGTTCCCCACCATGGGCATGATCTACGAGGAACCCCTCAAGGACGACCCCGAGGCAGTGATGCTGCTGTTCACCGCCTTCAACCGGTGGCTGGCCGAGGACTGGGGTTTCGCCTACCAGGACCGGATCTTCGCCGCCCCCTACTTCACTCTGGTCGACGTCGACTGGGCCTGCGCCGAACTGGAGTGGGCACTGGACCACGGGGCCCGGACCATCGTCACCCGCCCCGCCGCCGCCACCACCCGCAACGGTCCCCGGTCGCCCGGGGCACCCGAGTTCGACCCGTTCTGGGCCCGGGTCAACGAGGCCGGCATCACCGTGGTGGTCCACGCCGGAGACAGCGGCTACACCGCCCACGGCTACGCCCGAGACGGGTTCACCACCGACTTCGGAGGCATCCCCCAGCCCATCCGCATGCTGCAACTGGAGCGGCCGATCGAAGACTGGCTGTCCGCCCTCATCTGCGACAACTTGTTCCACCGTTTCCCCAACTTGCGGGTGGCGTCGGTGGAGAACGGGTCCAAGTTCCTGCCCGGGCTGTTCGAACGGTTGGCGATCCTGGCCCGCAAGATGAACGGCTGGTTCCCCGAAGACCCAGTGGAGACGTTCCGCCGCCACGTGTGGATCAACCCGTTCTGGGAGGACCGGGTGGACGACGTGATCGACGCGGTCGGCGTCGACCGGGTGATCTTCGGAAGCGACTGGCCCCACATCGAAGCCCTGCCCGAACCCGCCCAGTACCGGTCCGAGCTGGACCACCTGGGCGAGGCCGACCGCCGGCGCATCCTGGTCGACAACACCGCGGAGCTGAACGAGCGACGTCCGGCGTGATCCTCAGATAGGGGTTTGTGGCGAGGCGGTGCGAGACTGGTGGGGTTCATCGAGCCCGTGGAGCCGTTCCATGTCAGACGCTGTTCCATCCGGGACCGAAAACCCAACCGAAAACGCCGGCCAGGGCGGTTTCGCCGAGCTCGGCCTACGGGCCGAGGTACTGCGGGCCTTGACCGGGCTCGGATACGAGGAGCCGACCCCCATCCAGCGAGAGGCCATCACCGAGATCGTGGCCGGCCGTGACCTGGTCGGCCAGGCCGCCACCGGCACCGGCAAGACCGCGGCGTTCGCCCTACCCGTCCTGGAACGGGTGGTTCCGGGCAGTGATCCCCAACCGCTGGCTCTCATCCTGGTGCCCACCCGGGAGCTGGCCGTGCAGGTGTCCGAAGCCATCTACAAGTACGGCCGTCACCTCGACACCGAGGTACTGCCCATCTACGGCGGTCAACCGATCATCCGCCAGCTCAAGGTCCTCCAGCGGGGGGTCCACGTTGTGGTGGCCACCCCGGGCCGAGCCATCGACCACATCAACCGGGGCACCCTGAACCTCGACCACGTCGAGATCGTGGTGCTCGACGAGGCCGACGAGATGCTCGACATGGGCTTCGCCGAAGACCTCGACGCCATCTTGGGCGCCACCCCCGAGTCCCGCCAGACCGTGCTGTTCTCGGCCACGATGCCGCCTCGGATCGAGGCCATAGCCCGCAAGCACCTGACCGACCCAGTGCGGATCCGCATCCAGGCCGACCAGACCCCCGAAGGTGAGGCACCCCGGGTCAGCGAGCGGGTCTACGTGGTGGCCCGGGCCCACAAACCTGCGGCGCTGGGCCGGATCCTCGACGTCGAACAACCCGACGCCGCCCTGGTCTTTTGTAGGACCCGCACCGAGGTCGATGAGCTGACCGAGACCCTCAACGGCCGCGGCTACCGGGCCGAGGCGCTGCACGGCGGCATGGACCAGCTCCAGCGCGACCGGGTCATGGGCCGGTTGCGTTCCGGTGCCGCCGACCTGCTGGTGGCCACCGATGTGGCGGCCCGGGGCCTCGACATCGACCACCTCACCCACGTCGTGAACTACGACGTGCCCTCGGCGCCCGAGTCCTACGTGCACCGGGTGGGCCGGGTGGGTCGAGCGGGCCGTGAGGGCGTGGCCATCACCCTGGCCGAACCCCGCGAACGCCGTCAGACCTCCAACATCGAACGGGTCACCCGGCGCAAGCTGGCCCCCGAGAAGGTTCCATCGGTGGCCGACCTGCGGGCCGCCCAGAACGAACAGATCCTGGGTTCGTTGCGTGAGGTCCTCGAGGCCGATGACTCCGCCCGCTTCCTGCCCGCGGTGGAGGCCCTGGCCGGTGAGTTCGAGTTGGCCGACGTGGCCGCCGCCGCCCTGAAGCTGGCCCACGATTCCACCACCGGCGCCGCGGTGGACGACCAGGAGATCCCCGATGCGGCCGAACGCCCCCGCCGCGACCGGGAGCGCAACGATCGCGACCGAGGGCGAGATCAAGGCCGGGACCGGGGTCGACGCGATGACAGGGGACGCGATGACAGGGGACGCAACCGTGGCGACGGCGGCGACGTCGACAAGCTGTTCATCAACGTAGGCAGGATGGACCGAGTACGCCCCGGTGACCTGGTCGGGGCCATCACCGGCGAGAGCCAGCTCCAGGGCCGAGACATCGGTGCCATCCAGATCTTCGAGAAGTTCAGCCTGGTCGAGGTACCGGCCGGGTCGGCCGAAGACGTGATCCAGGCCATGCGCAACACCACCATCCGAGGCCGCAGGGCATCCATCCGTCGCGACCGCGGCCGCAACGACGCCTGAACGGCTATTCGGCCAGCCAGTTGCGGATCTGGTCGGCTAGGCGGTCCACGCCGACGTTCTTGGCGGCGCTGACCCAGATGACCTCACCCTTGTCCAGTCCGCACCCGGCGGCCAGGTCCTTCTTGCGCTTCTCCCGCAGCGACGACTTGACCTTGTCGTGCTTGGTGGCGATGACCGCGTAGGGCAGGTCCTCGGCCCGCAACCACTCCAGGAGCTGGACGTCGAGCTTGGTCGGCCCCACCTCACCGTCGACCAGGACCAAGATCTTGACCAGTTCCTCCCGGCCCGTCAGGTAGCCCTCGATCATCTGCTGCCATCCGGCCCGCATCGACTTGGACACCGCGGCGTAGCCGTAGCCGGGGCAGTCGACCACCGTGGTGCCGTCGGGCAGCTCGAACAGGTTCAAGAGCTGGGTGCGGCCCGGGGTCTTGGAGACGTGGGCCAGCTTGTTGCGTCGGGCCAAGGCGTTGAGCAGCGACGACTTGCCGACGTTGGAACGGCCGACCACCGCCACCTCGGCCGGGCTGGGAGGCAGCGCCGAGAGGTCGTCAGCCGACTTGACGAACCTGAGTTGTAACGGCTGTGGCACGCCAGCCAGCGTGCCACAGCCGGAACCTCATCAGGCCAGCGGGCCTAGGGGAACGGCTGGGCCTGACCGGAGTTGACGTCGATCATCATCGCCGAGCCGTCGACGGCCACGAAGTCGGACCCCTTGATCTGGTTGAGGGTCTGGAGCTGGTCGTTGTCCCACCGCTCGTCGGGGGCGCCCGACATGTACCACGACGAGCCGTTGTCGGCGACGATCGCCCCGTAGGTCTTGAGGGCCACGATGATCGGCCTGACCTGTTCGGGGAAGTTGTTCTCGTTGACGGTCGACTTGAGGCGGAACCGTTCACCCATGGCCGGCCGGTTGGGGTCGGTGCTGGAGCTGGCAAAGTGGCTGGCGGGCCACAGGTAGGTACGACGGGACTGGGGCACGGTCATGCGGATGGCGTGCTCGATCTTGCCCGCCTCCACCTCGTCGTAGCGGACCAGGCCGGGCACGATCGGCAGGCCGGCGGCGTCGGCCGACGTCCACCCCAGCGGGCGTTGGGCGTTGGAGCGCAGATCCCAGATCGCACCGGACCCGGCGTTCCAGGTTCCGTCCCCATTGGGGTAGGCCGAGTAGAGCTCATAGAGCTTGCACTCGGCGGGCTCCACCATGAGGATGTGGCGGTCACCGTCACCGTTGGTGCCGCCCTCGATCGGCGGGTTGGGCGGAATCGGGTAGCCCTCGTGGTCGCTCTCGTCGTCGTACTCGAAGGTGACCGTCGACTTGGCCTGGCCCGGTGCCACCACCACGAAGGGGATGCCGATCGGCCCGCCTTCCCACAGTCCCGAACCGAAGTCGGCCTTGAGGCCCTTGGTTGCCCCCACGGTGTTGACCAGGTTGGTCGAGTTGGTCAGCACGGGGGCATTGGTCACCGTCGTGTGCCAGTGACTGTTGACCGGGAACATCGGGCATTCCGTGCCGGGCACGGTGGGCCCACAGGCGGTCAAAAGCCCCGCCAGCGCTGCGGGCGCCAAGGCGACTGGAAGGAGGCGCCGGAGACGTCGGCGACGGTGATGTCCGGAGGGGGAGGCCATGGGTTCTTGATCGGCCGGCGCCCCACCTTGCTCCAGCACAAATCTGATAGTCGAGCAAGGACTCCGATCAGATCCGAACAAAGACTCGGCTATCGCGTTCTGGGGTATTGTCTGTGACCATGGCCACCACCACAAACCGTTCCACCCGGCGGTTCCGTCGCCGGGGCATCGCCGCCCTGTCCGCCATGGCCGCCCTGGCCCTTCCCCTAGGCCCGTCGGGCACTCCCGCCGGCGCCGCCGGCGACGACGGTGCCGGCCCGGTCGCCGAGTGGGGGACCGTCACCGGAACCGACGGTCGCGTCTACATCTCCGACAGCTCCGGGCGAGCCCAGATCCTGCGCGGCTTCAACATGAAGACCGACGATCCCGCCAACGACGTCACCGACGCGATCCTCGCCAACGCCGCGGCCCGAGGCATGGACCACATCCGGGTCGCCTTCTACTGGCAGTACCTCGAACCCGAGAAGGACCAGATCGACGAAGCCTTCTTGGACCAACTCGAGACCGTCTTGGACCGAGCCCAAAAGCACGGCATCCGGGTCATCTTCGACATGCACCAAGACGTCTACGGCGAGGCCTTCGGGTCCGAAGGAATCCCCACGTGGGCCACCCGCGACGACGGACTGCCTTTCGAAGCGCAGGACAACTGGCTGCTGTCGTACATGCAGCCCGCCGTGCAGGCCGCCTTCGAGCACCTCTACGAGGACCCCGACCTGCGCCAGGAGCAGATCGATGCCTGGATGGCCGTCGTCAACCGGGTCAAGGACCACCCGAACCTCATCGGCTACGACCTCATGAACGAGCCGTTCGGAAAGATCCGCGAAGGTGAGGACATCTTCACGGCCGCGGCCCGGGTGGAGAGCGAACAGCTCACCCCCATGTACCAGCGCCTCACCGATGCCATCTCGGCCGTCGACTCCGACCACTGGGTGTTCATCGAACCGCCGAACCTGGCGTCACTGGGCATCGCCACCAGCCTCGGCCAGGTCCACGGACCCAAGGTCGCCTTCTACCCCCACATGTACGACCCCGACATCGAGATGGCGACGTACAGCGAGGGCGGCAAGGTCCAGATAAACCCGGAGTTCTTCACCAAGTGGGCCGACGCCATCACCACCTACACCGACAAGTACCCCATGCCCATGCTGGTGGGTGAGTGGGGCATCGCCAGCCCCGAGAAGCCCGGCATGGACGCCTTCGTCGACCTGGCCCTCAAGACCCTCGAGGAGACCACCTCGGGCTGGTCGCACTTCCAGATGTGCTGGGGTGGGGGCTACTGCCCGTTCGACTCGGCGGGTAACGCCCGGCCCAACATCGGGCGGATCTTCCAGCCCTACCCCCGGGGAATCGCCGGCCGTCCCGAGATGAGCCGCTGGGATCCCAACACCCGCACCCTGCGCATCAGCTTCACCGACGGCTCGGCCCAGGGTCCGACCTCGATCTACCTCGATCGTGAAGCCACCTACCCCAACGGTTACGTGGTGGAGACCTCCGACGCCAACGGTTCTTGGACCCAGGCCTACGACGCTGACACCGACATGTTGTCGGTGGACACCCCAGACACCGGGGGACGCCACGTCATCTGCGTGAAGCCCCAGGGATCGGCACCGGGCTGCACCGCCGAGCCGACCGCACCGCCGTCGTCGACGACCACCACCACCCCCGGCTCACGGCCCAACACCGCCCCGCCGGCCCGCCCCGTGAGCAGCAACCCCAGCTACACCGGTTGACCTGAACCCACACGGACCCGTGTGGTTGGCCGGTCAAGGACGATCGGCCAACCACACGGTGACCTCGTCGACCGGCGCCGGACGGGCGAACACGTAACCCTGCACCGCCGGACAACCCAGCTCGACCATCACGTCGAGCTGATCGGTGGTCTCGACGCCCTCGGCGACACACGACAGTGACATCGCCTTGGCCAGCTCCACCACCGAACCGACGATGGCCCGGCTCCGGGGATCGTCACCGGCGCGCACCACGAAGCTGCGATCCAGCTTGACGGTGTCGACCGGCAGGCTCTGGAGGTAACCGAGCGAGGAGTAGCCGGTTCCGAAGTCGTCGATGGCGATGCGGGTTCCCAGATCGCGGAGCTGGGACAGGAACACCGCAGCCTGTTCGGGGTCGGGCAAGATCCCGGACTCGGTGACCTCGAAGCCGATCACCGCCGGATCCACCCCGGTCAACTCCATGATCCGGGAGATCTGGGCCACCACCGCCACCGACCCGAGCTGGCTGGGCGACAGGTTCACCCACACCACCACCGGACGATCGCGGTCTTCGTTCCACTCCTTGGAGGCCTCACACGCCCGGGTGAGGACGGTCTCGAACACCTCGGGGATCAGCCCGACCTCCTCGGCCACCGGGATGAACAGGACCGGCGGCAGCACCCCGCCGGCGGGGGCTTCGCAGCGGGCCAAGGCCTCCAGGCCGAGCACCGCACCGTCCTCGAGGCGGACCGTGGGCTAAAAGTGCACGACGATCCCGTCGTTGTCCAACGCCTCGCGCAAGACACCCTCGATGCGGACCCGTTGAGCTCCGGCTTCGAGCATCCGGTCGTCGAAGACCACCACCCGTCCGCGCCCCTGGTCCTTGGCGTGGTAGAGCGCGGTGTCAGCGGCGCGGACCAGCGACCGGGGATCCTCGGGCGGATCGACAGCCATGGCCGCCCCCATGCTCCCCTGGATCACCACCCGATGGTCGCGGACCGTATAGGGAGCGCTCAGCACCGCGAGGAGACGTTCACCCACCGCCACCAGGTCGGCTACCGCTTCGACCTTGGGTACCAGGACCGTGAACTCGTCGCCCCCGAAGCGCGACACCAGGATCGGATCGTCGACCGCCATCTCCAGCCGCCGGGCCACGGCTTGGAGGACCTCGTCACCGAACTCGTGGCCCAGGGTGTCGTTGACCAGCTTGAAACGGTCCAGGTCCAAGAACAGCACGCCGACGTTGCCGTCGGCCGCCACCTCGGTGAGGCGGGAGTCGAACATCGCCCGGTTGGCCAGATCGGTGAGGGGGTCGTGGTTGGCCTAGTGGCGCAGCTCCCGCTCTCTGGTGTCCTGGTCGATGGCGATGGCGGCCAGTCGGGACGCCAACGACAACACCCGTGACTCGGCCGCCTCGGGGTGGCCGGCGACGGTGCGGAACACGTCGATCGTCCCCATCGGCTCACCGTTGGTGAACGAACGGATCGGGATGCTCCAACACGACCGGATGCCGTTGGCGGTCAGCACCGGGGCCAGGTCGGCATAAGCCGGGTCCGTCGCCACGTCGGCCGACATCTGGACCACGTCGGCATGAAAGGAACCCGACCCCGCCGGTCCCCCTGGTCGGGGTCGCAGCCCGATCAAGGACCCCACCACCGGAACCGGCAGGTGAGGGGCGATCAACGGGTGCAGGGCGTCGTCGACGGGGTCGTACTCCATGATGCAAGCCAGCGACGAGGGGTCACGGTTCTCCAACAGGTCGGTGACCCGGTGCAGGACCTCACCCAACGGCTCCCCGGCGCTGAGCCGGTTCAACACGTACATCTGGTCACCGAGCAAGGCCAGCTCGGACCGGCCTTCGGCATGGCGGATCACCAGCAGTTGGAGTCCGACGTCGGCATCGGCGAGTCGGTTCTCGCTCCAGACCTCGAACATCGACGTCTCGCCCGCCGCGGTGTGCAGCGGCACCGCGATGTTCGAACTCCTACCCGTTCCCCGGGCACTGCGGCTGATCAGCTGCGATGCCGTTTCGAGGTCGCTGTCGGGCACCAACGACAGGGCCGGTTCCTGCATCAGGTCCCGACCCCCTCCGAGCCCCATCTCGGCGATCTCGGGGCTCGCCCACACGACAGTGAAGGTCGCGTCCACCGCCAAGACCCCGACCGGGCGGCCCCGGGAGTCGTGCCGGGCGGTCCGGTTCCTGAGCTCCAGGAACGCCTCGACCTCTACGCCCACCTGGGCCAGAGCCCGCTGGGACACCCGCCGTGACCGGAGCTCGCCCACGTCGATGCCGCCGACCGCCAACGTGACCCGACCCTCAGGATCGACGAGGTCGAGCGAAGTGGACGTGACCGGCTGCAGCTCGGAAACGTTCATGCCCCCGCTGGCCAGCGGGAGCACCGGGCCTCGCAACCAAACCTGGAGGTCACCGCGCGACAAGCGAGCGGCCAGGGAGATCAACGCCTCCAGCGCCGGATCGTCGTGAACGTCGAGCACCCCGAGCGCGTGAAGCGCGCCAAGCCGGGCCCGCGCCGCCACGTCGCTACCGATGCTGGTCGACTCCACTCAGGTCCCTTCCCCGGGGTGAGGAACCTGTCGGCGGAGACAGCCGTCACTTGACCATTGTGCCGATACTTCCTCGACACCACGCTCCGTGGCCGCCGACCCGGATCGTGTGCCTGGCTCGGTTGGGGCTCGGCTCAGTTGGTGCCCGGGTCGCTCAGTCGTTGAGCAGGGCCAAGCCCGGGTTGAACCGGCGGGTCGGGGCGAGGGCGACGTCGATCTGCTCGGCGATCTCGGCCACCGCCTGGGACGCCTCGCTGGTCGGATCGACGGCCATCACCGGGCGACCGTCGTCGGAACCTTCTCGCAGGTCGGGGCGCAGGGGGATCCGACCGAGGAGGGGAACCTCGAGCTTGTCGGCGAGTTCCTGGCCGCCGCCCGAACCGAAGATCTCGTAGCGGACACCGTCGTCGCCGGTGAACCACGACATGTTCTCGATCACGCCCTTGACCTCGAGGTGCACCTTCTCGGCCATGGCCGCGGCCCGCTGGGCGACCCGCTGGGCGGCGGGCTGGGGGGTGGTCACCACGTAGACCTCGGCCCGGGGCAGGAACTGGCTGATCGACAGCGAGACATCACCGGTACCGGGGGGCAGGTCGATGATCAGGTAGTCGGGGTCGTCCCAGAACACGTCGGTCAGGAACTGCTCGAGGGCCTTGTGCAGCATCGGCCCCCGCCAGATGACCGCTTGGTCCTCCCCCGCGAAGAAGCCCATCGAGATGCAACGGACACCGTGAGCTTCGGGCGGCACCAGCATGGAGTCGATGACGGTGGGTTCCTGGGTGATGCCCAGCATCTTGGGGATCGAGAAGCCCCACACGTCGGCGTCCACGATCGCCACCGAACGACCCCGCTGGGCCAGGGCGACCGCCAGGTTGGTCGACACCGACGACTTGCCCACCCCGCCCTTGCCCGACGCGATCAGCAGGACCCGGGTCGGGCTGGAGGGATCGGCGAACGGCACCGCCCGCCCTTCGGCGTGGCCGTGGGCCTGGTGGGTTCCGGCGGTCGCGGCCGGGTTCCCGTGGAGCTCCTGGCGTAGGGCGGCGAGCTCCTCGGCGCTCATCGAGGTGAAGTCGACCTGTACCGCCTTCACCCCGTCGACGGCCATCACCGCTTCTTCGACCCGGCGGGTGATCTCGTTCTTGAGCGGGCAGCCGGGGGTGGTCAGCGCCACCATGACGCGCACGGCGCCGTCGGCCTCCACCACCTCCTTGAGCATCCCGAGGTCGACGATGCTGCGTCGCAGTTCGGGGTCCTGGACGGGACGGATGGCCTCGATGATCTCAGCTTCGGTGGGCACTGGTGTTCCTCGCGTCGGAATTTCTCCTACAGACATAGGTAGAATACCGGGGTGACCTCGCCGAACCTCAGTCCGCAGGAGGCGTCGGCTCTCAGCCCGACGGACTTCGCCTCCGCGGTCTCGGCCCTCACCTCGGCCTTCGGTGACCCGACCCGTCGAGACATCTATCTGTTCGTCCACGAACAGCCCGAGGGTGTCACCGCCACCGAGGTGGCCCACCGCTTCGACCTGCACGCCAACGTGGCCCGCCACCACCTCGACAAGCTGGTGGCCGGCGGCCACCTCGAGGTGACCGTCGGACGAACGCCAGGTTCCTCCGGCGCTGGTCGCCCGTCCAAGCGTTACCGGTCACGGGCCGAGACGATGGTGGTCGACCTGCCGGTCCGCCACGACGACGTGGTCATCACCCTGTTGGGTCGAGCCCTGGCCCGCCTCCCCGAGGCCGAGGCCGAGGCCCTGGCAGAACAGGTCGGTACCGAATACGGCCGGGCCATGGCCGAGGCGATGGGCGACACCGGCGAAGCCCAGCGCTCGTTTCGAACCGCCCTCCACTCCGTCGCCGACGCCCTGTCGGCCCACGGCTTCGCCGCCCGGGCCGAGGACAGCCCGGCCGGGCTGCGAATCATCTCGGAGCACTGCCCCTTCGGCGACGTCGCCATCGAGCACCCGGTGATCTGCGCCGTAGACCGGGGCATGGTCAAGGGAATGCTCGAGTCGCTCTACGGCACGACCGACACCACCACCGAGTCCTCCCGAGCCACCGGCGACCCCACCTGCATCACAACCGTCGGCTGAGACACGGCCACGGTTCTCGGCTCGCCTCCTAACCGCCGTTGCGTTCGATCAAGACCAGCATCAATCCGATGAAGGTCGCCCAGGCTCCCCACAGGACCGAGCCCACCAGCATCACGGCCAACGAAACGCCCTTCACCATGCCCGACGTGGTCTGGGTGAAGGCCCAGGTCACCAGGGCGGCGACTCCGCCGAAGGCGAGTATGGCGGCCGTCAACTGAAGCGTGGCACCCACCGCGCTCCCCGCCCCGGTATCGGTCTCTCCGAACCCGGCCGAGAGGACGAAGAAGGCCGGAATCCCTCCGGCCAGCATGAACGAGATGAGCGGCGCCAGCTTGCGGTCCACTCCCGAAGAAGGCGCATAGGGCTTACCTCCAGCCGGCGGGGTCTGGAAGCCTGGCGACGGCGGAAGAGGAGGCGGCGGCGGGAGGTCCGGTTGCGCCGTCGGAGGTTCGGTCGGCCACTCCCGTTCCATCGGTCCACCCACCTTCCTGACGGCCTCTCGGCGCTCGTGCGACAAACGATATCCACCGCGCAGCGGACGCGGAGCGGAGCCTATGGTCGGTGACATCGCTCCTCCATCGACTCATCCCGGACCTGACAGCCCCACCCACCGGGCTTACCTGGACCACTCGTCCACCTCTCCCCTACGCCCCGCGGCCCGAGCCGCCATGATCGACGCGCTCGGAACCCTGAGCGGAGACCCGGGGCGGATCCACGAGGAGGGCCTCACGTCCCGGGTGGCCCTGGAGACGGCCCGTGAACAGGTCGCCGGGCTGCTCGGGGCTCGGAGCCGAGAGGTGGTGTTCACCAGCGGGGCCACCGAGGCGATCGTGGCCGCGGTCTGGGGGGCGGCGGCGCGGGGCATCGAACGGGGGATCGTCTCGCCCCATCAGGTGGTCACCGCGGTAGAACATTCCGCCGTCCGCCGAGCCGCCGAACGCGGGGGCGAGGTCACCGTCGTCGGTGTCGACGGCTTCGGGCGCGTCGACCCCGACGAGGTCCTGGCCGCGGTCACCGACGCCACCGTGGCGGTTCACGTCCAGTGGGCCAACCACGAGGTGGGGACCACCCAGCCGGTGGCCGAGGTGGTGGACGCCTGCCGGAAGCGGGGGGTGCTGGTCCACGTCGACGCCGCCGCCGCCGTCGGGCGGGACGAGATCGCCTTCACCGACCTGGGTGCCGACCTGATGTCGGTGAGCGGCCACAAGCTGGGCGGTCCCGCCGGGACCGGAGCGCTGTTGGTCAGGAGGGGTCTGCGCATTCCTCCCCTGATGGTGGGCGGCGATCAGGAGCGGGCCCGCCGGGCCGGGCTCGAGCCGGTGGCCCAACTGGTCGGTCTCGGCGCCGCCTGCGCCGAGCTGTTGAGCGACACCCAGTCGGGGGTGGTTCGGTGGGCGGCCGAGGCCGCCGAATCCCGGCGGCTCACCGACCGCATCCGCACGGTGCTGGAAGCCATCGACGGCATCACCGCCTACGGTCACCCCGACCACCGACTCCCCCACCTGGTGTGCGTCGGGGTGGAAGGCGTCGAGCCTCAGGGCGTACTTCTGGGCCTGGACCGGGCCGGTATCGCGGCGCACTCGGGGAGCGCGTGTTCGTCGGAGTCGCTGGAGCCGTCACCGGTGCTGGAGGCGATGGGCGTCGATGCCCACCACTCCCTGCGACTGTCGGTGGGTTGGAACACCACCGACGCCGACATCGACCGCCTGGCCGAACACCTACCGGCCGTGATCGCCGGTCTACGGGCCCTGCGTACCGGCTGACCACCCACCGGACCCGTTCAGGGCTGGGGTCAACCGGGAGCCGAGGTCGGGGGTGTGGTCGATGGCGGTGCCGTGGTGGTCGAGCCTTGGGCCAGGGCCTCGTCGATCTTCTGGGCCAGTTGCTGTTGCTCGATGACCGAGCGGGCGTCGGGCGAGGGGTCATTTGCCTCGAACTCCTCCAAGTACTTCTTGGCCAGCTCGAAGTCACCCCGCCGGTAGGCCAGTACCGCCCGGAACGCTCGGGCGTAGCTGTAGTTGGGGTCCACCGCGATCGCCTGCTCGACCAGTTGCTCCGCCGCCTTCTCCAGCGCGACGGCGTCGTCGCCTTGGGCCAGTGAGGCGGTCATCCCGATCTGCCAGCCCAGCCAGGTGTTGGCCACCGGGTTGCGGGGGTCCTCGTCGAGGACCTCGCGGAAGCACTCCACCGCCGCCGACGGCGAGGACGGGTTGATCATCTGCACGCAGGCTTGAGCCCGCTGACTGGGTGACTGCTTGACGTCGATGCCACCGGTGATGGTGTCCCCGGCCTCTCTCGCCCCCATGGAGCGCGCCACCGCCCACCCCGCCACCAGGCCGAAGGCCAACACGCCGGCGATGATCATGGCGGTGCGCGACGCGCTGCGGGGACGGCGCGCTTGGGCGAAGCCCTGCTTTTGTTGTTCGATCGCCCGCAGCACCTCGGCCGCCCGGGCGGTGTAGTCGTCCTTGAGCGACTGGTAGTCACCGTCCTCTAGGTCGCCCGCGGCGTGCTCTTGGTCGAGGTCGGTGATGGAGCGCAGCAGGAAGTCCCGCTGTTCTTCCAGGGCCGCCAACTCGTCGGGATCCAGACGCGAGGGACGACGGGTGTCACGCTCAGCGCTCATTGCTCTTCGCCCTCGGCCACCAACGCCGCGGCCACCAGGTCCCGGTCGGCGTCGCTCACCTCGACCCGGCGGGGTTTCCAGTCACCGAAGCGATACGTCAGGGCGGCCACCGCGGCGACCGCCGCCACCACTGGCAGCGCCCAGACCAGGGCGCCGAACCCGGAGCCGGACGGGTCGAGCAGCAGTTGGCGTCCGTCGGGGTAGCGCGACGCCACATAGTCACGGATCTCTTCGTCGGTGTCGCCGGCGGCCAGGCGTTCCTTGATCAGCACCCGGACCGCCTCCGCGGCTGGGGTGTCGCTGTTGGCGACGGCCTGGCTGGCACACGACGGGCATCGGATCGACTCCTCCAGGTTGCGGGCTCGTTCCTCCAACGTCGGCGGATCACCACCGAGCGTCCCCACCGCCAGCAGCACCAGCACCACCACACCCATGAGCCCCCAAGGCAGCCAGCCGACCTTGCGACGGGAACGAGGGGCGGGGCTGGTCACGACGTGGTCTCCGTGGACTCGGCCGACGGAGCGGCGGCGGCCTGGGTGAAACCGGCGATGGCGGCATCGAGCTGCGCCTGGGTGACGCCGCTGACGAAACGCTCCACCACGATCCCGGTGGGGGCCACCAGGTAGGACTCGGGCACCTTGGCCACTCCCCAGTCCAGGGCGGTCCGACCCTGGTCGGAGTCGAACACCGTCCAGTCCCCGCCCCGCTCGTTGAAGAACCGACGCACCGCGTCACCGTCGTCGGAGTACACAACGCTGATCACCCGGGCGTCGCCGGTCTTGGCGTGGGCGGTCGAGAACTTGACCAGTTCAGGATGTTCGGTGACACAGGGTGCGCACCAAGTGGCGAAGAAGTTGACCACCACCCAACGGTCGGTGGCACCGATGTCGAACGGCTCCCCCAACAGGACCTCTCCCGCTACGGCGGGCGCCCTCTGACCGATCAGCTTGCTGGTGCTGTTGCGCTCGGTCGCCGGGTCGCGGGTGGCCAACAGCACGACCAGCAGGGCCACGATCACCCCCGCCACCAATGCCGCGGCGCGGGCAGGGTGTCGGCGCTCGCTCATGCCGACACCGACACCGGCGCTGACACCGGTGCCGTCGCCACGCGGCGTCGTCCGGGGTACACCGCCATCAACGATCCGAGCGCCATAACGCCACCTCCGATCCACAGCCACACGATCAGAGGCTGGACGATGATCTTGACCGTCACCGAGCCGTCGGCGGCGGGAAGGTCGGTGAGGGTGAGCAGCACCGAGTCCCGGGCGGTGTTGCGCACCGACGGCTTGCCGATCTGTTGGGTCCCGTTGACGAACTGTTGGATGGCCGGTTCGAACACCTTGCCGCCCACATCGAGCTTGGCGCCGACCTGACGACGGGCCGCGGTCATGTCCGACGTCGGCCCCAGGTATGTGATCTCATGTCCCCGAACGGTGACCGTTGACGGACAGCCCGGGGCAGCCTCCACGCACAGGCGAGCGTCGCGCTCCACCGAGTAGCTGTTGGAAGCGGCGATGGCCACCGCGATCATCAACACCCCGAGGTGGACGATCATGCCGCCGTTGGCCCGGCCGGTCAGACCCCGCCAACCCTGGCGGCGGGTGGCCAGGAACAACTGGCGAAAGGCTGCACCGCCGGCGAAACCGGCCAGGAAGAAGGCCAGCAGCGGGGCCAGGCCCCGCGCCCCCAACGCCACCGCGAGGGCCAGGATCCCGGTTCCGAACCAGCCCGGCCACAGCAGCCGGCTCCGCAACGTCTCCCCCGAGGCTTTGCGCCACGGCAGCACGGGGGCGACGGCCATGAGGAACAACAGCACCAACCCGATCGGGGTGGTCATGCGTTCGAAGTAGGGCTCACCCACCGTCACCCGCTCGGCCGACAACGCTTCGGAGATGAGCGGGAACACAGTGCCCAACAGCACCACGAAGGCGAAGGCGGCGAACACGATGTTGTTGAGGAGGAACGCGCCCTCGCGCGACACCGGCGAGTCGATGCGGGCCGGGGACCGCAGACGGTCTCCGCGCCAGCCGACCAGGCCCACCGTCACCAAGACGATCAGCCCGAAGAAGCCCAGCAGCAGCGGTCCGATGGCTGACTCGCTGAAGGCGTGGACCGAGTCGATGACACCGGAGCGGGTCAGGAACGTGCCCAAGATGGTGAGCGAGAAGGTGGCGCACAGCAGCGACAGGTTCCACACCCGCAGCATCCCGCGCCGTTCCTGAACCATCACCGAGTGCAGGTAGGCGGTGCCGGTCAGCCATGGCAGGAACGAGGCGTTCTCGACCGGGTCCCATGCCCAGTACCCGCCCCAGCCCAGCACCTCGTGGCTCCACCACGCTCCGGCCACGATGCCCATGGTCAAGAACATCCAGGCGATCAGCGTCCAGCGGCGGGTCTCGACCAGCCAGCCTTCGCCCAAGCGTCCGGTGACCAGGGCCGCCACCGCGAAGGCGAACGGCACGGTGAAGCCGACGTAGCCGAGGTACAGCATGGGCGGGTGGAACGCCATGAGCGGATGGTTCTGGAGCAGCGGGTTGGGGCCGGGCCCGTCGAGGGGCGGGTCGGCCAGCACCCGGAACGGGTTGGCCGGCCCCAACATCAGCCCGAAGAAGAACAGGCACACCGCGAACATGACCACCATGGCCCAAGCCACCAGCGGGTCGTTGAGCCGGTCCCGGAACTTGATCACCACCGCCACCGAGTACCCGGCCAGGATCAGGCCCCACAACATGATCGACCCTTCCAGCGCCGACCAAAGGGTGGCCACGTTGAACAGGGCGGGGGTGGAGTGCGAGCCGTTGTTGGCCACGTACTCGAGGGAGAAGTCCCGGGTGATGAGGGCCCGTTCCATGGCGGCCACGGCCAGAACCGCGCCACCCAGCACCATGAAGGCATAGGTGCGCGACATGCGCAGCAGGTCGCTGCGCCGGCCCCGCAGCCCCACCGCCAAGGTGACGATGCCGCCGAGCGATCCGACCAGGGCCAGGACGACGCCGCCCGTGCCCAGAGCGGCGTTCACGAGGCTTCGGGCACCCGGTCGGGGTGCTGCTCCTCGTAATCGCCGCTGTCGTCCTTCTTGTAGTCCTCGGTGTGCTTGACCAGCAGCCGGTCGCTGTCGAACTCGGTTCCCGCCGCGTTCCAGGACCCTTCGGCCACCACCGGGAGCCCCGGCTTGAACAGGGCCGGCTCCTTGCCGGTGTGACGGACCTTCACCGCCACCCCCCGATAGGCCACCGAGAACACCTTGGCGTTGCCGTCATCGACGGGCTCGCCCACCACCACTCCCTGGAGCCGGAAGCGGTCGCGGCCCAGTTCTTCACGTTGGGCCACCGCCTCGTCCGCGTTGCGGTAGTAGAGGCTGGCTCCGCGGGCCTGGACCACGATGAAAACGACCACGACGGCCAGCGCGGCCAGCACCCCGACCGCCACCCAGCGACGCGATCCCCGCCGGCGCAACGATGGCCCCACCCCGGTCCGGGGCGTGAGATCGAGGCCGCCCTCGTCGAGGTCGCGGTCGTCAGGCCCGTCGGACCCATCGAAGCGGTCCGAGGTGTTCACATCCACCGCCGATCTTCGGGCGGAACCTGGCGGCCCACGGCCCGTCCCCGTCGGATGGTGAACACCGCGTAGGCGGCCAACAGACCGACGACCAGGGCGTAGGAGCCGTACACGTAGCCGATCTCATCGGCGGTGGCCGCCAGGATCATGGCGATCATCACAGGGCTCCCTTGGGGGTGGTCAGCGTGGCGGTGGTGGCTTCGGCCCGACGTTCGGCCAGCGCCGAGTCGAGACCCTTCTCCTCCAGTCGGGCCCGCACGTACTCGAGGCGGAAGCGGTGGATCATGAGCCACGCGTACACGGCCACGGCCACCAACATGCCGAACATGAGGGCGAACAGCTTGAGCCCGTCGATGGTCGGGTCGAGGCGGCTGATGGTGGCGGGCTGGTGGATCCCCCGCCACCAATCCACCGAGTAGTGCACGATCGGCACGTTGGCGAACGCCACCAGGCCTACGACGGCGGCCCGCTTGGCCCGCACCACCGGGTCGAGCACGGCACTGCGCAGGGCCAGGTAGCCGACGTAGACGATGAGCATCAGCAGGGTGCTGGTGAGGCGGGGGTCCCACTCCCACCAGGTGCCCCAGGCGATGTGACCCCACACCGACCCGGTGGCCAACGTCAACAGGGTGAACACCACGCCGACCTCGGCCGACGACGCGGCCAGCAGGTCCCAGCCTTCGGTCTTGCGGATCAGGTACATCACGCTGGCCACCGCGGTGACGAAGAAGGCCATGTAGCAGGCCACAGCCACCGGCACGTGGACGTACATGATCCGGACCAGCTCACCCATGCTGTTCTCCGACGCATTGGCGCCGCTGTCGGGGGGTGAGATCACCAGGGCGACGGCCAGGAATACCGCCACCGCCACGGCCAAGAGCAGCCCGAAGATCCGGCTACCGCGCGAGGCGGTGCCGTCGGGATGCGTTTGCAACAGGGGGTTCAAGGCTCCTCCAGGAGGTTTTCGAAGGCCAGGATCCCGATCACCAGGTAAAGCAGTGCGAAAACCGTGAGCAGACCGAGCCACCGCCATCCCGACCCGGGGGTCTGGGCGTAGGCGGCAGCGAAGGCCTGCGTGGCCGATATGAGAACGGGCGCCACCACCGGCAGGACCAGGAGCGGCAACAGGGTGTCGCGCACCCTCATTCCCGCCGACAAGATCCCGTACAGCGAACCCACCGAGGCCAGCCCCACGGTGGCGGCCAGGCAGGTGGCCACCAGCAGCGGTGCCCCGTGGGGGGCGGTTCCGTAGAACAGCGTGACCCCGGCGATCAACACCACCTGGAGGGCCAGCAGGTGCACGGCGATCCCCGCCACCTTGCCCAAGAAGATCCCCGCCGGGTCCAGGCCCGACAGCCGCAGGGCGTCGGTGATGCCGTCGGCGGCCTCCACCGAGAACGAGCGTTGCAACGCCAGCAGCGTGGAGAACAGGACCGCCAGCCAGAACAGGCCCGGCGTCGCTTCACCCAGGATGCGCCGGTCGGGGTCCAGCGCAAAGGCGAACAGCACCAGCACCAGCACCCCGAACGGGATCACCTGAGCCAGGACCACCCGGCTACGCATCTCCAGGCGCAGGTCCTTCTCCAACACCAACCCGGCATCTCGGAGGATGGTCATGACGCCACCGCCTCACCCGACGGCACGGCCGCAATGCCTCCAGCGAGGTGAACCGTGCGATGGGCGACCACCGCGGCCCGATCCAGTTCGTGGGACACGAACACCACCGTCGCCCCGGCGGCCACAGCATCCACCATCAATCCGTCGACCAGGTCGCGGGCCTGCTGATCGAGAGCGGCGTGGGGTTCATCCAGCAGCCACAGTTCGGGCCGACGGGCCACCAGCACCGCCAAGGCCGCCCGTCGACGCTGACCGGCCGAAAGGCGGGCCACCGCCACGTCGGCCAACCGCCCGTCGAGGCCGAGTCTGGCCATGGCCGCGTCGACGTCGGTGGCCCGAGACCGACCGGCCCGGGCCCAGAACGCCACGTTGTCGGCCACCGTCAGGTCGGCGTAGAGCCCGCTGCCGTGTCCCAGCAACCCCACCCGCGACCGGACCGGCCGGGGGTCGGTCCGCAGGTCCACACCGAGCACCTCAGCGGTACCGTCGACCACCGGAACCAGCCCGGCACAGGCCCGCAGCACCGTGGTCTTTCCGGCCCCGTTGGGCCCCTGGAGCAGCACGATCTCACCGGCGCCCACCTCGAGGTCGACGCCGGCCAGGGCGGGGAACCGCCCAAGCAGGCAGACCGCCTGACTGAAACGGACGACGGCATCCATGGGGCCTCACAAGGCTACCGACCCCCCAACCAGCCCCACCAACCAGACCCCTCAGCGGCGTGCCGTCTAGTTCGAGACCCGTGCACCGCTGCGCCAATGAGAGTCCCATCGACCACGCGTAGCGGGCCACACCCAAACGGAGCATCGAGATGAGGCAACGAAACCCCCATAGGCGGAGATCTCGAGTGAGCCAATGCGGTCGGCCGATCCGTCGGGCAGAAGTAGCTACAATACGTCCATGAAAGTCGCTACACGTGACGAGGTCGGCGTGCGCGACCTCAAGAACAACCTCAGCCGATACCTGGATCGCGTGAAGCGCGGCGAACAGATCATCGTGACCGAGCACGGCAAACCCATCGCGCGGCTGACAGCCGTCGACGAGTCGACCGATCGGCTTGCAGCTCTCGTCGCGTCAGGCGCAGTCCGCCCTCCGACGAGCAGGCAGCGGACGCGACCAGGCCAGCGCATCAAGGCGAAGGGTTCGGTGAGTGACCTCGTCGAGGAACAGCGGCGGTGATCACCTACGTCGACACGTCCTCGCTTCTGAAGCTGGTCATCGACGAGGACGGCTCGGACCTAGCTGAGTTGATCTGGGACAGTGCCGATGTGTTGGCATCCGTTTCCCTGGTGGTGGTCGAAGGGCGCGCTGCGCTAGCGGCGGCCCGGCGCGGCGGGCGCCTCGACGCACGTCAGCACCGGCGAGCGATCCAAGAGTTCACCTCGCTCGCCGAGGGGCTTTCGGTCGTGGAGGTCACGGAGCAGCTCGTTTCCGACGCCGCGGACCTCGCTGAGGCCGAAGCATTGAGAGGCTACGACGCAGTCCACCTTGCTGCGGCCGTCACCATCGAGGCGAACCTCCTCACGAGTGCCGACACAGCACTATGCGAGGCAGCACGCCGCCGCGGCATGCACGTCGCTAACCCCTTGGGGCCATAGCGGACTAGCCCCAATACCGCTCAGTCAAATTCCGAGGATTGTGGGCGTGGGCGGCCCGATGAGCAACCCTGGGGAAGTTCGGCGAGCATCAGCAACAAATCCTGACCGTCTTGTCCCACTACCACGACCGCATCACAGCGGCCACCAATCAGCCATGACCACACCGGTTACACACACAAATCCACAGTCCCGAGCTACCCGGCCTCAAGGGTTAGTCGCGTCCAGATAGAGGGCCCGCCCTACCAACGGTCGCCGATTCCCGAGATCAATGAGTCGATCTTTACCTCCGGACGACGCGATAGTTCCCCCCAACGAGTCCGCATAATGCTGCAACTCTTCGTCTGATGTAGCAAGAGTGCAAAGCTCATCAAGGCATTCCAACTGCGCCTCCAACCCATAGGCATGATTGA
>JAGQSO010000231.1 GCA_020439505.1 Acidimicrobiales bacterium
GGGCATGGGGAACGATGTGGTCGGCGTCGCCGTGCCACCAGCGGACCGGGACTTCGACCTCACCGACCTCGAAGCCCCAGTGGCGTCCGAACAGCACCAGATCGGCGATGGGAGCCGAGATCTGGCGACGGGACCCGTTGAGCAGGTCGTCGATGAACATCGCCTTGAACGCCGGCTGCTCCAAGAGGAGCCGGTCACCTTCCGGCGACATCCGCCCGTACAGGGCGATCGCCTGGTTGGCGAAGGGTCGGCTGACCCGCAATACCCCCGCCAGGGTGGCGGCCAGCGGGACCCGTCCGGCACTGATGGCGGGGGCGAACCGCCGGGCCAACGCAACCGCTCCCCCTTCGGTGGCGTCGGCCCCGACGGTGGGGGCGACGCCGCCCAAGACCCCGATGCCGACGGCGCGATCGGGGAACTGACGGGCCAGGGCTAGGGCGTAGGGTCCGCCCCCCGACAGGGCGACCACCGCGAACCGGTCGATGCCCAACCCCGCCATGACCGTGTCCATGTCGGCGGCGAAATCCAAGACGCAGCGGTAGCCGTGAGGGGTGGAGGAGCCGATTCCGGGCCTGTCGATCCCGATGATTCTCAGACCCCGGTCCCAGGCCATGGCCCGGGCCTCGGCCGGGACCTGCCGGCGGGCACCAGGGGTGCCATGGAACCAGAAAACCGGTCGGCCGTCGTGGGGACCGAATTCCGAAAATCCCAGACGACGACCGGGAGCGACAGGAATGGTGCCCTCGATCCGAGGCGGAAGTACTGCGTTCACGGAGGGAGCATGCCACAGCACTCTTCGCAGTTCCCAGGGTCTCCGGTCCCGAATTCGGACCCGGTGTCGGCCCGGGTCAGAGGTTTATGGATGCCGGTGTGTAGACGAACGACGGATCCGCACCGTGACAGGACGCATACCAGGTGATCCTCACCGCCCCGGCGGGAACGTCCACCGGGTAGAGGTGCTCTCCGAAACCGCGTCCCGCCTCGTGGTGCCCGACGCCCACGATCTCACCCGATGGCATCTCTGCCGCCGCCAGGATCGAGACCGTGTTGTACGTAGGACATTGGGTGAGCCCCACGACGGCGGGGAACGGACCGACTAGGTGTACGGCCGGAGCGGGTGAGGCCGTGGACACCTCGAACGGTGCCGGCGAGTACCACCAGCCCTCGCACACGGCGAAGACGCTGAGGCTCCCGGGCACGATCGGGTCGGAGAACTCACCGGCGTGATAGCCGAGCTGAAGCGTGGTCGACCAGGATCCGTCGGGAGCCGCGGTCACCAGCCTGCGGCCGTAGTGGAAACGGGTAGCGGAGGGGACGAGACCAGGGGCGACACCTACCAGGACCCGCCCGCCACAACCCGAGCCCGACACGGTCAGGGCCCCGTCAGAGACCACCGCCGGCACGCTCAGGGTGGGCTCAGCGGTCGCGGCGGGGCTGTCGGCGATGGTGACCGGCACCGACGGGAAGTCGAACCGCAACACGTCGGCCCCGTCGGACGCCATCGAGAAGTCGGGCTCGTTGCACGACGCTTCTACCTCAGCGGGCCCGGTGGCCGCCCACATCGGCACCTCGAGATCAGCCGTCTCACCGCCCGAAACGGTGGTCATGGCCACCCCTCGTTGTGTCGTCCCCGATCCGGTCACCAACCGGACCTCCACGTACTGGAAATCCTCGTCACAGCCTGAGGTCCCCACCGCGACGGTGGTCCCGCGGGTGAGCGGGCCCGGGCCCACCGTGAGCAGGGCCGTGGAAGGGCCCGGGACGGAACCGAACGGGGGAGCAGGAAGCACCGGTGTCGGTTGGCAGGCGGACAGCACCAGAGCGACCGTCACTGCCAACATCGCGGCCAGACGAACACTCCGGTCGGCCGCGGCTCGTCGGTAACGCCGAGCCGGGGAACACGTGATGGGTTCGGGCATGGTGAGCACTTCCTCGATGATCGACTCAGGTTCCGTCTCGCCCCCCGAACGGAACCGGGGCCCTTACCGAGCGTAGTGGGTCTACCTTACCCACCACTCTCCGCGTTGTCACCC
>JAGQSO010000232.1 GCA_020439505.1 Acidimicrobiales bacterium
GGCGGAGACGGTTGGGACGACTATGCAGAAGGTCTGTGCTCCAAGCTCGGCTTGAGCGCCCGGCTCGACGACCTGCCCGCCACCTTCAGCCGCGGCCTGCGCCAAAAGACGTCGATCGTGTTGGCCCTGGTCCGCCCGTTCAGCCTGTTGCTGGTCGACGAGCCCTTCGTCGGACTCGACCAACCGGGCAAGGCCGTGCTGTTGGAGCTTCTCCAGGAGGTTCACGACGACGGTGCTGCCACGGTCGTCGCCACCCACGACCCGGCCTATGTCGACCGGGTCGAACGGTCCCTCGCCCTACGCGACGGCGAGGTGGTGTTCGACGGTGTCGCCACCGTCGAGGAGGTGCTCCCCTTAGTCGGCGGGTAGTGCCCTCCGCCACCCTTTGCCGGCGCTGGGAGTCACCTGGGCCCCACGCTGTCCGGGTCTCGTGGACCGCCTTCGGCGGACCTTTGCTGGTTCCGTTAGGCGGGTTCTGGGGCGGGCGGGGGGAGGGGGGTGGGGTTGAGGATCGTTACGGGGTCCAGGCGGTGGGCGTGGCGGCGGAGGGGGGGTAGCAGGGCACGGCCGATCATGAGGATGATGATTGCGTTGGCCATCGCCCCGGCGGCGTCCCAGGCGAACGATGTCGCCACGTAGAACGCCCAGTAGTGCTGGAGCGTCTCGCCCAGGCCCATGCCCGGGGCCCAGCTCAACTCGCTGCCGTCGCGGACGAAGGGCCAGAACCACAGGTTCATCACCGCCCCGAAGGCGAAGCCCCAGACCCAGCCGTAGACCGCCAGGATCGCCACCTCGAGGCGGGGGCCGAGGTGGGCCGTCGCTCGGCCGAGGGCACCGGCGCCGCCACCCATGAACCCCAGGGTCAGCATCTGGAAGGGAAGCCACGGACCCAGACCGCTCGACAGTACGGCCGACACCAGGAACGAGCTCAACCCCAACAGAAGGCCGAACCGAGGGCCGAAGGCCGCACCGGCCAGCACCACCAGGAAGAACAGGCCGCTACCGCCACCGGGAAGGTCGAGCAGCTTCATCAGCCCGGCCAGGGCCGAGAGCATCCCCAACAGCGCGACGGTGGTGCCGTTCATGGTCCCCCGCCGAACCTCCAGGGTCACCGCCATCGTCGCCAACGCACCCACCACCGCCGCCACCAGCGGGGCGTCTCCGGCGTGGGCCTCGGCGGGGAGCGCTTCGCCCGGGATCCAGAACGGGTACAGGAACGCCGCCACTCCCACCAACACCACCAGCAGGTACACGGTGGCCGAACGGAACCGGTCCACGGTCGGGTTCAACCCGAGGTTCCGATCCGTCGAGCCTCGGCAACTTCGGCCACGGTGAGGAAGGGCGGCAGGACCCGCAGGGTCTGAGGGGCGAACAGCGACCCGGCCAGGACGTGGCGGGTCGGACCTTCGGCCACCAGCTGCCCGTCACCGAGCACCACGACGCGCGACGCCACCCGGGCTGCCAACTCCACGTCGTGGGTGGCGATGATCACCGCCCCACCCTGATCCCGGTGGGCGACCACGGCCGCCTCCAGGGCATCGAGTGAGGCGGCGTCGATGCCGCGGGTCGGTTCGTCGAGGGCCAGCACCGCAGCGTCACCCACCGCCACCGCGGCGATAGCGACCCGCTGGCGCTGACCCACCGAGAGGGTCCGGGGATGGCGGTCCGCCAACGGTCCCAGTCGAAGGTCGGTCAGCCACCGCTCCACCGCGGCGGGGTCACGGCGTCCCAGCAGGCGCAGCGTCGCCTCCACCTCGCCCCTGACCGTCTCGGCGTAGA
>JAGQSO010000233.1 GCA_020439505.1 Acidimicrobiales bacterium
CCGCTACGGCAGACGCCGGAGCGGCGGCCGGAGCCGCTCGGGGTCGGCCCCCGGGATCACCCGGGTCCGAGGTCGACGTCGGCGTCGGGGGACGTCCGGGCCCGGTGGTGGTCGTCGAACCCTGACCCACCGGGCCCTGGCCTGTCCCGGCCGTTGTCGAGGTGACCGGCAACGGTGGCGGGCCTGTCGGGTCCACCACCGAGTCGGTGGTGGTGGTGGTTGACGGACCCGATGAGGTCGCTGCGGTCGTCGTCGGCGCTCTATCCGGTAGCGGGCGGGTGGTGGTGGTCGTGGCGGGCGCGGTGGTCGAAGTCGTGGAGGTCGTCGATGTGACGGTCGTTCCGGTGGTGGGCGGCGCGCTGGCCGCACCCACCACGGTTCGGGCGAGCACCGTCTCTTCGGAAAGGCACGCCCAAGGAGCCGAGGCGGTCCCGGTGACGCTCACCCCTCCCAGGGTCACACCCACCGTCACCGCCAGGTCGAAGGTCGTGGGACCGGGAACGAGCGTGGCCACCCACGCCTCCGGGCGGCTCTCGGTCTGGACCTGCCAGTTGACCGTGGCGGCACCTGGCACACCGGGGGAACGCGAGTCGGCCCCGAGCGTCCCGAGGTCGACCTCCAACGTCGCCGGACCCTCGACCCAACGGGCCGACGTGACCAGCCCCGTCGACACGACCGCCGGCGAACCCGAGGGAGACGTCCCCTGGGCCAGCGGAACCCGTAGGACCAGTTGGTCGAAGTCGAGCTCCACCCATGCGGAGGAGGCAAGCTCCTCGCCGTAGCTGGCCGCCACCACCGGGCGTACCCGGTCCTCGAGTATCCGCGTGGCGAGAGCGTCGACGTCGACGGTGACATCGAGCTGGTGGTCGATCGCCTCCCCGGCACCGACCTCGGCCGTAGCGGTAACCGTCACCGGCAGGTCGATGGCGGTGGGCACACGCTTGATCTCACCGGCGACGGTGTCGCTGATGAGGGCCAGCCCGCTACGGGTTGGCTCGCTGGCCGGCAGGCAGTCACCCGGCTCGGGATCGACGGTGGGATCGACAGGATCGGGCATGCAGGCCGTCGCCTCAGCCGGGGTGAGGAATCGGACGCCCTCTGATTCCAGCGGCTTCAGGGTGTCGACCAGACCGTCGAGCGAGCTGGTCCAGATCGACGCCGACACGAAGTTGACCAGCGGACGCTCTCCGGTGGGACGGGCCAGCAGCGCCCGCAGCATGGCCGCCAGCTCGGCCGGCCCGTCCGAGTAGGACGCTCCAGAGGTGAACGCGGGCCGACCGGCCGGGCTCCAGAACGCCTGGCCGACACCGCTGCCGTTGCCGTACCCGATGAGGACGCCGTCGGGGGGACCGACGCCCGCCGCCTCGTCGAGCGCGGCCCACGACCCCGCCATCGGGGTCTCGATGCCACCGCCCAGCGACCAGAACGCGCGCATCCCGAGCTGACCGGTCAGCGCGAACGAGTCACGGTAGAAGGCGGTGGGATCGGGCAGGAGGGGTGGGGCGGCGTAGCCGTACCCGATGATGCCGACCAGTTCATCCCGGTCGCTCGCCTCGTCCACGTAGGTGTCCCAAACCGTCGGGGCCAGCACGGCGAGCTGAGGGCCGATCGACCAGCCCAGGGGAAATTCGCCCCGGCGGGGACTGCTCCACCCGCCGGGGCGCGAATAGCGGCTCAACGGGACGTTGAGGTTGTCCCCGTCGCTGATGGCCACCACCACGTTGAGCTGATCGGTCGTGCAGGGCGCCACCTCGTCGAGGGGCGAGGCGGCGGCTCGGGACCGTGGACGGTCGGCACCGACGGCGATGTGGAACGACAGGTTTCGGCTGGTGTCGGTCGGGACCAGGAACTGGCCGTTGGCCGACAGCGTGGCGACCGCGGCGGCCTCTTCGTCTCCGGTGTCGGAGAGGTATCCGTACACGGCACGGCCCGGTGACGACGCGGTGATCAGGGCCGACACGCGACCCCAGTCCGGTGCGCTCGGCCGGGTGAAGACGGTGGGGATTCCCTGCTGGACGGTGAAGTCCCAGCTGGCGTCTCCGGCCTCCATCACCGCGATCCCCTTGTAGGGGAGGCGGTCCCGGTAGCTGGCGATCACGTCCTCGTACGCGGTGGGAGCGTCGGGCCATCGCCCCCGGAGGTCGTGCAGGAGGACCAGCCCGCGGGCCTCCAGATCGGCGACCAGTTCGGGGGTCGCCACGACCGCTCCCTCGGCCGCCGCGACGGTCGCCGCTGCCGTCATCGTCCACGGTTCGGACTCGGTGGCCAGGACGTAACCCGACGCCTCAGCGGCGAAACGGTCCAGCACCCCGTCGACCGACAATGTTCCGGCCACCGTGACCAGTCCCCGGGCCTGATACTCGTCGAGCCACCGTTGGGCACCGCTGTCGCCGGGGTCCTTCAGGTAGAGCCGGGCCGAGCTCCGGTTGACGAGGCCCTGAAGGGTGCGGAGCATCATCCTCTCCGCCGTGCCCGAACCAGCAAGGTCGGCCACCCAGGTTGGCCCCACCGAGGGTCGGGTGGTGAGGAACCGGTCCTCCAAGTCGGCCGCGGCGTCCGCCATGGCCGGGGGTGAACCGATCCCGCTCCGGCCATATCCGACCACGGTCAGCACCCCGAACAGGACCGCGCAGGCCGCGCCCACCGCCACTCCCCGCCGCAGGCGTGGCGACACTCGGGCGGACCCGTTCACCGACGCTCTCATCTGGCCAGCGGGTGGGAGAACATCGGCGCACCCTAACCACCGGGTTCAGGTCGGGGCCGGGGTTCGCTCCAATGGGCCATCAACCGACGGCGACGGGCACAATGGGGTCATGTTCACCGCCATCGACCACGTGGGAATCGCCGTCGCCGACCTCGACGAGGCGCTCGACTTCTATGCCAGGAACTTCGACCTGCGGTCGGTCCACGAGGAGGTGAACGAGGAGCAGGGCGTTCGCGAGGCCATGCTCGCCGTGGGTGACTCCGGTAGCTGCATCCAGCTCCTGGCCCCGCTCAAGGCCGACTCGCCGATCGGCAAGTTCCTGGAGCGCAGCGGCCCCGGCATCCAGCAGATGGCCTACCGGGTCGAAGACATCGACGCCGTGTCGGCCACCCTGCGCGAGCGCGGTGTGCGGCTCCTCTACGAGGTGCCCAAGAACGGCACCGCCGGTTCACGGGTGAACTTCATCCACCCCAAAGACGCCGGTGGCGTCCTGGTGGAACTGGTCGAGCCCGGCCACGGCCACCACTGACCCACCGGCCACCGCCACCACCCCGCCGCTACCCCGCCACAACCCCGCCCGGCGGCGACGGAGCTGCCCAGCTGGGCTGAAACCTCAGGTGGCCTCGACGATCTGGATGATGGTTCCGTCGATCTCATGGGGGTTGACGAAGGCCACCCGCGTCCCGGCCACACCGGGATGGGTGACCTCGTCCACCAGCTCGTAGCCCTCACGGTCCAAGGTGTTCAACGCGTCGCCGGCGTCGGCCACCCGGAGCCCCAGGTGGTGCATCCCCGGTCCCCACTCCTCCAAGAAGGCGGCCAGATCGGCGTCGTCGTCCACCGGTGAGACCAGGTGGAGAGCAACGTCACCCAGGCGCAGCACCGCCACCTCCACCCCTTCCTCGGCCACGACCTCCCGGGTCTCGACGGTGAGCCCGAACACGGTCCGGTAGTGCTCGAGCGCGGCACCGAGGTCGGCCACCGCCACCGCCACATGGTCGAGACCGATCACCTCGACCCCGGCCCCTGACGCCCCCGGTTGAGCCTCCTCACCCTTCAGTTCCTCTGAATCCTCGAACGGGTTCTTGGCGGTCAGGCCCATGTGGGCACCTCGCTTTGCAGTCCTGGCGATCAGGTCCAATCGTCGTCGCTGCGAGGGTAATCAGACCGAGGTGATGTTGGCCCACGGCCGGCCCCCGAACCGACCGATCACTGGGACGACGACATAGCGACGGTCACCACACCGCCCTCGGATCCAAAGAGCCGGCACTACGGTCGCGCCATGACCTCGAGAGAGACCGGGGACCAGACCTTCGATCGGGCGATGGACGAGGCGCTGGCCGAGGCGGTCATCGCCGGCGAGGCGGGAGAGGTTCCAGTCGGTGCGGTTGTGCTGGTCGACGGTGAGATCGTGGCCCGCGCCCACAACGAACGAGAGGCCACCGGCGACCCGACCGCCCACGCCGAGGTGCTGGCCCTTCGCCGCGCGGCCCGAGCACTGGGCCAGCGGCGGCTCCACGACGCCACCCTGGTGGTCACCCTCGAACCCTGCCCCATGTGCGCCGGTGCGGTGTGGGCGGCACAGGTCGGTACCGTCGTCTTCGGGGCGGCCGACCTCAAGGCCGGTGCCACCGGATCGCTCTACAACTTCGCGGTCGACCCCCGCCTCAACCACAACACCCGGGTGGTCCACGGTGTAAGAGCCCCGGAGTGCGCAGAGATTCTGACCCGGTTCTTCGCCGACCGCCGCGCCTGATCCCGGTAGCGCTCACCCCGAAACCCACGAGACCCGCCCTGGATGGGCGGGTCTCGGGTTCTGGCAGAGGGGGTGGGATTCGAACCCACGGTGAGTCTCCCCACACACGCTTTCCAAGCGTGCCGATTCGGCCGCTCTCGCACCCCTCCAGAGGTGGTACTGCTCCGGTCGCACCCGCAGGAGGCGGCCAGGCGATCTGCGGCACACCTCAGACTCCGCTGAGAGCTGCTGCCTCCCGGCCCTGACTCGGTTCACGGGCTGTGGTTGCACAGGACCCGGCCGCCACCTGCGAGTGCGAACGGACCACCACGTTACCCCGTGCCGGACCGTCGGCGTCCAGCGGGGGCCGGGCAACCCTGTCGCCCCCGATCGGTAGGGTGACGGGCGATGGCCTACCAGTCGCTCTACCGCCGTTACCGACCCCGCCGATTCAGCGATGTCCGGGGGCAAGAACAGGTGGTTCGGGCGCTGCGCAACGCGGTCCGCGACGACCGGGTGGGCCACGCCTACCTGTTCAGCGGCCCCCGGGGAACCGGCAAGACCTCCACGGCGCGGATCCTGGCCAAGGCGCTCAACTGCGAGCAGCTCTCCGAGGGCGAGCCGTGCGGTAGCTGTGACAGCTGCACCTCGATCGACTCGGGCACCTCCTATGACGTGCAGGAGCTCGACGCGGCGTCGAACAACGGCGTCGAGAACGTCCGCGAGCTCGTGGGAAGGGCCAACCTCGGTTCCCCCGGGCGAACCAAGGTGTACATCCTCGACGAGGTCCACATGCTGACCGCGGCGGCGTCGGCGGCGTTGCTCAAGACCCTGGAGGAGCCGCCAGACCACGTGGTGTTCGTGCTGGCGACCACCGACCCCCACAAGGTGCTGGCCACCATTCGCAGCCGCACCCAGCACTACGAGTTCCATCTGCTCTCGGCCGACGAACTGGCCGAGCACGTGGCCTGGGTGATCCACGACGCCGGCCTGGAGCTCGATCCCGAGGTCATCGCTCCGGTGGTGAGGGCCGGAGCCGGATCGGCTCGTGACACCCTCTCGGCCCTCGATCGGGTCGCGGCGGCTGGAGGGGTGGTCGACGACGACGCCTCGGCCACCGACCTGCTCGATGCGATCGCCGCCGCCGACCCCGCTGCCGCCCTGGCGGCGGTGGCCGAGGCGATGGGCTCGGGTCGCGATGCCCGCGTCCTGGGCGAGGAGGTGCTGGCGCGCCTGCGCGACGTGTTCTTGTTGCGAATGGGTGCCGCCACCGACCACCTGACCGCAGCCGGGCTCGATCAGGCCCGGGCCTGGGCCGACCGGATGGGCGACCGGGCCACGACCCGGGCCTTGGAAGCGATGGGCGACGCCCTGTTGGAGATGCGCCAGGCCCCCGATCCCCGCATTCCCCTCGAGGTGGCGGTGGTCAAGCTGACCCGTACCGACGGTGACGCCTCGGTGGCGGCGCTGGAGGAGCGCATCGCCCGCCTCGAGGCGACGGTGGCGTCGCTGGCCGCCGGCGCTTCGGTGACCCCGACGGTCGACGCCGCTCGCCCGGCCACTCCGACACCGCCCGCTCCGAGCCCTGCGCCTCGACCGGCCCCCCCGGCCTCCTCACCCACCCCGCCGCCCGCGGCTGCCCAGCGCAGCGGTTCGCGTCCGGCCGACGCCGCCCGGGCCGAGTTGGCCGCCCGACGGGCCGAGAAGGCGGGTACCGGTGCTCAAAGTTCCCGGCGCGCCGCCGCACCCTCATCGCCGGCCTCCCCGCCTCCCCAGCCGCCACCGTCGCAATCACCTTCACCGGAACCGACCCAGACCCAGACCGACGCCACCACGGCCCGCCCCGCTCCGACCCCATCCCCCGCACCTGGCCCCGGCCCGGGCACCACCGACACCGCCCCCGCCGGTACCCCCGATGCCGCTGGTTCGAACCCCCAACCCACGTCGGGCGTTTCGGTCGGTGGATCGGCGTTGGACAAAGACCGGGTGGAGCAGATCTGGACGGACATCCCCGGCGTTTCGGGGCTGACCAAGGGGATGTTCGCAGCAGGAACGGTGGTCGCGGTCAACGGGGACGAGATCTCGGTCAGCTTCCCCAACGACGTCCACCGTCAGAAGTGCGAGCAGAAGAAGTCAGACGTCGAGGCGGCCCTGGCCGCCGCCCTGGGGACGGCGGTGAGACTGACGCTGGTGGCCGGGGACCCACCGTCTGAATCCACCGGTGGCCGGCGCTCAGAGACCGGCACCCGAGCATCCACCGACGCACCCGCGGATGACATCGACGACTTCGACCAACTCGAAGGCACCGACGTTCACGACCTCGACGACGCCCCCGACGCCACCGTGGGCGGGGTGCAGGCCCTCACCGAGGCGTTTCCCGGATCGACGTTCGTCGACGGCTCCTGACCGAGCGCGCCCTACGCTCGATCCCAACCCGCCAACCCGCCAACCCGACCAACCCGGCCCGGAGGCCATGCCATGTCCGATTCAGATGCCATTCCCCCCGACGAGATCATCGCCGCCACCGCCGAGGACATGATCGACATCGACGGTGGCCCCGACGATCCGCTGGCCGCCATCCTCGGCGGAGGGGGGCTGGACCTGGGTGCCCTGTTGGAGCAGGCCAGCGCCATGCAGGCCCAGCTGGCCGAAGCCCAGCAGCACGCGGCTGAGACCCTGCTCGAAGGGGTGGCGGGAGGAGGCGTGGTCCGGGTCACGCTGAGCGGAGCGTTCGAACCGTCCGCGGTGGTAATCGACCCGTCAGCGGTCGACCCCGACGACGTCGAGATGCTGCAGGATCTCGTCCTGGCCGCCCTACGCCACGCGGTGGAACAGGTCAACGACCTTCACCAGAACGCCATGGGCGGCGGGTTCGAACTGCCGGGGCTGGACATGGGCGGGTTCGGCTTCGGCGGACCCGGGGTCTGACGCTCGGTGTCCGCCTACGCCGGTCCGGTTCAGGACCTGATCGACGAGTTGGGACGTCTTCCCGGGGTGGGACCCAAGTCGGCCCAGCGAATCGCCTTCCACCTCCTCAAGCTGCCGACCGCTGATGCCCTGCGCCTGTCGCGGGTCATCGAGCAGGCCAAGGAGAAGGTGGCTTGGTGCAAGCGATGCTTCAACCTGGCCGACGCCCCCGAGTGCGCCATCTGCCGTGACGACCGGCGGGATCCCACGCTGATCTGCGTGGTCGAGGAACCAAAGGACCTGGTCGCGGTGGAAAAGACCGGTGAGTTCCGGGGCCGCTACCACATCCTTCAGGGGGCGCTGAACCCCATGGAAGGCATCGGCGCCGACCAGCTCCGGATCAGAGAGCTGCTGGCCCGGGTGGTGCCCGAGGGGATCAAGGAGGTCATCTTGTGCACCAACCCCAACATCGAGGGTGAGGCCACCGCCATGTACCTAGCCCGTCACCTGGAACCCGCCGGCATCAAGGTCACCCGCATCGCCAGCGGACTACCGGTCGGCGGCGACCTCGAGTACGCCGACGAGCTCACCCTGGGGCGGGCGCTGGAGGGCCGCCGCGAGGTCGGTGGCGACTGAGCCACCAGGTTCCCGGGCCTGACGCGACGAGGGGGTGACCCTGCGGCCACCCCCTCGTGAGGATTATCGGGTTCACCGGTCCCACGTCAGCCCGCGCCGACGTGGGAGTCCGGTCGGTTCAGCCGTTGACCTGGAGGAGGATGGCGTCGCCCTGACCGCCGCCACCGCACAGGGCGGCGGCACCGAGGCCGCCGCCACGACGGGCCAGCTCGAGGGCCAAGGTGAGGGTGACGCGGGTACCCGACATGCCGAGGGGGTGACCGATGGCGATGGCGCCGCCGTTCACGTTGCACACGTCCGAGGTGACGCCGAGGTCACGCATCGAGGCAATGCCCACCGCGGCGAAGGCCTCGTTGAGCTCGAACAGATCGACGTCGGAAACCGACTTGCCGGCCCGGGCCAGCGCCGCCTCGATGGCGTTGGAGGGCTGGTGCAACAGCGAGGCGTCGGGTCCGGCCACCTGGCCGTAGCCGACCACCTCGGCCAGCGGGGCCAGGCCCAGCTCGTCGGCCTTGGCCTTGGACATCATCACCAGGGCGGCACCGCCGTCGGAGATCTGGCTGGCGTTGCCGGCGGTGATGTTGCCGGCCTTGTCGAAGGCCGGGCGCAGTTTGCCCAGGCTGTCGGCGGTGGTGTCACCCCGCACGCCCTCGTCCTCGCTCACCACCAGGGGGTCGCCCTTGCGCTGAGGGACCGACACCGGGGCGATCTCGTTGTCGAACAGGCCGTTCTTGGCGGCAGCGGCAGCCCGCTGGTGGGAGGCGGCGGCGAACTCGTCCTGCTCCTCGCGGGAGATGGCCTGGGCTTCCTTGGCGCAGTACGCCTCGGTGCCGGCACCCATGGCCACGTGGTCGAACTGGTCCCACAGGCCGTCGTACATGAGCGAGTCGACGACCTTCTGGTCACCGAGGCGGTAGCCCGAGCGGGCCCCGGGGAGCAGGTAGGGGGCGTTGGTCATGGACTCCATGCCACCGGCGATGACGATGTCGGCCTCACCGGCCTGGATCATCAGGTCGGCCAGGTAGATGGCGTGCATGCCCGACGGGCACACCTTGTTGACGGTGGTGGCCGGCACGCCCATGCCGATGCCGGCGTTGACGGCGGCCTGGCGGGCGGTGATCTGGCCGGCACCGGCCTGGAGGACGTGTCCCATGAACACGTACTGGATCTGCTCGGCGGTCACGCCGGCCCGTTCCAGGGCGGCCTTGATGGCGAACCCACCCAGCTCGGCGGCGCTGAAGCCCGACAGGCCTCCAGAGAGCTTGCCCACGGGAGTGCGGGCGCCATTGATGATCACGGATCCGGCCATTGGAAGGTTCCCCTCAGGTGTTTCGGCACGATGGTGGCGTCAAGCGTACCGATGGCGACACCAGCCGCACCCATCCGCGAAGCGGTGGAACGGTTGCCGGCAAGACCTGTCGGGTCAGACGCCGGGCGACAGCGAGGGGAACCGCTGGTCCACCTCGGCCGCCTCGAGGGCATCGGCCACCCGGGCGCGCACCAGCTGCAGTTGTTGGAGGATGTCCTCGCGGGCGTTCACCAGGGCGCTGATCTCGGCGCCCAGAGAATCGACGGTCGAGGCGGGAGCGGCGTCGACGTTCGACCCGGTGCCCGACACCTCCAACGACGGCAACCCCGCCAACCGTTGGTCGATGCGGGCGTGGGCCTCGGCCACCAGGCGCAGGGCGGCTGACTCTGCGGCACCGAGGACCGCCTCGGCGCGACTCTGAGCGATCTCGGCGTCGGCCTCTGCCGCCCGACGGATCGCCGCCGCCTCGGCGTGGGCCCGCTCCAGCACCTGGGCCGCCTCACCTTCCAGGCCTGCGGCGTCGGGTGAGAAGGTCAGCGGAGCCGGTACCCCGCTCAGCGAACCGTCGGCCACCTCGGCCGCGATCAAGGTCAGGAACTCACGGACCTCAGCCTGGTCATAGCCGCGCAGACCGAAGGCGAACTCCTTCTCGGCGATCTCGTCTGGTGTGAGTGGCATGGGAACTCCCGGTTCTGGTCGCGCCGATGCTACCGAGGTGACGATGCGTCAGAGATAGGGGTCCCGACCCGGGGCACCCCTAGGATGCGCGCCCATGCAGGCGATCCTCGAAGCCATCCAGGCCGGCGCGTCCGGTGAAGAAATCGGCAACCTCCAGGTGCCCGAGTCCTACCGGGCCGCGTTCGTCAAGCGTGACGAGCAGACCATGTGGGAAGGCGTGGCGTCAGAGGACAAAGACCCTCGCCAGTCGCTCCACGTCGGCGAGGTCGCCACCCCCGAGCTGGCCCCCGACGAGGTGTACGTGGCGGTGATGGCTTCGGCCATCAACTTCAACACCGTTTGGACCTCGATCTTCGAGCCCCTCTCTACCTTCGGGTTCCTCGACCGGTTGGGCAAGGAGTCCAAGTGGGGGGCGCGCCACGCTCTGCCGTACCACGTGGTCGGCTCGGACGCCTCGGGTGTGGTGGTCAGGGTCGGCTCGGCGGTGCGCAACTGGAAGCCGGGCGACAAGGTCACCGTCCACTGCAACTACCTCGACGACCAGGACCCCTCGGCCCACGACGACTCGATGCTGGCCGCCAACCAGCGGATCTGGGGCTTCGAGTCCAACTTCGGCGGCCTGGCCGACCTGGCCCTAGTGAAGGCCAACCAGCTCATGCCCAAGCCCGCCCACCTCACCTGGGAGGAGGCAGCGTGCAACGCCCTGTGCAACTCGACCTCCTACCGCATGATCGTGAGCCGCCACGCCGGTGACCTCAAGCAGGGTGAGGCCGTGCTGATCTGGGGAGCGACCGGCGGCATCGGCGGCTACGCCGTGCAGTACGTCCTCAACGGGGGCGGTACCCCCGTCGGCGTGGTGTCCTCGGAGAAACGGGCCAACCTGTTGCGCGAGATGGGGTGCGAGCACGTCATCGACCGCCGCGAGAAGGACTACAAGTTCTGGAAGGACGAGCACACCCAGGACGAGTCCGAGTGGCGTCGACTCGGCAAGGACATCCGAGGTCTGATCGGCCGTGATGTCGACACCGTCTTCGAACACCCCGGTCGATCCACCTTCGGTGCCTCGGTGTTCGCCGCCGCCCGCGGCGGCAAGATCGTCACCTGCGCCGCGACCTCGGGCTACATGATCGAGTACGACAACCGTCACCTGTGGATGAAGCTCAAGAGCATCGTGTCCTCGCACTTCGCCAACTACAAGGAGGCGTGGGCCGCCAACCAGCTCATCTGTGAGGGCAAGGTGCAGCCGCTGCTGTCCAAGACCTTCTCGCTCGAGCAGACGGGTGAGGCGGCTCTCGCCGTCCACAAGAACCAGATCGAGGGCAAGGCCGGCGTGCTGTGCCTGGCCCCCGAGGCCGGACTGGGCATCGACGACCCCGAGTTCCGGGCCAAGGTCGGCGAGGACAAGATCACCCTGTTCCAGCGCTTCGGCGCCTGAGACGCCCACCGGTCACCGCCGGTATCTGGCGCCCACCGCCGCAGGTGGGTGCCCCGATCCCGGCGACAGAGTCAGTCCCCGTCACGCCGGCAGAGCAGTTGGGCCGTCGGTTCCGCTCCGAGTAGCGTCACCCGACGGAGGGTTGCCAGAGCGGACGAATGGGACGGTCTCGAAAACCGTTGTGGGTGCAAGCCCACCGTGGGTTCAAATCCCACACCCTCCGCCATCACGAGAGAAGCCCCCGGCCTGAGGTCGGGGGCTTCTCCACTTTCGGGGCCTCGGGGGGTATCCCCCGCCGAGGGGTCGGGTTCAGTGGGCCTGGAGGACCGCTTCGACCTCGAGGTACACCTTGATCTTGTCGCCGACGACCACGCCGGGACCGTCCATCGGGACCTCGAAGTCAACGCCGAACTGCTTGCGGCTGATCTCGGTCTCGGCCGAGAACCCGGCCCGGGTGCCGCCCCAGGGGTCGGGGTGGGTGCCGTTGAACTCGAGGTCCAACTCGACGGGCAGGGTGGTGCCCTTGATGGTGAGGTCGCCGGTGACCACGAAGTCGTCGCCGTTCTCCTTCACCGCGGTGGAGCGGAAGGTCAGCATCGGGTGGGCCTCCACTTCGAAGAAGTCGGCCGAACGCAGGTGGTTGTCCCGGTTGGCGTCACGGGTGTTGATGGAGGCCAGGTCGACGTCGGCGTGCACCGAGGACTGGAGCGGGTCGGTACCGATGGTGATGGTTCCGCTGAAGGTGTCGAAGGTGCCCTTCACCTTGGACACCATGAGGTGGCGGACGCTGAAGCCGACCTCGGAGTGGGAGGGGTCGATGGTCCAGGTTCCGGCGGGGATCTGTGGGGTGGTCATTTTCAGCTCCAGTTGGATGAAGATTGGATAGTTGCGAGCACAACCACTATCCTCAACATCGTTGACATGTCAACTATTCCGGGTAGGGTTCTTTTCATGGCCGGAACCACCCGCCCCCCGTCCCCGCCCCAGTGGCTGACCCCCGTCGAGATGCGCGCCTGGCGGTCGGTGGTCCACGGGACGCGGCACCTCTTCGCCGTACTCGACCGCGACCTGAAGCCGCACGGCCTCAGCGGCGACGACTACGGCGTGCTGGTCGCCCTGTCCGAGGCCCCCGATGGTCGTTGCCGGATGGCCGAACTGGCCGACGCCGCTGCCGAATCCCGCAGCCGGCTGTCCCACCACATCGGCCGCTTGGAATCACGGGGCCTGGTCGAGCGCACATCGTGTCCCGAGGACCGCCGGGGGCAGTTCGCCGTCATCACCCCCGCCGGTCGGGATCTGTTGGAGGCCACCGCCCCTCACCACGTGGCCAGCGTCAGGGAGCACTTCATCTCCCAACTGTCCCCCGACGAGTTGGCCACCCTGGGCGAAGTGTTCGCCCGCATCGCACCCACCCTCACCGACTGAGTCAGCACCAGGACGCCCGGGCCAAGCCCCGCCAAGAATCCCGGAACGGCACCGACCGCCGCCGCCAGCGGTGGCTCGAGGCAGGCGCGGTCGTATCGTTCGGCCGGGATGAACACACCGTCGGCCTTCATGATGATGCGATCGGATCCGTCGGCAGTCGCCGGGGTGACGCTCACCCCAGGCCTGGTGCGTCGGGTGTGGGCCTTCGCCGCCGCCTACCGGATGCGGGTCGGCGGGTTCCTGGTGCTCGTCGTCGCCCAGTCGTTCCTGGGACTGGTACCTCCCCTCGTCATCCGCCAGATCATCGATGAGGCCCTACCCCACCACGACCGCGACCAGGTGACGGCCCTGGCGGTGCTCATGATCGTCACCGCTCTGGTCAGCGCGGCGCTGGGTCTGGTCGAGCGGTGGCTGTCGGCGACCATCGGCGAAGGCCTCATCTACGACCTGCGCAGCGCCCTGTTCGACCACGTTCAGCGCCAGCCGATCGCCTTCTTCACCCGCACCCAGACCGGAGCCCTCGTCAGCCGGCTGAACAACGACGTGATCGGTGCCCAGAGGGCGGTGACCGGCACGTTGGGAACGGTGGTCTCCAACGTCGTGACCCTGGCCACGACCATGGGGGCCATGGTGGTGTTGGAGTGGCGGTTGTCGGTCCTGTCGCTGCTGCTGCTGCCGGTGTTCATCGTCCCGGCCAAGCGCGTCGGCCGTCGGCTGGCCGGCATCACCCGGGAGGGCTTCAACCTCAACGCCGAGATGAACGCCACCATGACCGAACGCTTCGGGGTGTCGGGGGCACTGCTGGTCAAGCTGTTCGGCAGCCACGACCGCGAGGCGGGTGAGTTCTCGGCCCGGGCCGGTCGGGTGCGCGACATCGGGGTGCGCAGCGCCATGTACACCCGGACGTTCCTCACCGCGCTGACCCTGGTGGGTGCGGTCGGCACCGCGGTGGTGTACCTGGTCGGGGGACGGCTGGTCATCTCGGGTGCGATCACCACCGGCACCATGGTCGCCCTCGGGGTGCTGGTCACCCAGATCTACGCCCCCTTGACCAGCCTGACCAACGCCCGGGTCGATCTGATGACCGCCTTCGTGTCGTTCGACCGGGTCTTCGAGGTGCTCGACTCCCCGAACCCGATCGCCGAACGCCCCGACGCCGAGGCCCTCGTCGAACCCGTAGGACGCATCGAGTTCGACCACGTCACCTTCGCCTACCCCACCGGCGCCGAGTCGTCGGTGGCCTCCCTCGAGAGCGCCCAGCAGTCCGCCGCTCCCGACGAGGGGGCGGGCCCGGTCATCCACGACCTCTCCTTCTCCATCGAGGCCGGCCACACCGTGGCCGTCGTCGGACCGTCCGGCGCGGGCAAGACCACCGTCGCCCAACTCATCCCCCGGCTCTACGAGGTCACCGAGGGAGCGGTCCGGGTCGACGGCCATGACGTGAGGGACCTGACCCAGGACTCACTGCGGGCCGCCATCGGGGTGGTGAGCCAGGACCCCCACCTGTTCCACGAGTCCGTCGCCGACAACCTGCGCTACGCCCGCCCCGACGCCACCGACGCCGACCTCGAGAAGGCGGCGCGGGCGGCCCGGATCCACGACGTGATCGCCGCGCTGCCCGACGGTTACCGGACCGTGGTCGGCGAGCGGGGCTACCGCCTGTCGGGGGGCGAGAAGCAACGCCTCGCCATCGCCCGGATGCTGCTCAAGGACCCCGCCATCGTCATCCTCGACGAGGCGACCTCCAACCTCGACAGCGAGAACGAGGCGGCGGTGCAAGAGGCCCTGTCGGTCGCCTTGGAGGGCCGGACCGCGGTGGTGATCGCCCACCGACTGTCGACCATCGTCGACGCCGACGAGATCCTGGTCCTGGACCAGGGACGCCTGGTGGAACAAGGTCGCCACGTCGAGCTGATGGCCGCTGACGGGCTCTACGCCGACCTCTACCGCACTCTGGTTCGAGACCACCCCGAGACGTGAGCGCCGGCACCCGACCGGCGAACCCGCCACCGCGCAACACGCTTCGGACACGAACTCGTGTGACATCGGGTTCTGGCCCGAGGATCTCGGCGGTAGGGTCAACGCCGCGCTGAAACCGACCCTCCGAAAGGAACCCCCATGGCCATCGAGCTGCCGCCGCTGCCCTTCGCCCCCGATGCCCTCGAGAGCAAAGGCCTCTCGAAGGAGACCATCGACTACCACTACGGCAAGCACCATGCCGCCTACGTGAACCAGCTCAACGGTCTGATCGAGGGCACCGAGAACGCCGACAAGTCGCTGGAGGAGATCATCCTCGCGGCCGACGCCGGCCCCCTGTTCAACAACTCCGCTCAGGTGTGGAACCACACCTTCTACTGGAACTGCCTGTCGCCCACCGGCGGCGGCGCCCCCACCGGCGAGCTCGGTGACGCCATCAACTCGGCCTTCGGATCCTTCGATGCGTTCTCCACCGAGTTCTCCGACGCCGCCAAGACCCAGTTCGGCTCGGGCTGGGCGTGGCTGGTCGACGACGGCGGCCTCAAGATCCAAAAGACCGCCAACGCCGATCTGCCCCTCAAGCACGGCGTCAAGGCCCTGCTCACCATCGACGTGTGGGAGCACGCCTACTACGTCGACTTCCGCAACGCCCGCCCCGACTACATCTCCAACTTCCTCGCCAACCTGGTGAACTGGGACTTCGTCGCCCAGAACCTCGCCAGCTGATCCGAGTTCCTTTCGACCTGTGGGCCGCACCCGATGGTGCGGCCCACAGTCGCGTCCTGACCCGGTGCCAGACCCGCCCGATGCTCTCTCTCGAGCGACACGGCCCTTGGCCCACATCGGCTTGACCGTCACCTGACCGGGGTACCGTGCCGCCCGTGACCGACCCCACCAACTCCGCCGATTCCGGAGCCCTGTTCTCCCCGGAGGTGGGCCGCACCGACACGGTGACGGTGGCGGAACTGGCTGCCCGCATCGCCCGGGTGGCAGCTCAGGCCTTTCCCGGAGACCTGTGGGTGAGTGGCCAGATCCGCAACCTGAAGCGATCCAACAACGGTCACGTCTACTTCGATCTGGTCGAGCCCTGTCCGGCGGGCGCCACCCCTCGCTCTCTGCTGGCGGTCACGCTGCTGGCCCCGGAACGTCAGGTCGTGAACGCCCAGATCAAGCGGGCCGTCGGCGCCATGCGCATGGAGGACGGGGTCGAGGTGCGCATCCAGGCCCGCCTGCGCTGGTATGAACCTCGCGGTTCGCTGCAACTGCGCATGACCGCGATCGACCCCGAGTTCACCCTGGGTCGCCTGAAAGCCGACCGCGACCGGGTGATGGCCACCCTCAAGGCCGAAGGTCTGCTCGCCCTCAACTCGTCGCGGGTTCTACCCCTGGTACCGCTTCGACTGGCCCTCATCACCAGCACCGGAACCGCCGCCCACGCCGACGTGATGGCCGAACTGGACGGAAGCGGCCTGGCCTTCTCGGTCTGGCTCCTCGACGTGCGCACCCAGGGGGCCGAGGCCGCCGGCCAGGTGGTGGCGGCACTCAGAAGCGTGTCGGGAGCGGTCAGCGGGGGTGAACGGGAGGTCGACGTGGTGCTGGTGGTGCGGGGCGGAGGTGCCACCACCGACCTGGCCGCCTTCGATGACGAAGCCTTGGCCCGGGCCATCGCCGCCAGCCCGGTTCCCGTCTTCACCGGTATCGGTCACGAGATCGACCGGTCGGTGGCCGACGAGGTGGCCCACAGCGCCCACAAGACCCCGACCGCGGCCGCCGGCGCTCTCGTCGATCAGGTGCGGGGCTTTGTGGCCCGGCTCGATCAGGTGTGGGCAGCCACCCGCCAGGCCGCGCTGGCCACCGCGGGAGAAGCTGAGCGCCGCCTCGACGTCCGCGCCGTCCGTCTCGGCCGGGGCGTGAACCGGACGCTGACCTCACACGAGTCCAGGCTGCAAAGCCTGAGCGACCGTACCGGCCGGGCGGCCGCCCTCACCCTGACCCGGGCCGAGAAGGACCTCGACGGCCTCGCCGCCCGGGCGCGGGCCCACGACCCCGCCCTGGCCCTGGCCCGGGGGTGGTCGATAACCACCGGACCTGACGGCCGAGCCATCCGATCGGTGTCCGACCTCGTCCCTGGAACGGTCATCGAGACCCGCCTGGTCGACGGATCGGTCACCAGCACCGTCACCCCCGACGGAATCCACCCCCACCCCGCCCCCAACGCCGACCCCAACCCCGAAGCCAGCACCGGAGCACGACCATGACCGACACCAGCCCCGCATCAGAGATGGGCTACGCCGCCGCTCTGGCCGAGCTCGAAGCCATCCTCGACCGCCTCGAACGCGACGAGCCCGACGTCGACCGGGTGGCCGGTGATGTGGCGCGGGCGGCCGAGCTGGTGGCCCACTGCCGCGACCGGATCACCGCGGCCCGCACCCAGGTCCAAGACGTGGTGGCAGACCTGAGCCCTCCCACCTGACGCTCCCGGTCAGTCCTTCAGGTCGCAGCGGGCATCGACCGACAGGTCGAGGGGGGTTCCACCCTTCGATGAAGCGGCCCGGCCCTCGATCTGAACTCGACTACCCCGCAGTTGGGCCGACTCGATCACCCCGGGTGGATCCCCGGTCTCGCCCCGGGCCCGCCACGACTGTTCGCCGAAGGCTTCGTGGAACTCCCCCGCCCGGTCCACCGACACCCCGGTCGCCTCCACCAAACCGGTGCTGGCGTCGTCGTCGAGCTCCATCACCACCTGGAGGATGCTCGCCCCTCCACCTCGACCGACCAGGAACACCGTTGAACCGTCGAGCCCGCATGAGACCAGGTCGAAGGAGATGGACGTCTCTCCCAACGACACCTCAGCGGTGCGGTCCTCGAACTCGGCCCCTCCACACCCGACCAGCCCCACCCCGGCGAACATCACGGCCGCCACCACCGATGCCAATCCGATCCTGCGGGCTGGCCGAAGTCGGTCCCCACTGGTCACTACCTCAAGGTACCGCTGCCGCCGCGTGGCAAGAACGGGAAGATCCGCCACGTCACCATTGGTTCCAACAGCCCGATCGCATTACCGGCGTGGGTGTGCAAGGCTCCTGGCCGATGACCGACACCGGCCATCGGCCGATCCCGACGTCCAAGACGGACTGCATCCACGATCCTGGCTGTGCGTGCATGCAGCACCCCGACGTGTTGTACCGAACCATCGTCAACGGCATCGGCGACCTGATCGTCGTCTTCGACATGACCGGTGTCATCCACTTCGCCAACCGGGCCTCCCGGTCGATCCTCGGCTGCGAACCAGACGAGCTCGAGGGACGCAACGTCTTGGACTTCATCCATCCCGACGACCACGACCGCGCCTTGCGCTCGCTGAACATGAACAAGGACTTCGGCGCCGCACCGGGCCTGACCGCCTTCCGTCTCCTTCGTTCGGACGGCGAAGCGGTGATGGTCGACATGACCGGGGGTCATGCCAGTGTCGACGGCGTCGACACCCTGTTCACCTCCACCAGTCGGATCAACGAGAACCGTGCCGCCATGCAGACCACACTGGTCAACCTCCTCAGGGGGGCACCGTTGGATGTGGCGCTCAGCTCGGTCCTGGACATATTCACCTGGCGGGCAAACGGCTCTCACATCGGGATCAGCTGGCTGGACGGCACCGGAGCCAGAGGTGCGATCAGTACCGGGATCGACCTCGATCTGATCGGTGCCCACCCAGACCCCGACACCCCGTGGGCCGAGGGGCGTCGGACCGGTCGAACCATCATGGACCTCGACCTCAGTCGGCTCGACCCCCACCGACGCCAGGCCGCTCACGACCTCGGGCTGGCCGCCTACTGGATCGAACCGGTGGCCAGTGCGGTGGAGGAACCGGCGTTGATCACGGTGTGGACGGCGGTCGATCGCCGCCCCCCGACCGGGCACGATCTGGGCATGGAAACCGCCCGCTCGGTAGTGGAGGTGATCCTGCGCTGGGCCGAACAGCAGCGACAACTCGACCTCGCGGCGTTCCACGACCCTCTCACCGGCCTGGCCAACCGCAACGCATTCTTCGACGCCGTCGCCGAGATCCCCGGCGGTGGGGCCGTCTTCTACTGCGACCTGGACCGGTTCAAGCCCGTCAACGACCTCCACGGTCACGCGGCCGGCGATGCCTTGCTCCAGCAGGTGGCGGCCCGGCTGATCCACAGCGTGCGCGCCGGCGACGTGGTGGCGCGACTCGGAGGTGACGAGTTCGCCATCGTGTGCCCGGCCATGACCGACAGCGATGCCGTGACCTTGGCTCAGCGCATCCGCGATTCCATCGCCCTGCCCTTCCACATCCAAGGGAACCTGGTGCAGGTCGAGATGAGCGTCGGCCTGGCCCACGATCCCGACTCCATCACCACCACCCTGTTGGACCAGGCTGACCGGCACCTGTACGACCAAAAGCGCGACCGCTGACCGACCAGTACCCCAAGTCGGCCGCCGTGCTGGTGGCGACGATGGCGTGGTGTCGTCGGTGCGGCCGTAGGGTTTGAGGCCATGGCCGGCACCGAAGCCACTTCCCTCTCGCCCGGCCATCCCACCGGCGATCTGCCCGCCGACCTGGGGCGGATCGCCCGCCGGGTGGAGGAGCGCCTGGCCCGCCTCTTCGAACACGAGAACGCCCGCTGGGCGGCGCTCGATCCCGACCTGACCGACCCACTCGAAGCGCTGAGCCGGTTGGTCCTGAGCGGCGGCAAGCGGCTGCGCCCAGCCTTCTGCCACTGGGGATTCCGGGCCGGGGGCGGCGACCACGACGATCCGATTTCGGTCGATGCCGGGGCCGCGTTCGAGCTGCTGCAGGGCTTCGCCCTCATCCACGACGACGTCATGGACGGCTCCTCGTCGCGGCGCGGCGCTCCCGCCGTGCACCGCCAGTTCGTCGACCGCCACCGAAGCCAGGACTGGGCGGGGGAGGATCGACGCTTCGGAGAAGGGGTCGCCATCCTGGCCGGAGACCTGGCCTTCGTCTACGCCGATCTGCTGCTGCCCGACGGCTGCCCCGAAGCCACCGCGCTGTGGCACGAGCTCAGGGTCGAGCTGAACGTGGGCCAGTACCTGGACCTGGTGGGAACGGCCCAAGGACGCCGGGACCGGGACGGCACCCGCCGCATCGCCCGATACAAGTCCGGCAAGTACACCATCGAACGTCCGCTCCAACTCGGCGCCGCCCTGGCCGGAGGTCACCACCTCGCCGACGGGCTGAGCCGCTACGGCGACCCGCTGGGCGAGGCGTTCCAGCTCCGCGACGACGTGCTCGGCGTGTTCGGCGACACCACCCGAACCGGCAAGCCGGTTGGTGACGACCTCCGCGAGGGCAAGCCGACCCTGCTGCTGGCGGTGGCCCACGAGCAGGCCAGTGACGGGCAGCGCTCGGCGCTGGCCCTGGTCGGTGACCCCGGACTTGGTCCAACCCAGGTCGGACAGATCCAAGAAGTGCTGGTGGAAACGGGCGCATTGGCCGCCGTCGAGGCTCGAATCGACTCCCTGGCCCACCAGGCGGTCGATTCGCTCGTCGAGCTCCCCATCGATCCGGTCGTGACCGGTGCCCTCACCGACCTGGCAGATTTCGTGGTGGCCCGTAACGCTTAGCGCCGTGACCGGCGTACCTTTGCAGGGCTGGGGAGTCATCTGCGCTGGATGCTGTCCATCTCTCGTGGACCGCCTTCGGCGGATGATTCCTGGTTCCGCCAGGCCCGGTCCTCACTTCGTTGCGGCGGCCTGACGGCGTTTGCCCAGTCGCTCGCAAGCTCGCAAAGGGGCAAACGATCCGTGAGCGAGCTCTGGAAGATCAGCGAGCGGGGTCGGGCGGGATCAGACGGAGTCTGGGCGACCGGAGAAGCGGGACAGGGCGGCTTCTACCGGCTCTACCACTACTCCGGGCTGGGAGGTGATGGCCTCCAGCCATGGGGGGCGAGCCCGGCTGGCCACCACGACCGGGGTGTCGATCCCGCCGAACTCGACCGCTTGACGTACGTAGGCGGTGGCGTAGTCACCGGGCCTCACGTCGCGACTCAGTTCGACCAGGGCGTAGGGGTCCGGGGTGGTGTCAGGGGCGGAAGCAACCCGGGCGCGTACCACCGCCGATGAGTGGGGCGCCGGACCGCCGCCCGCCAACCCCGGGCCGTCGGTGATCACCGCTCCCCTCACCAGTTCGGGACGGGCCCCGGCGATCAGCAGCGCCACGTAACCGCCCAGGCCTCGGCCCAGCACCGTCACCGGCAGGGACCCCTGGTCGGGGCAGAGATGGGCGAGGGCCACGTCGACGTCGGCCATGAGCGTCTCAGCGGTGTATCCCCCTCCACGGGGCACCGAGGAGCCACCGTGACCGGTGAAGTCCAGACCCCACACCGCTCCCGGCCAGGCCGCGGTGACTTCGGGTGGGGTCTCGGGCGTTTGTTCCCCGAGGCCGTGCAGGAGCAGAAGAGGTCGGCCGGACAGGCCGTCAGCGGCGGGATCCGCACCAAGGGTTTCGTAGGCGGGTCGCAGCTCGTGGAGGGCGAGTTCGGTCCGCACGTGGTTGAGGATCACCGTGGTCATGCCAGGAACTCCAAGACGTGGTCGGCCACCAGGCGGGGCTGCTCGATGTGGACGAAGTGCCCGACGCCTTCGAGCGGCACGAACACGCCCTGGTCGGGAAGCATCGCCAGCACGTCCTCGGCCAGGGTGCCCCACCCCATCAGTTCGATGTCCATGCCCAACAGGCACAGGACCGGCATCCCGACCGACGGAAGCAGGCTCATCGACCATTCGGGCCGCCACGGCCCGAATCCGCCCATGCGCATCGAGGCGTCGATCTTCCAACGCCAACCGTCATCCTGGCGGTAGGCACCAATCGGAACCAGGTATTCGAGCCAGTTCGGATCGAGGCGGGGGTTCATGCGGCCGCGGCGCTCGGCCAGCTCGGCCGCGGTACCGGGCCGCCTGATCTTGGAGCCGGCGGCCCGCCGGTGGTCGAGCCAGCCCGCCAGTTCGCTGCGACGCATCATCGTCCGGTTGTGTTCGGCCACGTCGGGCCAGGACCGGCTGGAGGGAAGTCCGTCCAGGTTGACGAGGTGGCTGACCCGGTGGGGGACGGCATCGGCGAGCGACAGCAACATCGCCCCGCCCTTGGAGTGGCCGACCAGGGGAATGGGATCAGGCCCGATGCTGTCCAGGACCGCCAACGCGTCCCGCCGGTCGGCGTCCCAGGAGTAAAGGGCGGCATGGTCGGAATCCCCGTGGCCCCGCTGGTCCCAGGAGACGACCCGCCAGCCTGCGTCGGCCAACAGCGGGGCGAAGCCGTCGAGGGTTCCGGCGAAATCGAAACCGCCGTGGGCCACCAGCATGGGCGGGGCGTTCTCATCACCCCACTCCCACACCGCCAGGTTCAGTCCGTCGCTGTCGACGCTGCGGTACCGGTCGGGCCGGCGGGCACCGTCGTAGGTGCCACCGCCGGCCTCGGTGCACAGGTGGGCGCGGGGGACGCGAGGGTCGGTGCTCGGGTCGGTCACCGGATCAGGCTAGGAGCAAACTTGACCCATCGGTCAAGAAATCCGGAGTCGGTCGGTCGGGCCCCCGGTTCTCTAGTGTTGAGCCTCTGTGAGCGATAAGACCCCTGCCGCCACGGCCGCTCGCGACGTCCGGTCGAACGACGGGGAGGACCACACCGCCGACGCCGAAGGCGCCGGTACCCGTCGCACCCTTCGCGAACGGGGCAGCGGTCACCGCCACCTGATCACCGGCTCCAGCGTCTTGGTGCTCGGAGCGGCCGTCCAAGGTCTGGGCGGGATGATCTTCTCGCTGCTCGTCGCCCAGCTCGACACCAAGCAGGCCTTCGGTGACGCCACCGCCCTGTACACGTCGTCGCTGTTCGTGGTGTACCTGGCCGGGCTCGGCCTACCCGTGGCCCTGGCCCGCTATTCCGCCGACCGGTCCCGCGATTCCCACACCGTGTTCAGTTGGGGCGTCCTGGCCACCGCGGCGGCATCGGTCGCGGCATCGGCCGCCTACCTGGCGATCGCCCGGCCCCGAGCCGCCGAGGAGGTGCTGTGGAACTGGCACCCGGTCGGTGGTTTCGCCCTCTTCGTGGCGCTGGTCATCGGCTCGGCGTGGTCGCTGATCGTCGACGTACGGGCCATGACCATGCGCCGCTGGGGCCTGGTCCTCACCCGGATCGTGCTGGTCAGCGTGGCCAAGATCGCCCTCGTCCACCTCGGCCAGTCCAGCCACCACCGATCGCTCCTGCTGTTCTTGTACCTGGGGGGGCCGGTCGCGGTGTCGGGAATCGTGGGGGTGGCGTTCATCAACCGGATCACCGGCGACCGCCACCGCCTAGGGCCGAAGCCGGCAACCGCCCGGGCGGCCACCCGCTACGCCGGGGTCAACTACCTGTCGACGCTCGCCTACCAGGCTCCGTACTTCGCCCTGCCGGTGATCGTCCTGCTCAACGTGTCCAACACCGTGAACTCCAGTTTCTACGTGGCGTGGGGCATCGTCTCCATCGCCTTCTACGTACCCTCCGCCATCGGCCAGGCCCTGCTGGCCGAGGGAGGCAAGGACGGTGCCAAGGTCCGTTCCCAGATGCGCCTGGCCCTGCTGTTGGCCGTCGGGCTGATGGCGGCGGGCACCGTGGTCACCTTCTTGGGCCGGGAGGTGGTGGTGATGGCCTACGGCGAGGGTTACCGCGACGCCGCCCACCTCCTGCCCCGGATGATGCTGGCCGGTGTCCCCTGGGCTCTCACCTCGTTGTACCTGTCCGAAGCCCGGATCCTGCACCGCCACGTGGCGACCGTCGCCATCACGGTGACCCTCACCCTGGCCATCATCGGCCCGGCCCTGGTGCTGGTCCCCGACCGCGGGATCGAAGGCGCCGCCGATGCCTGGCTGGGCGGCAACGTCGTGGCCGCCGTGGTGGCGGTGGCGCTGACGTTCATGAGTCGTCGCCGCTCGAACGGCCCAGTTGTGGACGCACCGTCGCCCTCCTGACGGTGAGCTCCCCCGAGCGGTTGACTCAGCCGCAGCGGGCCACGTCGGGGCGGTAGACCGGAGGTTGGTCGCCCCCACCATCAGATATCGACCAGCGCGACACCTCGTCGGCTTCGACCTTGCCCGCCGCCACCACCTCGGCCACCGACGTCGGGTAGCTACCCCGATCCGAGTGGAAGTCGGCCACCGCCATCTTCAGGTTCCGCAACTCGGTCTCGCAGTTGGACTGGCGGGTGTCGGACTGGATGGCCCGGGCCGAGGTGACGGCGATCATCACCAGACCGACCACGAACACCGACACCAACAACAGCTCGGACATGGTGAATCCCCTCTCACCATGAACCCTCCCGGCCAGCGTCGTGAACCGTCCCACAGCGGGAACGGTACCGGCTGACGCCACCGGTCCCCGAGGCCACGACCACGCCGCCCCCGTTCCCAACCCGGCCGGGTCGTCGGCCGGGCCGCCCCGCCGACCATCATTGACCCATGACCGACTCGGACCCCTCGCCCGGGTACCAGCCCTCGGGCGGTCCGGTGCGGACCACCCGGCGCCGGGGACGGATGACAGACGCCAAGCGCCAGGCGCTGGCCGACCTCTCCCCCCGTTGGGCCCTGGGCTCCAGGTTGAGCGGCCCCGAACTCGACGCCGCTTTCGGTCGCTCCGCCCCGCGGCTTCTCGACGTCGGGGTGGGAACCGGCGAAGCAACCCGGGAATGGGCGGCCCGCCACCCCGACCACGACGTAATCGCGGTGGAGGTCCACCAGCCCAGCCTGGCCCGCCTCCTTCAGGACCTGGAGCTCCATGGACCAGACAACGTGCGGGTGCTGGACGCCGACGTGACCGCGGTGCTGGCCGATCACGCTCGTGAGATCGACACCGGCCGGCCGTCGGGCCCGGCGGCGTTCAGCGCGGTGAGGGTCCTGTTCCCCGATCCGTGGCCCAAACGCCGCCACCTCCACCGTCGCCTCGTCGACCGGTCGTTCGTATCGGTGGTTGCCGACCTGCTCCCGTTGGGGGGTTGGATCCACCTGGCCACCGACTGGGACGACTACGCGCTCCAGATGCGCCTGGCTCTGCTGCGTGAGTCGAGGCTGGTGATCGACCTCGACGGTGAACACGCGGGCCTCGGCCCCGAAGACCTCGTCCACCCCGACGAGATCGACCCCGACGACCCGCCCCGGTGGGCTTCGGCCCGGCCGCCTCGGCCGGTCACCACCTACGAGGCCAGAGGTCTGGAGGCCGGGCGCCACATCACCGACCTCGTCGCCCACCGCCACCGCTGAGCACCCGGCATCGCTGAGCGCTCGGCATGACTGGGGGGTCGACGTCCGGCAAGCCGACGTCGGGTCAGCCGACGCCCCGGTTCAGCCCAGGTTCCGAAGCTCTTCCTCGTCGAGATCGGCCAGGCGGGCCAGGTCCTCGGGGCGAACGGTGGGGCGCTCGGGGATCACCTCGCCCTTCCCGTCGGGGCGAACCCACCCCACGCCAGGCCGGTGCTCGCGGATGACCCGGGCCGGTACGCCACCCACGATCGCCCGGTCCGGCACCTCGCCCCGCACCACCGAACCGGCCGCGATCACGGCGTGACGACCGATCCGAGACCCGGCCAGGATCGTGGAGCCATGCCCGATCCACACCCCCTCGCCGATCACCACCGGCTCGTGCTCCCCCAACTGAAGCCCCGGCGGCGTGGCGGGGTCCTGGTAGCCGTGGTTGGCGTCGGTCACGTAGATGTCCTGGCCGAACCACACGTCGTCACCGATGGTGATCGACTCGTGAGCCACGATCCCCGACCTCATGCCGATCACGCACCGATCACCGATCACCAGGGCCCGGGGCGGGACGGTGGTCTGGGTCGGCGAATACCCGGCGGCCAGGGTCACCCAGGTGTTGACCATGGTCTGGGTGCCGATGTGGATCTGACGCTCTCCGTAGATGGTGGCGGTCGGGAAGCCGATCAGGCTTCCCTCCCCGAACGACCCGAACCTCTCCGCCGCCCGGGTTCCGGGCGCGATGGCTCCGCTGAGGCGAAGGCGCTGCCACCCGCGCTGGATCACCTCGTTGGCGACGCGGTGGACGGCTCGGGCGACCGGACGGGGCAGCACCGCCGAAGCGTAGGACGGACACGGTGACCCCAAGAAGACACGCGGCAGACCCCCGTGACCACCACCACCCCGGGCCCGCTAGCCATCTCGGGTCCGCGGTCCCTAACCTGGCTGGTCATGGAGTCCGCTTCGGTTGCCGAGGTCCCGGTTCCCTCCTCCACCGCCGGGGGGTGTCCCTTTCCCCATCAGGCGTTGGGAGCGACATCGTGTCCCATCACCGCCACCGCCGGAATCGCCCCTGACGGTCCCCGGTCGAACGCGGACCTGATCGCCCGCCGGATCCTGCGGATCCCCGAGACCGGGCCCCGGGTGTCGGCCGCCAAGGCCCAGTCGGCGTTCCAGAAGTCGATGTTGATCTCGGCCACCCGCTGCACGCTCACCTACGTGGTGTTCCCGTTCCTCGCCCCTGCCATCGGGTTCGCCACCGGGGTCGGCCCCTGGATCGGGCTGCTCATCGGAACCGTGGCCATCGTGTGCGACGTGTTCACCGTTCGACGGTTCTTCGTCGCCGACCACAAATGGCGGTGGCCGTTCACCGCCATCGCGTCGAGCATCATCGTCCTGCTCGCGGTCTTGTTGGTCCAAGACATCAGCCACATCGCCGGGCGCCTGGTCCAATGAGCGCCACCCCGGCCGTCGGACGCCTCGGCCGTGCCGGGTGGCTGGTGGCGGGGTTCATGGCCGTCGGCCTGGGATCGCTGGGAATCATCGTTCCGGGCCTGCCCACCACCGTGTTCTTCATCGTGGCGGCATGGTGCTTCAGCCGAAGCAGTCCGCGCTTCGAGCAGTGGGTGCTCGACCTGCCCAAGATCGGACCCCTGGTCCGCGACCACCGTGACGGCCTGGGCATGCCGATCCGGGCCAAGCAGTACGCCACCGTCACCATCGCCGCGGTGATCACGCTCAGCGGGATCACCCTTCGCAGCGCCCCGGTGATCGTCGGGGTCGTGGTGGCCCTGGCCGCCGTGGGTGTCGCCACCATCTGGTTTCGGGTACCCACCCGCGAAGACGTGCTCGCTCGACGGGCCTCGGAGCTTGAGATACCCACCCGGAGGTGACCGGGGGACGGTGCCCCGCCGGTCGGCTCGCCGAAGTCGGTCAGGCCGGCGCGCTCGACAGGCGTGGACGTCGCCGCTTGGCCGAACGCAACAACCGCTCGACCACTACACGGGTCAACCCCACCGCGGCACCCGACGCCGCTGCGTACAGCACCGCTTCGCCCAGCCTGGTGTCGTGGCCGGCGGGGTTGACACCCCGACGAGACCGCCACTCGCGGGCGAGCGCCTTTTGGACCAGCGTATGGATGCCGAGGGTCACGGCTGCCGACACCGCCGCCCAGATGAGATCTTCGTCTTCCATGGGCCTTGCTTACACGCTCCACCCACCGCTGGCGAAGGGCCGAAGGTCGGTGACGGCCGGGCTCAGGCGTCGGCTCGCCTATCGGCGCGCCTCTCATCGGCCTCGGCCAGTGATTCCTGCACTCGGTCGGCTCGGTCTCCGAACCCGACGAAGAGGTTTGACGCTGCCGCGTTGACGATCGGCTGGACCTGATCGAGAGCGATCAGCCCGGAGTGGGCGAGGGCGATGGTCCCGTGCATGTGGGCCCACATCTGGGTGGCGAGGAACGACGGATCGGCGGGTCCGAACCGGCCCGAATCGACACATCGCTGGACCGCCTCCACCAGGATCAGGAACGTGTCGTATCCGACACCGGCCACCTCGGCCGCCCCCGGACCAGCCGCACCCACCCCGAAGATCACCTGGTAGAGGTTCGGCTCTTCGACCGCGTTGGCGACGTAGGCGTCGCCGAGCAGGATCAGGTCGACCACGGGGTCCTCGCCCGGCGAGTCCGCCGCGGCCACCAGGCGCTGGCGCAGCCGGTCGAAACCTTCGCGGGCGACCGCCGCCCTCAACTCCTCCATCGACCCGAAGTACGTGTACACCGCCATGGTCGACGTCCCCACCTCCCGGGTCAACGCCCGGAGGGTCAACGCCCCAGGACCGCCCTCCGCCAGCATCCGGGCCGCATGGTTCACCAAGGCGTCTCGCATGCCAGGATCTGGTGAGCGGGGATTCACGGCGCAAAGGTTCCCACATCGGTCATGTGACGTCTGCCATATCGGCAGGGCACCGCGGCCCACGGGCCGCGGGCCGCGGGTGGTGGGCGGAGGGCGGAGGGCGGTTCAGCGACGGACCGTGGCCTCCAGTTCAGCCTTGATCTCGGGGGTCAGCCGCTCGAGCGCGTCGAGGGCTCCCATGTTCTCGCGCACCTGGTCGGCGGAACTCGCCCCGGTGATCACCGTGGAGACGTTGGGGTTGGTGGCGCACCATGCGATGGCCAACTGCGACGGTGTCACATCGAGGCTCTTGGCCAGTTCGACCAGCTTGGCGGCCTTGGCGTTGCTGGCGGGGTCCACCAGGATGTCGCGCAGCCACTCGTACCCGGGCAGCGAGGCACGGCTTCCTTCGGGTATCCCGTCCACGTACTTGCCGGTCAGAAGTCCCGACGCCAACGGGCTCCAGGTGGTCAGACCGATACCGATGTCCTCGTACAGGCGGGCGTACTCACGCTCCACCCGACGGCGTTCCAACAGGTTGTACTGGGGCTGTTCGACCACCGGCTTGTGGAGGTGATGGCGCTCGGCGATCTCCCACGCCGCCCGGATCTCGTCGGCCGACCACTCCGAGGTACCCCAGTAGAGGGCTCGGCCCGACGACACGATGTCACTCATCGCCCAGACCGTCTCCTCCAACGGTGTGGTCGGGTCGGGCCGGTGGCAGTACAAGAGATCGACGAAGTCCAGGCCCAGCCGTTCCAACGACCCCTCGACCGCGTGCATCAGGTACTTGCGGTTGAGGGTGTTGCGCATGTTCACCACGTCGCCGTGGATGCCCCAGAACACCTTCGTCGAGATGAGGTAGGACCAGCGCTCCCACCCCAACCGGTCGATGGCCCGCCCCATGATCCGCTCGGACTCACCCCCGGCGTAGGCCTCGGCGTTGTCGAAGAAGTTGACCCCCGCCTCCCGAGCGACGGCGAGGCAGTCCTCGGCCAGGCCGGTGTCGAGCTGTTCCCCGAACGTGACCCAGGAACCGAAGGAGAGCACGCTCACCTGGAGACCCGATCGGCCGAGCCGGCGGTAGGGCATGACGGGACGGTCGACGGCAGACATCGGGTGCTCCTGTGCAGGGTCGGAAGTCGGGCGCGGCGGAGCCTACCCAGGACTTCTCGGCCAGCAACCCCATACCCAGCCACCACATGCGCGTTGTTCAGGACCGTTTGCGCGGTTGCGAGCTTGCGAGCCACTGGGCAAACGCCGTCGAGCCGCCGCAACGAAGTGAGGACCGGGCTGACGGAACCAGGAGTCGTCCGCCGAAGGCGGCCCACGAGAACTGGACCGCGTGCAGTTCAGGTGACTCCCAAGCCCGGCAAAGGATGCCGGACACGGCATCAGCGTCGCGGGATCGAGACCGTTGAACCCTCTGCTGACCGTCGCACCCGGGACCACCCCGACGGTCCGCGCCCCGGGAACCGACGGGATCGGAACCGTTCCCGGTCCGCCCGCAGCCGGAGACGGGGCCCAGACTCCATCACCCCTACCACTAGGGCCACCGATCCCGATCGTGGCGGACCGACGGTGGCCGAGGGACGGCGGCTGATAAGACGGGTGCGGGTCTGGCTGGCCCTGGGACTCATCCTCGCCAACCTCGCAGGAATAGCCGTGGTGGTGGCCTGTGTGGTCTGGGTGATCCCCGGCCCGCCGATCGAACGGCTCGGCCGTCTCGTCGCCCTGAACATCATCGTGGCCCTGGTCTTCTGCCTCGTAGCTGTGCCGTCGATCCTGGCGTGGGGCGAGACCTGGCAACGCGCCGGTAGGCGGTGGCTCCGGGAAGGGCGCGACCCCGAGCCGCGCGAGGTCACCGCGGTACTCCACGCGCCGGCCCGGATCTTCACCGTGCACGTCACCGCCTGGTGTCTGGCCGCGGTCACATTCACAACCCTGAACACCCTGCTCGACCCCCAGATGCTCACCCGGGTCGGCTTCACGGTGTTCCTCGGCGGCCTGACCACCTCGGCCTTCACCTACCTGATCGCCGAACGGGCCATGCGGCCGGTCGCCGCCCTCGCCCTGTCGGCCACCCCGGTGGACCGCCCCCGCCTCCCCGGCGTCGTCACCCGGACCACCATCGCCTGGGCGCTCGGCTCGGGGGTCCCGCTGCTCGGGGTGGTCATCACCGGGATCTTCGGTCTGGTGCGGCCCCGCGCCACCCCGCCCAACTCTCCATCAACATGATCGTGCTGGGTGGGCTCGGTCTGACCATCGGTTCGTGGATGGTGTGGCTCGGAACCCGGGCCCTGGCCGCGCCTCTGCGGGATCTGCGCAAGGCGATCCGAGCCCTGAGCGAAGGTGATCTCCAGGCCCGAACCGAGGTCTACGACGGCAGCGAGCTCGGCCTGCTCCAAGCCGGGTTCAACGAGATGGCAGCGGGCCTCGAGGAACGGGAGCGGCTTCGCGACCTCTACTCCCGCCAGGTCGGCGAGGACGTGGCCCGCGATTCCTTGGAGCGCGGCACCGAGCTGGGCGGGGAGCTGAGCCGGGCCGCGGTCGTGTTCGTCGACATCGTCGGCTCCACCCAGTTGGCGGCGAGTCGGCCCGCCAACGAGGTGGTCGATCTGCTCAACCGCTTCTTCGCGGTGGTCGTCGAGGAGGTGCACGCCCACGGCGGCTGGATCAACAAGTTCCAGGGCGACGCCACCCTCGCCGTGTTCGGGGTACCCAACTCGACCGGCGATCCCGCCGGCCGAGCGCTGGCCACGGCGCGTGCCGTGGCCAGCCGCCTTCCCCGGGACGTACCCCAGCTCGACGCCGGGGTCGGCGTGTCCTACGGACCGGTGGTGGCCGGCAACATCGGAGACGAGAGCCGGTTCGAGTTCACCGTCATCGGAGACCCGGTGAACGAGGCGGCCCGCCTCACCGAGCTGGCCAAGACCCACCGGCCCATGGTTCTGGCCTCCGCCGCGACGCTGCTGGCGGCATCGATCGCCGAGCGTGAGAACTGGCGCCTCGATGGCGAGGTCACCTTGAGGGGACGCGCCGACCCGACCCAGCTGGCGGTTCCGACCACCCCCTGACCGCAGGCCCCACCACCGACTCGGTCCGCGACTCGATCACCCGCTCGGGGAGCGGTTCGCAGGAGGAGCCGAGCAGCGGAAGTCACACCGCCCCCTCGAACCGGGCTCGACGGGGCGTGGCATGCTTTGGCCCGCGCCCGGCACCGACGGCCCGGGTCCACCGCTCACACCCAGGGGACACCACAGATGACGGTCGACATCGCCACCATGACCACCGCTCTGGAGGACGTGGTCGGATCGGGCCAGGTCTTCACCGGGGAGGCCATCTCCGATGACCTCACCCACGACGAGGTGCTCGGCATGCCGGGCGTCCGACCGGCCGCCGTGGTCCGCCCCGCCGACACCGACCAGGTGGCAGCCGTGGTGGCGTGGGCGTCGGCCAACGGTGTGCCGGTGACCGCCCGGGGCGCCGGGACCGGAATGTCGGGGGCATGCATCCCCCATCCCGACGGCATCCTCATCTCCTTCGATCGGATGCGTTCCATCGTGGAGATCGACCTCGACAACCACGTCGCGGTGGTGCAGCCCGGGGTCACGCTGTTGGAGCTGGACGAGGCGCTGCGACCCCATGGCCTCATCTACCCGGTGCAGCCGGGCGAGAACTCGGCCAGCCTCGGCGGCAACGTGGCCACCAACGCCGGGGGGATGCGCGCCGTTCGCTACGGCGTGACCCGCAACCAAGTGCTGGGGCTGACGGCGGTCCTCGGCACCGGTGAGGTGATCCGCACCGGTGGGAAGTTCGTCAAGGCCACCTCGGGCTACGACCTGACCCAGCTCATCATCGGGTCCGAGGGGACCCTGGCCGTGGCCACCGAGGTGATCCTGCGCCTCCACCCCCGCATGGCCCACGGCGCCACGGTCCTGGTCCCGTTCCCCGACCTCGCCCACGTCGCCACCTCGATCCCGCGCATCGTCGGCTCGGGCCTCAACCCGACCATCCTCGAATACATCGACTTCATCACCATGGGGGCGATCACCGCCGCCGCCGGGCTCGACCTGGGGGTTCCCGAGGCCATCAAGGAGGCCGCCATGGCCTACCTGGTGGTGGTGCTCGAAAACCACGTCGACGCCCGGGTCGAGGAGGACACCGCCACGCTGGCCGAACTGTGCTCCGAACTGGGCGGACTCGACGTCTACGTGCTGCCCCCCGCCGCCGGGGCATCGCTGATCGACGCCAGGGAGAAGGCGTTCTGGACCGCCAAAGCCATGAACGCCAACGAGATCGTCGACGTGGTCGTACCCCGCGCCGAGATCCCCGCCTTCTTGGACCGCTGCCAGGCCATCGCCGCCGAACAGGGTTCGCTGGTGGTGGGCTGCGGGCACGCCGGCGACGGCAACGTCCACCTCTCGGTGTTCCAACCCGACCCCGAGAAGTGCCACGCCACCATGCACGGGATCTTGTCGACCGGTGTCGCCCTGGGCGGCGCGGTGTCGGGCGAGCACGGCATCGGCCGAGCCAAGAAGGCCCACCTCGCCGCCATCGAGGACCCCACCAAGTTGGATCTGATGCGGCGCATCAAGACCGCCTTCGATCCCGCCGGGATCCTCAACCCCGGCGCCATCTTCGACTGACCAACACCGAACCGACCCGCCGTCGCCCGATCCACCGGCGTCGGCGACCATCGACCACCCCCCACCCCCCGAACAACCACCCGACCACCCCACCGAGGTACCGAAATGAACGGAGCCCAGGCTCTCATCCGCACCCTGGTCCAAGCCGGCGTCGACGTCTGCTTCATGAACCC
>JAGQSO010000234.1 GCA_020439505.1 Acidimicrobiales bacterium
AGCCCTTCGGGCAGGCCATTCCCAAGTTGACCGGATGCTCGTTGCTGGGGGTGAGGCCCACCGCTTCCCCGTGACGCAGGTGGACGTCGAGCCCGCAACCGGTGGCGCAAAACCCACAGATCAGCCGCGTGGTGGCGGTGGGCTGACGGTCCTCGGGGACCTGGGGCAGGCCGAACCCGGGCCGTTGACGGGCCAGGCGGTCGGTGAGCGGCCCTTCCCGTTGAGGACGAACCAGGGAGATCAGATCCTTCATGCCCGGGCTCCTTCCAACTCCACCGAGGGAGCGGCGAAGTGGCGGGGGGCGACCGACGCCGAGAAGAACAGGCGCCGATCGGTGAACTCACCCAGCATGAACACCACCAACGAGAACAGACAAGCCAACGCAAGACCGGGCCGCGACAGCGAAGGCTCACCTACTGTCACCCCGGTCAACTCGGTCCGAGCGACCAACGGGATCGCCACACCACCGACAACGGTGGCCACGACGCGGAGTTGGACCAAAGACTTGAGCGGTCCGCCAAGCAGGCGTCGCGTGGCACCCAGGTCCGACGATCGGGGACGGGTCGCCGTCCCGGGCCGCAACACCAGGGCCTGGCCGATCAGGCTCGCAACGGTGACCACCACCGACGTCGAAAGGAGGATCCGGGCCGCGTTCAACGACGAGGGATGCGACGGCCACCCCAACGCCACCGCCGAGACCAGCAGCGAACCACCGGCCACAGCCGTCAACCCGAACCGGTTGGTGCTGGTGCGCACCCTCCACCAGGTACGCCCGGTCACGGCGTAGAGCATCACCGAACAGGCCAGACCCGCCACCCCGGCCGCGGCGGCGGCCACCTCGAGGGCCGTGGTGATCCAACCGACCAGGCCGACCACCGAGGACGCGGCGTGGGCCACACCTAGACCGGCGAAGGCGCCGAAGGCCACGATCTCACGGCTCAACCAGGAATGTCCGATCCCGATCACCGCCCGCCACGCCTGCAACGGCCGACCCAGGTGACCGACCGACGCGGCCAGGGCCACCAGGGCCACGCCCAAGGCAGTTATTGCCACTGCGTCGGGCACGGCGTCGGGGGCTACCACTCCCAGACCTGCGCCCACCGTCGACGCCCCCACCGAAACCTGAGTGAGGGTGAGCATCACCGACAACGGGGTGTGCTCGTGGGACGGGTTGAGCACCCGGTGGTCGGCGAAGTCGCCCGAGTCCACCGCACCGACCGCCACCCGGCGTGACCGGTACCGGGTGGTGGGCACCGTGAGGGTGGAGTCGGGGGCGCCCGGCACCAGTCGGGTGGCGGGCTCGGCCACCAGTTCGGCCCGCAGCTCCTCCACGGCCACGACGGTGATGGTGATGGCCCCGTTGGGGCAGCCCTGCACGCACGCCGGCGCCTCCCCCTCGGCCAGACGACCACGGCACATGTCGCACTTGCGGACGATGCCGAGATCGGCGTTGAAGCGGGGAACCTCATAGGGGCAGGTGAGGGTGCAGTACGAACAGCCGATGCACTGGTCGTCGAGGTGGGCCACGATCCCGGTGATCGGGTCCTTCTCGTAGGCGTCGACCGGGCAGCCGGCCAGGCACGCCGGTTCCACGCAGTGGTGGCAGGCGGCGGTGACGGTGAGGACCGACGGTCCCGCCGGGGCGCTGCACGTGGCCGTACTGCCGTGGACGGTGGTTACCGCCCGCCACTGCTCGCCCTCGTCTAGACCGTTCAGGTTGTTGCACGCCGAGACGCAGGCCTTGCAGCCCGTGCAGGAGTCGAGGTCGACTTCGAAGGCGTATTGCTGACCAGCTCCGGGCGCAGCCGTGGGAAGGCGATCGGCCCACCACCTCTCCCCCGCCGGGATCAGGTCGGCCTCATGCTCGCGGGCGAAGCGCTCCACCGGGGTCAGCTCCTGCTGGCGCCCCAACAACACGTCGATCGGGGTGAGCCCGGCGTCGACACGCGTCCGACCCAACTGCACCGGAACCGCTGCAACCAAGGTCGCGGTGCTCACGCCAGCTCCTCGGGTGCGGTCCACCCCGAGGGGAGACATGGTGGTTGGAACGTCATGCTCCAAGACTGCCGACCTCGGGTTACCCACCCGTTTGGCCGGCGTTACATCGCAGACACGCTGCCCTCACACCAGGAGCGACTCGGTGTGCGGATGATGATCGCTGCCTCTCGACAACGGGAGTGAGGTCTGATCAGCTGACGGCGAGGCGATAGCCGCGGCGCATGACCGTCTCTATGCCGTCTGAGGCTGGGCCCAGGCGGCGGCGGAGGCGGCCTACCGTCACCTCCACTGCATGGTCGTCGGCGCCGTTGGCCCACACCTGACGACGAAGCTCGCCCTTGGAGACCACGGCTCCGGGGCGGCGGCTCAGCGCCGCCATGACGGCGCGCTCTCGGTCGGTCAGCCACACCGGCTTCTCCCCGGCCACCACCAGGAGCCGGCCCTGGACCCGAACTTCGGACCCGGTGAGCTTGAGCTCGACGGCCTGGGGAGCCAACGCGTGGGCGACGGTGGCGACCATGGCCCCCAACCGGGTCGACCGGGGGCTGTATGGCGATGTCACCCCTAGCGAGGTCAGACAGTCGGCGGTAGCCGGACCGACCGCCACCGCCAACACCGTTGCGTCGTTGAGCGCGGCCTTCACCGCATCGAGGGCGTCCATCTGCTCGGCCAGATTCACGAAGTTGCGGACCGCGGGCGGAGAAGTGAAGGTGACGGCATCGACGGTGCCGTCGATCACCGAGGCGATTACCCGGTGGGCCGGTTGGGTGTCCTCGGGGAGCTCCCACCGGTAGACTGGTACTGGTACCACGTCGAGGCCTGGAGCCACCGCGGTCACCATCTCGGCCATCGTCAGGTCACCTGACCCGTCGAGTTGTACGGCGATGCGGGTTCCAGGTTTCAGCCCGTTGAACTTCTCGGACTCGAGGTGGGCGAGCAACTCGGCGAACCGACCTGTCGGGGCCGTCCAGGTCACGTCGAGACCGGCGGCCATGGCCACGCCCGACACCGATCGGCCCCGCGCCAGGACCACCGGTCCGCTCAACACATCCAACAGCTCATCGCCCATCTCGACGCTGTCGGCCTCGGTGAGCCAGGCCCGGACCCCCACCGCGGTGGTCAGGATCACCACATCGGGCCTCTGCTCCACCAACGACCTGGCGGCGTCCAACAGGGCGATCCGGTCGGTCACCGACTCGGTGCGGATCACCGGCCCGTGCACCACGGTGGCCCCGAGACGAGTAAGTAGCGCGGCCTGCTCGTCGGCGCGGCGGTCGGCGGTGACGGCCACGGTGAATCCGGCGAGAGGTTCCAACTTCACGACCAGAGCCTCACGCACTCGTGTTTCCGAGCGGTTTCGGGCCGATGACTCGGGCATGATCGCTGGCTCATCACCGGCGACAGCGGTCACATGGCCGGGGTGACCAGGGCGTCGGCAACCTCGACCACGCCGTCGACGATCCGCACCTCCCACACCGTCAGAGCCGGATCGCCTTCGGTCAAGGGTTGACCGGTGTCGAGGCGGTAGCGGTGCTTGTCCAACGGGGAGGCGACGTAGCGGATGACCGTTCCGTCGTGATCGGCGTCTTCTTCCGACGAGATGGGCAACGAACCGGTGATGCCATGGGCCATCACGTTGGCTCCGCTGCGAGGGTCGATGGCGCCGACCGCCACCACCTCGGTGTCAGACAAACGGAACACGGCAACGCACTCGTCGTTGACCAGGGCCCCGACGCCGTGGCCCACGATCAGGTCGGCCAAGGGCGCCACCGGCACCCACTCGGCGGTCATGCCGTCACCGCCTCGAGGACCCGCTCGGTGCGGCCCTTCTCGTCGGGTCGGGCCGGACGGACCTGGCCTCTCTCCCGGATGAACACCACGGTTGGGTCGGGGGTGCCCGGTGCGTTGACGAAGGTCGAGAACCGGGCCAGCCGCTCGGGGCGGGCCAGCGTGGCTGCCCACTCGCACTCGTAGGTGTCGAGGTGATGGGCCATTGCGGCGTCGAGCTCGTCGGCCACACCGAGCACGTCCTCGAAGATCACGGCGCGGAGCCGGCTCAGACCGCCTTCGAGGCCCTCCACCCAGGTGCTGGTGCGCTGGAGCCGGTCGGCGGTGCGCACGTAGTACATGAGGAATCGGTCGATGGCGGTGACCAACTGAAGGTCGTCGAGGTTCTCGGCCAGGAGATCGGCGTGACGGGGTTGCTTGCCGCCGTTGCCGCCCACGTACAGGTTCCAGCCCCGTTCGGTGGCGATCACGCCGACGTCCTTGCTCTGCGCCTCGGCACACTCCCGGGCACAACCCGACACCGCCATCTTGATCTTGTGGGGCGAGCGCAGACCCTTGTAGCGGTTCTCCAGGAAGATGGCCATGGAGGTCGAGTCCTGGACCCCGTAACGACACCACGTCTCACCGACGCAGGACTTCACCGTCCGCAGCGACTTGCCGTAGGCGTGCCCGGACTCGAACCCGGCATCCACCAGGCGGGCCCAGATCGCCGGCAACTGGTCGAGGCGGACACCGAACAGGTCGATGCGCTGACCGCCGGTGATCTTGGTGTAGAGGTCGAAGTCCCGAGCCACCTCACCGATCACGATCAGGCCCTCGGGGGTGATCTCGCCGCCGGGGATGCGGGGCACCACCGAATAGGTGCCGTCCTTTTGCATGTTGGCCAGGAACCGGTCGTTGGTGTCTTGGATGGCGGCCCGGTCATCGTCGAGCACGTGCTCGTTGACGACGGTGGCCAGGATCGACCCGATCACCGGCTTGCAGATCTCACAGCCTTCCCCGGAACCGTGGGCCTCGATCACCTCGGCGAAGGTCCGGTAGCCGTGGATGCGAACCAGCTCGAACAGGTCGACGCGGGTGTAGGCGAAATGAGGGCACAGGTCGGTCGACACCTCGACCCCCTTGGCCTTCAACGCCAGGTTGACCAAGGTGGTCACCTGGGGGAGGCACCCTCCGCAGCCGCTGCCGGCCTTGGTGGCGCACACCACCTCGGCTACGTCGGTACAGCCGTTGGAGACCGCTTCCTCGATCTGGCCCTTGGTGACGTTCTCACAGGTGCAGATGCAGGCCTCGGCGGGCAGGGCGGCGAGACCACCGCCGGGCGCCTCGCTCTGATCCTGGGGCCCGCGAGCCAGGAGCCGGGCCGGCTCCTCGGGGACGCTCGTCGTACCGGTGATCACCTGGAGCAGCGACGGGTAGGCGGATGTGTCACCCACCAATACCGCACCCAGGGCCCGGGTGCCGTCGGCGGACACCACCAGCTTCTCGTAGGTGCCGGTGACGGGGTCGTCCCACACCAGAGCCCGCGCCGTGGGGTCGGTGCGGTCGGCATGAGGATCGCCGAGGCTGCCGACGTCGACTCCCAGCAGCTTCAGCTTGGTCGACAGGTCGGCCGGCTCGAACCGGTCGGTGGGCAGGTCCCGACCGAGCGCCGCCGCGGTCAACCGGGCGGCGAGGAGACGGGCCATCGTGTAACCGGGAGCGACCAGACCGTAGATCCGGCCTCCGACCAGGGCGCACTCGCCGATGGCCGAGACCGCTGGGTCCGACGTCGTCATGAAGTCATCGACGACGATGCCGCCCCGCTCACCTACCTCCAGCCCGCAGTCCCGGGCCAACTGGTCGCGGGGACGGATGCCGGCCGAGAAGACCACCAGGTCGGTCTCGAGGGGGTCGCCCTCGGCGAAGGTCACCGCGGTGACGCCGTCCTCGCCCTCGACCGCCTTGGTGGCAACCCCGGTGTGGACGACCACACCGAGCGACTCGATGTGACCGGTCAGGACCTCACTACCCCGGGGGTCGAGTTGGACCGGCATCAGGCCCGGCGCCATCTCCAGTACGTGGGTTTCGAGGCCGAGGCCCAACAGGGCGTTGGCGGCCTCCAAGCCGAGCAGGCCACCGCCGACGACCACACCCCTGGTCACCTCGGGGCGTTCGGCCGCCGCGGTGATCTCCTCGAGGTCCTCGATGGTCCGGTAGACGAAGCGGTCCGGGCCGGTGGCACCGGGGATCGGCGGCACGAACGGAGCGGACCCGGTGGCCAGGACCAGGTGGTCGTAGCCGATGGTCACCCCCGACGCCGTGGTCAGGACCTGGTCATCCCGGTCGATCGTCACCACCGGGTCCCCCAGGTGAAGGGTGATCCCGTGGTCGTCGAACCATTCCTGGGAGGTGAGGGCCAGGTCCTCGGCGCAGCGAGTCTTGAACCAGGAGGTCAGGCCCACCCGGTCGTAGGCGGGGCGGATCTCCTCCCCCAATACCGTGACCGACAGGTGGGCCAGAGCGTTTTGCTCGACCAGCGACTGGAGCAGCTTCTGGCCGACCATGCCGTTGCCGACCACGACCAGGTGCGGCCGACCGGTGAGCAGACGGTTGCGGAGGGGCGGGGGCGAAATCTCCATGTCGCCACCCAACACCCGTGCTGTCACGCAGTGGCTACACCCCGATGACACGCCGGCTAACGCCGTCGCCCCACCGGCCAGACGAGCCTGTGCGCCCGCTCACACCGACTCTTGCGCATTGTGCGCCTCCGTTAACCGGAGGGCTCAGGTTCAGCGCGGCTTGATCCCGAGGTTGTCGTAGATCTCGGTGATCGACTGGGCCCGGTTCATGGCGTAGAGGTGGATGCCCGGGACGCCCAACTCCAACAGCGAGGCCACCAGATCGGTGGCGACCTCCACCCCGAGCTTGCGGGTGGCCTCGGGATCACCGTCCACGGCATCGAGGCGTTCCTCCAGCCAGGTCGGGATGGCGGTGTTGTTCATGGCCGACATCCGTCGGGTTCCGGCGACGTTCACGAACGGCATCACCCCGGGGAGCACCGGTGTCGTCGACCCCGCCTCGGCAAGTTCCTCGACCATGACCCTGTAGTGGTCGACGTCCCAGAAGAACTGGGTCATCCCGAAATCGGCCGTCGCCAGCTTGGCCACCAGGTGGCGGCGGTCCTCCGCCCTGTCGACCGACCGCGGGTGCAGCTCAGGGAAGGCAGCAACCGCCACCGTGAAGTGGTCGACCTCGTGCACCAGTTCGACCAGCTCCGATGCGTAGGTGAAGTCCCCGACCGCCGGCGAGCCGTCGGTCGGCGGGTCACCGGCCAGGGCCAGGACGTTGTGGATCCCCGAGGCCCGGTAGTCCTCCAGCAACGACACGAGCTCCGCCCGACTATGGCCGACGCAGGTGAGGTGGGGCATGGCCGGGTAGGCGCGCTCCTGGTTGATCTTCACCACCAGGTCCCGGGTCGTGGACCTGGTCGTCCCCCCGGCGCCGTAGGTGACCGACACGAAGTCGGGTTTCAGCGCGGAGAGCTCCTCCACCGTGTCGATGAGGGAGACCATGCCCTCGGAGGTCTTGGGCGGGAAGAACTCGAACGACCACGTTGGGCCGGCGGCGAGGAGGTCAGCTATCCGGGTCATGGTGGATCACAAGCCTACCCGTG
>JAGQSO010000235.1 GCA_020439505.1 Acidimicrobiales bacterium
CCGAGCCCGGCACCCACGGCATCGACCTCGTCTCCCAGGTCACCACGGCCGAGCCCTACGTGGTCGGTGCCGAGGGCGCCACCTATCGGGTGGTGGCCTACGACTTCGGCATCAAGACCACGATCCTGCGTCACCTGGCCGGTTTCGCCCGCGTCGAGGTGGTTCCCGCCTCCACTCCGGCCAGCGAGGTGCTGGCCCGCGAGCCTCACGGCGTGTTCCTCTCCAACGGTCCCGGCGATCCCGCCACCGTTCCCTACGCCGCCGAGGCCATCGGCCAGATCCTCGGCGAGGTTCCGGTTTTCGGAATCTGCCTTGGCCACCAGCTCCTGGCCACCGCGCTGGGCGGATCGATCGAGAAGCTGCCCTTCGGTCACCACGGCGGCAACCACCCGGTGCGTCGCATGCGAGACGGTGTGGTGGAGATCACCAGCCAGAACCACAACTTCGCCGTGGTCGAAGGATCGATCCCCGCCGCCGAGGTCACCCACGTCAACCTCAACGACGGGGTGATCGAAGGCATCCAGGCCACCGACGTGCCCGCCTTCTCGGTGCAGCACCATCCCGAGGCCGGCCCTGGCCCCCACGACTCCGCCTACCTGTTCGCCGACTTCGCCGCCCTCATGAACCACCACATGGGACGACCCGGTCCCACCACCATTTCGGTGCCCACACCACCGCTGCGTCGCACCCACCGCGAACCAGACGGCCTGCTGGCCGGCCACCTGCTCCGATCCGTACCGACCGGGGGAGGGGAGGCCTGATGCCCCGCCGCGACGACATCTCCTCGATCCTGCTGATCGGGTCGGGCCCGATCGTGATCGGCCAGGCCTGCGAGTTCGACTACTCGGGTACCCAGGCCTGCCGGGTGCTGCGCGAGGAGGGCTTCCGGGTGATCCTGGCCAACTCCAACCCGGCCACGATCATGACCGACCCCGACTTCGCGGATGCCACCTACGTGGAGCCGCTAGACGTCGAGATCCTCACCCGCATCATCGAGAAGGAACGCCCCGACGCCCTGCTTCCCACCCTGGGAGGCCAGACCGCCCTGAACCTGGCCATGGAACTGGTGGAGGCCGGGGTACTGGAGCGCTTCGGCGTGGAGCTGATCGGTGCCGATGCCGAAGCCATCGCCACCGCCGAAGATCGTGAACGGTTCAAGGAGGCGATGATCGGCATCGGCCTCGAGGTCCCGGCCTCGGGCGTCGCCGCTCCGCCCGCTGAAATGAAGCGGGCCCCCAAGGGCCAGCAGGTGTCGGCGGCCATGGAGTCCGCCCGCCGGGTGGTGGCCGAGATCGGCCTGCCCGTCGTCATCCGACCCGCCTACATCCTGGGCGGCAAAGGCACCGGCATCGCCTCGACCACCGAGGAGTTCGAGCGGGTGGCCTCCCACGGCCTCGACGCCAGCCCGATCACCGAGATCCTCATCGAGAAGAGCATCGCGGGGTGGAAGGAGTACGAGCTCGAGGTCATGCGTGACCGCGCCGACAACTGCGTGATCATCTGCTCCATCGAGAACGTCGACCCCATGGGTGTTCACACCGGCGACTCGATCACGGTGGCTCCTGCCCAGACCCTTTCCGACGTCGAGTACCAGCGGATGCGTGACGCCGCCTTCGCCTGCATTCGCCGGGTAGGGGTGGAGACGGGCGGGTCCAATGTCCAGTTCGCCCTCAATCCGCTCAACGGCGACATGGTCGTCATCGAGATGAATCCCCGGGTCAGCCGGTCCAGCGCCTTGGCCTCCAAGGCCACCGGGTTCCCGATCGCCAAGATCGCGGCCCGTCTGGCGGTGGGCTACACCCTCGACGAGATCCCCAACGACATCACCCGCAAGACCCCGGCCAGCTTCGAACCGACCATCGACTACGTGGTCACCAAGGTGCCGCGCTGGGCGTTCGAGAAGTTCCCCGGCCAGGCCCCGGTGCTCGGCACCCAGATGCAATCGGTCGGCGAGGCGATGGCCATCGGGCGGACGTTCCCCGAGTCGCTCCAGAAGGCTCTGCGATCGCTGGAACAGGGACGGCTCGGCCTCAACGCCGATCCCACCGAGGCCGTCTACGACGATCTGTCCGACGAGGAGCTGATCACCGCAGCGGCCCTGGCCACCCCGGACCGCATGTTCCAACTCGAAGCGGCCATCCGGCGGGGGATCGGCCTCGACGTCATCCACGACCGGACCAAGGTCGACCCGTGGTTCCTCGACCAGATGGCGCTCATAACCGATGAGCGGACGGTGCTGGTCGATACCGGCCTGGCCGGCATGGACCGGCGGGCCTGGCGGCGGGCCAAGCGGCTCGGGTTCGGCGACGCCCAGCTCGCCCACCTGTGGGGCGCGACCGAGGCCGAGGTCAGAGAGGCACGCATCGCGGCTGGGGTGGTCGCCACCTTCAAGACCGTTGACACCTGCGGGGCCGAGTTCGAAGCCGAGACCCCGTACCACTACTCCACCTACGAGGACGATGACGAGGTCCGCCCCGGCGACCGCGAGAAGGTGCTGATCCTCGGTTCGGGCCCCAACCGAATCGGCCAGGGCATCGAGTTCGACTACTGCTGCGTCCATGCCAGCTTCGCCCTGCGAGACGCTGGCTATGAGACGATCATGCTCAACTGCAACCCCGAGACCGTGTCCACCGACTACGACACCTCGGACCGCCTCTACTTCGAGCCGCTCACCTACGAGGACGTGATGAACGTCATCGAGGGTGAGCAGGCGGCGGGGCCGGGCGGGCTCAAGGGTGTGATCGTGTCGCTCGGCGGTCAGACCCCGCTCAAGTTGTCGGGCCGCCTGCCCGACGGATTGGTGCTGGGAACCTCGGCCGCCTCGATCGACCTGGCCGAGGACCGAGAAGGATGGAACGCCCTTTGCGCCCGCCTCGACATCCCCCAGCCTCCCGGGGGCACCGCCGTCACCGCCGAGGTCGCCCGCTCGATCGCCGCTGAGGTCGGATACCCGGTGCTGGTACGCCCGTCCTACGTGCTGGGCGGTCGGGCCATGGAGATCGTCTATGACGATGCCCAACTCGACGCGGCCATGGCCCAACTGGCCGGGTTCGGTTCACTGGGCCGAGAGGGTGGCCTGTCGGCCGAACGCCCGGTTCTGGTCGACCGGTTCCTGGAGGACGCCACCGAGGTCGACGTGGATGCCATCCGCGACCACACCGGCGAAGTGATCATCGGTGGGGTCATGGAACACGTTGAGGAGGCCGGGGTTCACTCCGGTGACTCGGCCTGTGCCATCCCTCCGTACTCGCTGTCGAGCGAGACGGTTGCCACCATCGAGGCCCACACCCGAGCCATCGCCGAGGCTCTCGACGTGAAGGGCCTGATCAACGTCCAGTACGCGGTGCGCGATGGCGAGGTCTTCGTGATCGAAGCCAACCCTCGGGCCAGCCGCACGGTGCCCTTCGTCGCCAAGGCCACCGGCGTACCGCTGGTGAAGGTGGCGAGCCGGGTCATGATTGGTGCCACCCTGGCCCAACTTCGGGCCGAGGGCCTGCTTTGCGAACCGATCACCACCGGTCACGTGGCGGTGAAGGAGGCGGTGCTCCCGTTCAATCGCTTCCCCGACGCCGACCGGGTCCTCGGACCTGAGATGCGTTCCACCGGCGAGGTGATGGGCATCGACCGTTCCTTCGGGCTGGCCTTCGCCAAGAGCCAGATCGCGGCCGGTGACCGCCTGCCCGAGTCGGGCACCGTGTTCTTCTCGCTCGCGGATCGGGACAAGCCCAACGGGATCCGAGCCGCCCAGCGATACGTAGATCTCGGCTTCGAGATCGTGGCCACCGACGGCACCGCCGAGGCTCTCGAGGCCGCCGGCCTGACGGTAAAGCAACGTCTGGCCAAGCTGGGCGACACCGCGGCGGACGGGCCGACCGCGGTCGACCTGATCGAGGCCGGTGAGATCCAGATGGTGGTCAACAGCCCCCGGGGCCGTGGCCCCCGTGCCGATGGCGGCTACATACGGGCCGCGGCCGGTGTGGCCGGGATCCCGCTGCTGACCACCGCGTCGGCGGCGTTGGCCGCCGCCGACGGCATGACCGACTGGTCGAGTCATGAGCTCCAGGTGAAACCGCTCCAGGACTTCCACCGCCGGTGAGCGAGTCCACCGACCGCTACGCCGACATCGGCACTGCCGGTGCAAAACGGTGGTGGAGGTATCGCCCCGGCCGTCTGAGCGGCCTGGGTCGGGTGGGTGACATCGGGGTTCTCCCCACCCGGGTTGGTTCGGTGGAACTCCGCAACCCGGTCCTCACCGCGTCGGGAACCTCCGGTCACGGCGCCGAACTGGCGCCCTACTTCGATCTGGCCGGGGTCGGTGCGGTGGTCACCAAGTCGGTCCACGCCGACCCGTGGCCCGGCAATCCGTCGCCGCGTGTGCACCAGGCCGTCGCCGGGATGCTCAACGCCGTCGGCCTGCAAGGGCCTGGGGTGGCTGCCTGGCTGGCCCAGGACCTGCCGCCCCTGATCGACGCCGGGGCCACCGTGGTGGCCAGCATCTGGGGTCGTTCGGTCGAGGATTACCGGAGGGCAGCCGACCTGTTGGCCGACGCCCCGGCCGCGGTGGTGGCCGTCGAGGTCAACCTGAGCTGCCCCAACGTGGAGGACCGCGCCGGCATGTTCGCCCATTCGGCCGACGCCACCGAGGCCGCCATGGCTGCCACCGTCGGCTGCGGCCGACCGCGTTGGGCCAAGCTCAGCCCCAACGCCGGTGACATCATCCCCATTGTCGACGCCGCGGTGCGCGGCGGTGCCGAGGCCGTCACCCTCGTCAACACGGTGATGGGCATGGCGATCGACCCCGTCACCCGTACCTACGAGTTGGGCAACGGTGGGGGAGGGCTTTCGGGACCGGCAATCCACCCCGTAGCGGTCAGGATCGTCCACGACGTGGCCGCCGCCCGCCCGGCAGTCTCGATCGTTGGCGTAGGCGGGGTGACCGACGCCCGGACGGCGGCCGAGCTGATGGTGGCCGGTGCGTCGGCGGTGCAAGTCGGCACCGCGACCTTTGCCGATCCCCGAGCCCCGGGCCGGGTGGCCGCAGAGATGGTTGACTGGTGCCGGCGCCACGGCGTGGAAGAACTCGACGATCTGATCGGAGCGGTCCATGGGTCTAGAAGCTGACGAGCGTTCGGTAGCCGACGACGTCGCCGAACACGATCTGCGCCGCCGGCTGGTCCTGGTGCTCGACGTCGACGACCTGGTCGAGGCCCGGCGGATGGCCCAGACCCTGCGTCCCTGGTTCGGGGTGGTGAAGGTCGGCCTGGAGCTCTACAGCGCGGCCGGCCCCGACGCGGTCGAGACGATGGCCGAACTCGGCTACGACGTGTTCGTGGACCTCAAGCTCCACGACATCCCGACCACGGTCGGCAAGGCGGCCCGGGTCCTGGGTTCGCTGGGGGCGTCGTATCTGACCATGCACGCCTTCGGCGGTGAGCGCATGCTGCGGGCCGGCGTGGAGGGTCTCGCCGACGGCGCCGAGCGGGCCGGGCTCGCCGTGCCGTGTGCACTCGCGGTCACGGTGTTGACCAGCGACTCCGATGACATTCCGGCCCACATCCTGCCCAAGCGGGTCAACGCCGCGCTGGCCGCCGGATGCGGCGGCATCGTGTGCGCGGTGTCCGACGTCCGCGAAGCCCGAGCGATGGGCCCGGATCTGACCATCGTGACGCCAGGCATCCGCCCGGTAGGTACCCCCACCCACGACCAGGCCCGCGCCGCCACCCCCCAGGAAGCCTTCGACGCCGGAGCCGACCTCCTCGTGATCGGCCGAGCCGTAACCCACGCCCCCGATCCGGTCGTTGCCGCCGCCGAGCTGGTCGACTCCCTGACC
>JAGQSO010000236.1 GCA_020439505.1 Acidimicrobiales bacterium
GATGGTGAGCGCCTCGGGCACCACCGCGGCGAGGTCGCGTCGGGCGGTCTCGAACGAGGCCGGCCAGCTCGGGTCGTAGGGGACGACCCGCACCGACCGTTCCTCGCCCAACCCGTCCACCGTGCGATTCTCCACCACCGGTGCCAGCCCGTCGGCCCCATCGAGGGCAGTCCCGCAACCGTGGAGTGCCCGCGCCGTACGATCGGGGCAGGACACGCGCAAGGAGGACCACTCATGCGCACCACGAACCCCACGTCGTCCTTGGCGCCTCCGCCCCCGCCCCCTCCGCCTTCTGGCGGGTGCGGGGTCAGCCAGTTCGGCGCGCACGGTCTGCGCCTTGTCGATGGCGTGCTGCTCGACTTTCCGCTTCCCGTGCCGGCTGGCGCCCGGTGCTGGGTGGCGACGATGTGGCCCGACCATCGGTCGTCGGCTGGCTGGAGCGCCCTCGCCTGGCCGCCCGACGTGACCGGTGGGAGGGGATGGCGATGGCCGCCTCGCATCGCCGTGGGCGACGTCATGGAGTTCGGGGTCGACCAGTGGCTGAAGCGGCGCAAGATCGTGTCGAGCCGCTGGTGGGGCGTCATCGCCGGCTACGACGGGTCCTGGTTGCTATCCGTGCAGGGGCCCTATCCCAGCCCGGCTCATGCCCACGAAGACGCTGGCCGCCTCATCCAGGCCCGTCACACCCAGGTCTCCGGTCCATCGTGGCCGGAGCCGCCGGCGTCGGAGCCCGAGCCTGTGGCGCCTCACCGTTGCCGGGTGCGCACGCACCGAACCTGACCACGTCACCCACCCCGAAGCGCGGCGTGACCAGGCCGAGAGGCCCCGCAATGGGGGTGCTCAGGGGCTCTCGGCCGGACACCCTCCACCGGCGACATCGAGCCGGCTCTCCCAGCGACCCTGGTGGTCGCCGTCCACCAGATCGACGACCAGGTCGTAGCAGCCGAAATCTGGAACGTCGATTGCGAACGTGTGATGGTCGTCGGTCGCCACCTCGGTGAGTTCCGCCATGTGCTGGTCGAAGGGCTCGATGGAGTAGCTGGTGGTGAAGCCGGCTGGGACTTGGATCTCGAGCGTGTCGGCCACGGGCACGACCGGTGAGAACCCACCGAGGTACCCAGTCCCGTCGGCGTTGAAGCCACACGACCGGTGCGAGATGAACAGCATCCCCATCGGGGTCCGGCGGTCGCCGGAAAGGACTACGGGCTCCGAGATCCTGAGTCTGTCGCGGTCGCAGCCCCTCAACGGGTCCGCGGTGTCGTCGGTCGAGCAGCCCGAGAGCACCACGGTGACCACGGCGGCAGTGAGCAGGATCGGAAGGCGCACGCTGCTGCGGGCATCACCGCTGTACATCGACCGCACGCTAGATGGATCGCCCGGCGCCGGTCCGCCGCAGCCTGGTCGTTCTGCTGGGCCCACCTCCACGACGGACCAGTACCGGCGTAGCTTGTCGTCATGGCTCGGCGGGTGCTGCTGGCGCTTCTCGCGGTGGCGCTCGGTGTGCTGGGCGCGGCGTGGTTCTCGACGGCGACGTTCACGGTGACCCGCACGGTCGCCGTTGAGCCTCCGACCGTGCTGTACGACTCGACGGCCCGGTTGCCCGAGCAGGCCGAGATGCTCATCGAGTGCAGTCCGACCTCGAGCTACTACGTGACCGAGGGCGGCGACATGATGGGCTTCAACGAGGCCACCGGGAGCCCCGAGACCCCCGGGCCGCTCTGCGACGAGACTCGACCGCAACGACGCCTGGCGTCCGTGGCGTTCGTGCTGGGCGGACTCCTCGGCGGCGGTGTGGTCATCGTGTCGGGACGGGTGCGGGATCAGCGGGCCGACGAGCATGTGGTTAGCCCTCGAAGCGTCAGCGCTACCACGCACGCAGACAGCTCGGCGTAGAGCTGCACCGGGCGTGGCGAGGGGGCTTCACACCGCGGCCCCCCGCCAGATGCCAGGGTGTCCGCCATGGCCCCAGCCCCGCCGGCCCCGCAACCGGCGCAGCGTGGAACTCGTCGGCCCACCAGTTGGTCGGCCCGGGTGGCATCGGTGCTGCTGGTCCTGGCGGCACCGGTGGCGACGTGGTGGTTGGTGGGCCCGAACCCCGGCGACGAGATCGGCAGCGATCCGACGCTTCGGCCCGACGACTACGACCACCTGTTCCACCCGCCGGCGATCGACGCCACCGTCGAGCGGGCCGGTGGCAGGGCCGCGGTGGTCATCGTCCTCGTCGCCGGGGCGGTGCTCGCGGTCGAGGCCAGGCGCGAGCGGATCGATCGGCGCTGGTGGCCACCCATCGTGGGGATGGCCCTGGTCGGGGCGATCATCGGACTTGCCGGTCGGGTGATGACGGCCGCAGTGGTCGGAGCGAACATCGGCGGCGGCTTCATGCTGCTCTTCGGCGTGCCCGCCGTCCTCGCGCTCGTCATCGGCAGCGCCATCTGGTCGATCCAGACGTTGAGAACCACCGCGCCCACCGCGCCCTGACCCCCACCGGCAGACCCGGCCACCCGAGGGAGTAGCCGCCCACCGGAGAAGTTCGCGCTCACAGATAGGCACCACAGGTGGTGTGCA
>JAGQSO010000036.1 GCA_020439505.1 Acidimicrobiales bacterium
CGGACCTCCAGCTTCTCGGATTCCTCGACCAACGGACACACCACATAGGCCTGACGTCCGGCCGCTACCTCATCGCGAACGTGGTTCCAGACCGGTGCCTCGACCTGGGGGTCGTCACCCCCTTCGGCGCGGACCCATTCGGTGCGGATGGGGGTACGCCCGGGGGGAAGCTCATCGAGAACCGACACGTCCAGATCGCCGTAGACGGTCATCGCCGCGGTGCGGGGGATCGGGGTTGCCGTCATCACCAACACGTCGGGCGAGGTGCCGTCTGCCCCCTTGGCCCGCAACGCGGCCCGTTGCTCCACGCCGAAGCGATGCTGCTCGTCGATCACCACGACACCGAGCGACCGGAACGACACCCCGGCTTCGATGAGGGCATGGGTCCCGATCAGGATGTCGACCGAACCCTCGGTGAGGGCCTCCGCCAGCTTTCGTCGGGCCGCGGCCGGAGTGCGGTTGGTGAGTAGTTCCACCCGCAACGGCCGTTCGGCCGCCATCCCCTCGAACAGCGACCCTTCGTCGGCGTCGCCGGGTACACGAAGGCCGTCGAGCAGGTTGGCTATCCCGGCGTGGTGCTGTTCGGCCAGCACTTCCGTCGGTGCCATCAGCGCCCCCTGATGGCCTCCCTGGACCGCAGTGAGCAACGCGGCCACCGCCACCACCGTCTTTCCCGCCCCCACGTCCCCCTGAAGGAGGCGGTGCATCGGATGAGCCCCCGCAAGATCAGAGGTGATCTCGGCGATGACCCGTTCCTGGGCGGCGGTCAAACCGAAGGCGAGCCGGGACCGGAACCGGGTGACCAGCTCACCCGTCACGTCTTGGGCGATTCCCCGCGCCGTCCTCTCCAGGGCTCGCTTGCGCAGGACCAAGGCGAGTTGAACCCGGAGGAGCTCGTCGAACACCAACCGTTTCCTGGCGGCGGAGACATCGCCCATCGACTGGGGAAGGTGTATCCCGGTGAACGCGGTGGTGCGATCGACGAAGTCGAAGCGCTCCCGTACCTCGGCCGGCAACGGTTCGGCCAGACCTCTGCGCCGGCACTTGCCCAGGGCCGCCTCGACCCACGAACCGATCTCCCAGGTGGTGATCCGGTGCTTCTCGCTCTGGGCGTAGAGGGGAACGATGCGTCCGGTCCGGTTGCCGCCGATCAGGTCGACCACCGGGTTCGACAACTGACGGCGGCCCTGGAACATCTCGACCCGACCGAAGAACACCGCCTCGGTCCCGACGGGAAGCTGACGCTCCCGCCAGCCCTGGTTGAAGAAGCTGACCCGCAGGTAGCCCGAACCGTCACTGACCTCGGCGGTGACGAGGACCTTGGGGGGACGGCCCCGGGTCCGCCGGCTCGAGATGCGGGCCACGGTGGCGATGACCATGGCTTCGTCCCCCGGCGTGAGCTCACCGATCGAGGCCTGGCGGGTGCGGTCCAGGTACCGACGGGGGTAGTCGGTGACCAGATCCAAGACGTTTTCCACGCCCAGTTCGGCCAGCCCGGCGATCTTTTTGGGCTTGGCGGCCAGGGCCGCGAGCGCACCGAGGTCGAACGAGGCCAGCTCGGCCAGCGTGATCGGGCCGTCGCTCACGCCCGGCTCCACGATGGGGCGGGCATCGACCTACTCGATGCCGAACAGGTACGGGTAGAGCGGCTGGCCCCCGTGGTGAACCTCGGGCTCGACCCCGGGGTGGTGCTCGCTCAGCCATCCGGTGATCCGCCGGGTCTCGGCGTCGCTGGCGCCCTCCCCCTCGATGACGGTCAGGATCTCCTGGCTCCCGTCCAGCAGAACCGCCAGCAGGCCGGTGGCGGCGTCGGCCGCCGATCCGGCCACCGAACGGATGGCGGAGCGGTCGATCCCGATGAAGTCGCCTTCGGCGATCGGTCCCGCCTCACAGGTCGATGCCCGTACCGCCCTGGTCACCTCACCGGCCACGACGTTGGCCGCCGCCTCGGACATGCCCGCCGCGTTGGTGTCGCCGGGAGCCTCGGGGTCATAGGCCAGCAGGGCGGCGAAACCCTCGGGAATCCCCCGGGTGGGGACCACCAGCACCGTCTTGTCGGTGGTGGCATCGACCTGTTCGGCCACCGCGATGATGTTCTTGTTGTTGGGCAGGATCACCACGTGGTCGGCGGGCACCGCCTCCACCGCTTCACGCAGCTGGGCGGTCGAGGGGTTCATCGACTGACCGCCGGTGATCACCTGGTGGACGCCCAGGGACCGGAAGATCCGTTTGATCCCGTCCCCGGTGGCAACCGCTACCACCGCGGTGGTGACCGGCTCCATCTCGGGGTCGGGTTCGGGGGCGGAGGCCGCGTCGCGCACCCAACGTTCCTCTTCCACCTCCTCGAGCAGGTCGGTGACCCGAATCTTCATCGGCTTGCCGATCTCGATAGCCGCCTCGATCGCCGGTCCGATGTCGTCGGTGTGGATGTGGCAGTTGAACAGTCCGTCGCCGCCCACCACCACGATGGAGTCACCGATGCCGGCCCACACCTCTTTGAAGGCGGGGATGGCATCATCGGGGGCCTCGAGCAGGTACATCACCTCATAGCGGAGGTCGGCTAGGCCCGAATGGTCGTCGTGGCCGTGATCGGCGATCACCGGAGTCGGGGCAGCGACCAACGCCGGATCGACCTCGGGCATCGGGCGACCGTCGACCCTGGTCAGCGCGGCGTGGAGGAACAGCAACAACCCGGTCCCCCCGGCATCCACCACACCGGCGGCGGCGAGCACCGGCAACAGCTCGGGGGTACGGGCCAACGCCTCGGCACCTGCGGTGAGGGCAGCATCGAGAACGTCGACCAGCGCCACGTCGCCGGCCGCGGTGGCACCTTCCGCGGCGCAGCGCACGACGGTGAGGATCGTACCTTCGACCGGGTTGCCCACCGCCTCATACGCCCCGGCGGCGGCGACGGTCAACGCCTCGGCCATCTTCGGACCGTCGACGTGTTCGTGGGGGGCGAGGGTCGCGGTCAGCCCCCGCATGATCTGGGACAGGATGACTCCGCTGTTGCCCCGCGCTCCCATCAGGGCGCCGTAGCCGATGGCCTTGCATGTATCTGCCATGTCGACGCCGGCCCCGTCGAGCTCGGCCACCACCGACTCCAGGGTCAGAGCCATGTTGGTACCGGTGTCACCGTCGGGGACCGGGTAGACGTTGAGGCGGTTGATGCCTTCCTGGTGCAACCGGAGGGCATCACGGAATCCGATGATCACGTGGCGCAGGTCGCTGGCGTCCAACCGGTCGAGCGTCGTCATGGCGCCGCAGCCTAGAAGCTGACGGCCCGATACATCCCCGCCCGCCACGACCTGCCGATCGGCTTGTGAATCGGGCACCGCGGGCCGTAGCCTTTCCGGTCGGCCCACACGGGGCCGCGACCTCGACAGAGCAAAGAACCCTGGAGTACAGAGATGGCCTCGACCTGTGACGTGTGCGGCAAGAAGCCGTCGTTCGGCATGAGCGTGAGCCACTCCCACCGGCGCACCAAGCGCCGCTGGAACCCCAACATCCAGCGGGTCCGCGCCGTCATCGCCCCCGGCACCATCCGCCGCGTGAACGTGTGCACCGGATGCCTCAAGGCCGGCAAGATCACCAAGGCCGCTCGGGTCTGATCCAAGGGACTGGGCGGACAGGTCCAGCCGTCATCGCTGCGAGGATGATCAGACCGAGGCTTCGCCTCGGTTAACCATGCCGTGCTCATGGGGCGGCTCGCCTATTCGCTCGCCTCCAAAGCCCATCCAGATCTCCTTCGGGGACCGGCACCATCGGTGCCGGTCCCCGAACCGTTTTGCCTTCCGGTCCGATCCGCCATCACCCCCACCTCGCGGGATGCCTCGACGAGTCGTATCACCGGCACACATGACCGTCATAGCAAGCTCATATGGCCCCATCACCCGGCCTTTGTGCACCGCAGCCGGGACCGCGCCTAGGGTTTTCTGATCCCGAAACGTGGAGGCGTCGCTGTGCAAGGTGTGATCAAGTCGTATGACCCGGGGACGGGTGACGGCATCATCATGTGCGACACCGATCTGGCCGACTACGACCTCGCCCGTGGCGCGCTCGTCGACTCGCCCTTCCGCATGCTCCGCCAGGGACAGCGGGTGATCTTCGACCTCGACGGCGACGGCCGGGCCACCGGCCTCCGCCTCGGTTCCGAGGTCGACATGGGGACGCCGGGCTTCGCCCCGCCCCCTGAGATCTGACCCCACCCCCGCCAGCCAACAGTGACCTTTGGAGAACCCGATGACCGCATCTTCGACCAACGCCAAGCTCCAGGCCTGGGTGGACGAGTGGGCCGACATCTTCCAGCCAACCGACGTCTACTGGTGCGACGGCTCCGCTGAGGAGTACGACCGCCTGTGCCAGGTCCTCGTCGACGGAGGCACCTTCGAGAAGCTGAGCGACGCCAAGCGTCCCAACAGCTACCTCGCCCTTTCCGACCCCGGCGACGTCGCCCGGGTGGAGGATCGGACCTTCATCTGCTGTGAGAACGAGATCGACGCCGGCCCTACCAACAACTGGCGGGCCCCCTCCGAGATGAAGGCCGAGCTCACCGGGCTCTACACCGGCGCCATGAAGGGCCGCACCATGTACGTGGTGCCGTTCTCCATGGGTCCCCTCGGCTCGCCCATCGCCCACATCGGCGTCCAGCTCACCGACTCGCCCTACGTGGCGGTCAGCATGCGGATCATGACCCGGATGGGCCAGGGCGCGCTCGACGTCTTGGGTGACGGCGATTGGGTCCGCTGCCTGCACTCGGTCGGAGCACCGCTGGCCGACGGCCAGTCCGATGTCGCATGGCCGTGCAACGCCGACAACAAGTACATCACCCACTACCCCGAGACCAACGAGATCTGGAGCTACGGGTCGGGGTACGGCGGCAACGCCCTGCTGGGCAAGAAGTGCTTCGCCCTGCGCATCGCCTCCACCATGGCGCGCGACGAGGGCTGGATGGCCGAGCACATGCTCATCGTCGGCGTGACCAACCCCGCCGGCGAGAAGAAGTACATCGCCGGCGCCTTCCCCTCCGCCTGCGGCAAGACCAACATGGCCATGCTCATCCCCACCCTCCCGGGCTGGAAGTGCGAGACCATCGGCGACGACATCGCCTGGATGAAGTTCGGCGAGGACGGCCGTCTGTACGCCATCAACCCCGAGGCCGGTTTCTTCGGCGTCGCGCCCGGTACCGGCGAGCAGACCAACCCCAACGCCATCAAGGCGCTCTACGGCAACTCGATTTTCACCAACGTGGCCCGCACCGACGACGGCGACGTGTGGTGGGAGGGCCTCACCGACGACGAGCCTGCTCACCTGATCGACTGGAAGGGCAACGACTGGACCCCCGAGTCCGGCTCACCCGCCGCCCACCCCAACGCCCGCTTCACCGCCCCCGCATCCCAGTGCCCCTCGATCGACGCCCAGTGGGAAGACCCCAAGGGCGTGCCGATCTCGGCGATCCTGTTCGGTGGTCGCCGCGCCACCAACGTCCCGCTGGTCACCGAGGCCTTCGACTGGCAGCACGGCACCTTCCTCGGCTCCATCATGAGCTCGGAGAAGACCGCGGCCGCCGCCGGCACCATCGGTGAGGTCCGCTTCGATCCCTTCGCCATGCTCCCGTTCATGGGCTACAACGCCGGTGACTACATGAAGCACTGGCTGGAAATCGGCAAGGCCACCGACGCCGCCAACCTGCCCCGCCTGTTCTGGGTCAACTGGTTCCGCAAGGGTGACGACGGCTCGTTCCTGTGGCCGGGCTTCGGGGACAACAGCCGGGTCCTCAAGTGGGTGTTCGAGCGCCTGGAGGGCACCGCCGACGCCGTCGACACCGCCATCGGGCGGGTACCCACCGCCGATGGCATCGACACCACCGGGCTGGACATCTCCGCCGAGGTGCTCACCGAACTGCTCCGCGTCGACAACGAGGCGTGGAGGGGCGAGATCCCCCTCATAGAGGAGCACTTCTCCTTCATCGGTGAGCGTCTCCCCTCAGAGCTCGCCGATGAGCTCCGCGAGCTGGAGAAGCGTCTAGCCAACTGAGGTAACACCTCGTTCCGATGCCGGTGACTCGATTTGAGAGTCACCGGCTCTCCACTCTCCGGTTCGCGTGGGCCGCCTTCGGCTGACCCTTCCGCGTCTGGCGTCAAGTGGGCTTGAGGTGGATCGCCCGTAGCGCCAGGCCCATGAGGAAGAACCCTCCGGCGCCGTAGAGCAGGTAGAGGCGACCCTTGAGCTGACCCCGGTAGCTGTAGATGATCGCCACCGCGAACAGGGCCACGAATCCGTAGAACATGTGGAAGGCGAGATGATCGGGGTCATCTCCCCCGAACAACTGCTGACGTAGCACCGCTCCGGCCACCACCTGGACGGCGATCGACACCTCGGCCACTGCCGTGAACCACCACAGGGCACGGTGGCGCAGAGCCTTGTACCGGTGGGCAGCCAGCGCCCACCCCGCCGCGATCAGGTTGGCGCCGACCACGAACCAGGCGAACGTCTCGTGGAAGCGGGCCAGGGCGTCGGTGTCCATCCCTCGAGGTCAGCCGGTGTAGCTGGGCTGGCCGGTTCGGGGCTGGGCCCCGGTGGCCGGAGGCGCCGGCGGCCGGGGAGCCGGCACGATGGTGGTACCGGGTCGGGTGGTCGAGGAGCCGGGGGCCGTCGTCCCACCAGGACGCGAGGTCGAGCTCGGGACCGACGAACTCGGGACCGACGAGTTAGGGCTGGACGATGTCGGCGGCACCGAGCTCGGCGGACGGACAGGACCGTCGAGGTCTTCGAGGTTGCCGGAGTCACACGACGGAGGGGCGTTGACCGGGTTGCAGCGGGCGACGGTACCGCCGGGGATCTCGACGTAGAAGGGGGTCTCGAACCCCACCGCCATACCCGGAACCGGATAGTCGGTGCTCACCCACTGGGCGCCACTGGCCAGAGCGGCGTCACGAGGCCCGGTGTCGTTGGCCCGGGCCTCCAGGGTGTCCGAATCCGAGCGGGTCCGTACCACGAACCCCTGCTCGACAAGGTCGGGAATCGACGGGTCGAAGGGATCGTTGCGCTTGATGAAGGCGGCGTCATCGTCGTCGGGGTCGGCGTTGGTGAACAGCACCCTGCCTTCCAGCGACGGGTGACCAGCGACGTAGTCGTCGCGGTAGCCGCCGCCGTTGTCCATCATGAACATCACCTGGCCCCGGCTCTCCCCCAGCGTCGGCCAGCCGTCTTGGATCACCGCTTCGCGCAAGGTTGAACGCGAGCCGCGCACGTCGTCGGGGGTGATCATCGAACTCTCGGGAAACACCGAGCGGATCTCGGCGTCCAACGAGTTCATCGCCTCAGCGGTCCACAACTCGGGGTCGGTGAAATCGAAGTCCCCGACCTCCAAAGGCGTGTCTTTGAGCTCGACCAGGATCGCGATCGGCACGTGACCCTGGTTGGCGTCGCTCCAGCCCTTCACCGCCTCGAGGCAGCCCACGAAACTGGGGCAGGTGGATCCGTAGTCGACGTCTTGGATGTGGAAGGTCTTGGTCCCGGGGAGGTCCATGATCTCGGGCTGGTAGGGGCCCAGGTCCAACGCGCTGCGCAAGAGCGGTTGGCGGTAGCGTCCACCGGCCGAGTCGACCCACACGTCGAGTTCGATCTGGCGGACCTTCTGGGACTCGAACTGCACGGGGAGCGGCGCATGTTGATACTGCATCCGGTCGGCGGCGGCACCGATGAAGCTGCGGATCATGTCCTGTTCGGCCTGGCTGGGGAGGACCTTGTAGCTGTTGTGGCTCCCGACCACCTGGATCTCGTTCAGGCGGACGTCGTCTCCGGGCACGGCACGGGCGGACCGATCGACACCGCCCGCTCCCGCCCCGCTGACACCGACACCCACCGCGGCGACCACCATGCAGATCCCCGCCGCCGCGGCGGCGAACGGTGCAAACCGACGATTGCGATGGCTCATGCGGGAACCCCCTGCTGTGCGATGTCGGAGGCGACCCTAATAGCACCGTGACCGCCCCGGCTCAACCCCCTGGGGCGGTCGGTTCGAACAGGTCGGCAAAGACGGTGGGCGGATCGGCCGGTACCGAGTCCACGATGAACCACTCGGTTCCGAACACGAACTCGAAGGCTTCGAGGGGCATCGCGGCCATGAAGTGGTCGGCCCCGATCTGGCTGCCGTGGGCGAGCATCGACGACCGTTTGCGATGGATCACCGACCGCGTGTCGACCGAGTGGGTGATGATCGACTCGGGCGACCCGAAGGAGTCGGGAAGTTCCGGCGGGATGTCGTCGCCCAGATCCACACCCAGCTCGACGGCGGCCGCCCGGGCCCGGTTGATGTGGTCGCGGTTCATGGTGCTCTGGGCGACCACCGCCACGTCGGCCATCTCCGCTGCCCGGCGGCCCACCCGGTGGACCTGGATGTGGTCGGGGTGCCCGTACCCTCCGTGGTCGTCATAGACGGTGATGACGTCGGCCTGCTCTTCTTCCAAGATGATGGCGAGGCGTCGAGCGGCGTGGTCGACGTCGGCCTGCCAGAAGCACCAGGGCGCATCGTTGGTGGCATCACCTTCCATCCCGGAGTCGGTGAACCCGAGGAACTCGACCCGGTGGGCGCCGATCACCGATGCCGACTCGTAGCACTCCGCCGTCCGCCGGAGGGCGAGCTGCTCGTCCTCATCCAGAACCCCGTCGACGGGGGTTCCCAGCTCGCCTCGGGTGGCAAACACCAGGACCACTCGGTGTCCGGCATCGGCGGCGCGGGCCAGCAGACCGCTGGTGGCGATCGACTCGTCGTCGGGGTGGGCGTGGAAGCTCACGATGGTTCCCATGGCGGGCAAAGATACCGATCGACTCAGGCGATGGCGCCCGATGCCCGACGGTCCGCAATCACCTCTGCCGGCACTCCCCACTCCCCTAGGACCTCGTCGGTGTGCTGGCCGGCGTGGGCGGGAGGCCGGGCGACCGCACCGGGGGTACGGCTGAAGCGCGGAACGGGCGCCGGTTGGGTCAGTCCTGCCACCTCGGTGTAGGTACCGCGCTGGGCGATGTGGGGATGGGAGGGAGCTTCCTCCATGGTCAGAACCGGGGCGAAGCAGACGTCGGTGCCCTCCATGATCTCGCACCACTGGTCGCGGGTCTTGGAGCGGAACACCTCGGCGAAGCGCTCCTTGACCGCCGGCCATTGGCTGCGGTCGTGTTGCCAGGGGAGGTCCTCCCCGTCCATGCCGGTGAGGCGCAGCAACTCGGCGTAGAACTGGGGCTCGATAGAGCCGATGGACACGTACCGGCCATCGGCGGTCTCGTAGGTGTCGTAGAAGTGGGCCCCGGTATCGAGCATGTTTGTCCCCCGCTCGTCGTGCCAGATACCCATGTGCCGGAACGACCAGGTCATGGTCATGAGGCTGGCGGCACCGTCGATCATGGCGGCGTCGACCACCTGGCCCGACCCCGAGGTCTTGGCCTCCAAGATGGCGGCGACCACACCGAAGGCGAGCAGCATCCCGCCGCCCCCGAAGTCCCCGACCAGATTGAGGGGCGGTGTCGGCGGCTGACCGGCTCGCCCCATCGGCTCCAACACCCCGGCTAGGGCGATGTAGTTGATGTCATGGCCGGCGGTGTGGGCGTAGGGGCCCTCCTGGCCCCAACCGGTCATACGACCGAACACCAGGCGCGGGTTGCGTTCAAGGCACACATCGGGGCCCAGGCCGAGTCGTTCCATGACCCCGGGGCGAAATCCCTCGAGCAGAGCGTCGGCGTTCTCGACCAGGTCCAGCACCGTCCCCACCCCGTCGGGGTTCTTGAGGTCCACCCCGATCGAGCGGCGCCCCCGACCGGTGATGTCGTTCGGAGGGGTGGCGGGGTCGCCGCCCGTCACGTTGGAAGACCGGTCTACCCGCACCACGTCCGCCCCCAGGTCGGCCAGGAGCATGGCGGCGTAGGGAGCGGGTCCGATCCCGGCCAACTCGACGATCTTGATTCCCGACAGTGGACCCATGGACGGTTGCTCCTGGTGGAAGGGCGGTGCGCTGGTCACCGAGGACTTCGACCGGCCCGAGATGGCCGGCCCGCAATGGTGCCACACTTGACCAAACGGTCAAGCGGCCGGTTCATGGCGGTTCGAGGATCACACGAGCCAACGACGGGACGCCTCGTCGAACCGGGTCCGACGACGGCCCTGCACCACGTCGAGAGCTTCACCCGATTGGGTGCCATCGCCGACCGCCGATCGCACCGCACCCTCGACGACAGCAACTACCGAATGGGGGTCATCAGCGATCACACCGTCGACGATCCCCAGCTCGGCCAGATCACCACTGGTCAACCGGAGCAGCGGAGCCACCCGGGGAGCCGCCCCCGCATCGCGCTCGAGGATCACCGCCGCGCCCTCAGGCCCGATCACCGAGAAGATGGCGTGCTCCTGGATCACGAACAGATCGGCGGCGGCGAGCGCCAACGCTCCGCCGCTGCCGCCTTCTCCCACGCACACCGAGATCGAAGGAGTGGGTAGGTCGGCCATGTCGGCGAAGGTGCGGGCCATCTCCCCGGCGATCCCGCCGTTCTCGGATTCGGCCCCCGGCTCGGCCCCAGGCATGTCGACGAGGGTGACCACCGGCAGTCCGAGGCGACCGGCCAGGAACAGCCCGCGACGGACGAGTCGGTAGGCGTCGGGGCCGGGGCGCCCGGTACCGGCGTGGCGGTCGCTGGCCACCACGACCACTCGGTGCCCGGCGACGGTTGCCAGCGCGGTCCGCAAGGTCGGGTCGGTGGCTGGTGACAGCTCCACCCAGGAGGACACCAACATCGCCGCCAGTTGCATGCCGCTGGGGCGGTTCGGGTCGCGTGCCGCGCGCACCTCCGCCCATGCACCACCCGCCGGCTCCTCCACTCCGGTATCCACCTCGGCCACCGTTAGCGGCTCGACGACACCCGCGGAGCGAGCGACCAGCGGCCGGTCGATCGATCCCAGCACCGCGGCAACCCAGCCCGGTATCTCGGCTGGGTCCAGCACCGCATCGACGAGACCGGCGGCGAGAGCCGATTCGGCGTGATGCGACGTCTCTCCCACCGCTTGGCCGGTGACCGCCTCTGAGACCCGAGGTCCGGCGAACCCGACCGTCGCCCCCGCTTCGGCCACTCGGAGGTCGGTGAGCGACCCGTAGGAGGCGAGAACGCCACCGGTGGTCGGCGAACGCAATACCGCGACCGACAGCAGACCCTCGGCGGTGTGTCGGCGCGCCGCGGCCGCCACACGGGCCAACTGCACGAGGGCCACCATCCCCTCTTGCATCCGGGCCCCGCCCGAGCGGGTGACGATCACCACCGGCAGCCGGCGCTCGATGGCTCGGTCGTAGGCACGGACGACCTTCTCGCCGTGCACCAGGCCCATCGATCCGCCGATGACGTCGAAGTCACCTTCGATCAGCACCGCTGGCGTTCCTTCGACCGTCACCAGACCGGTCCGCACCGATTCGGACCTAAGCCCGTCGAGCTTCTCGGCGTAACCGGGGAACCCCAACGGGTCGCCGCTGGCCAGCCCCGTGTCCCATTCTTCGTCGAACCCCCACAACATGGTGCGAAAGCCTGCCAACCCGGCGCGAGCCGATGCCAACCAGCGCTCTCCGATGCTTGGGCGTGGCCGTGGATCTCGCTCCTGACCGTCACCGGTCCCGGGAGGTGACCCCCGGCGGTCTCGACCTCACCAGGCCAGGGTCGACCACCGCTCGGCGAGTTGAACGGTCGCTGCCGATCTCTCCGTCAGGCAGCAACCGGGGGAGCAACGCTCCAGAGACCTGGGTGAAAACGCAGAGAACCCCCGACCACCTCTACCCACCCTGAGCTGGGGTTTTGGTGATTCGGGGGTTCCCGGGAATACCTATCGTGGAGCTAAGGAGAATCGAACTCCTGACCTCTTCCATGCCATGGAAGCGCTCTACCAACTGAGCTATAGCCCCGTGGGGACCGCCACCTTATGCCGTCGGTTCTGAGGGCTCCAACTCCCACGCGACCCGCTCCACGTCGGACCACAGGCGGTCCAGGTCGTAGTAGGTCCGCTGCTCCTCCCCGAAGACGTGCACCACCATGTCGCCGTAATCCAACAGCACCCAGCCCAGATCCTGAAGTCCCTCGATACGGATCGGCTTGGGGCCCCCGGCCGCTGCCACCTGGGCCTCGACCTCCTCGGCGATGGTCCGGACCAGGCGCTTGTTCCCCGCCGACACCAGCACGAAGTACTGGCAGAGCGACAGGACGGGTCCGACGTCGAGCACCACGATGTCGGTTCCGGACTTGGCATCGGCGGCCTGCGCCGCGGTAACCGCCCATCTCGGATCTGGTTGGTCGACCATCTCAGGGTCCTCCGGGTTCTTGGGTTTCATCGGCGGGCTCGTCGGGCACGTCCTCGGCAGAGGAGCCAGACGATGCCGGGGCAGACGGGGGCGAGGTCACCACCCGGGGGCGTGTGGTCGTGGGCGACGCTCCTTCGATCACGTCACGACCGAGGATGACGGTCAGGCCCACTGAATCCTCGGCCTCGGGGTCGTGTCGAGGCTTACCTCCGCCCAGCCCGGCCGCCAACAACTCTGCGTACCCCCGTAGTTCGGGGTTGGCGTAGACGATGGTCGTCTCGTCCCGGCCGAAGCTCGGTCCGTTGCCGACCACCGTGACCGCCCCGCCGATCTGGACCACCGTCTGGAGGATCTCCGCCGGAATCGGCTCGGGCTCGACCCCGTTCAGGAGTCGAACGGTCGGGCGGGCACCCGGAGCGGGCGAGTCGGGCATGGGAACCGCCGCCAACATGATGTCGGCCAGCGTTGTGAAGTCCACCCTCAACAGGTTGTCGATCTCGGGATCGGGCTCGACGGGAACCGAGGAGAACTCGACCGGTCCCCCGGCCAGACCCCGGGCGAACAGGCCCATCCCGGCGGAGCGCTCGCCCGGCACCGCATCGTCACGGTCGGACTCTCCTACCGCCTTCAGCCACGCCGTCCACACCGCCTCATGACGCAGCGACCGGTTGAACGACGACTCCCCCGGCACCTCGGCCGCCAGATACGGGCCCACCTGTTCGGCGCCGAGCTCGATCGTCCCGGAAGCGAACGTCGCACCGGTCACCTCGATCGGGTCCGGGTTGACGATCGTCAGCGGGGCCACCGGGGCGACGAGCTGTGCCCAGCCCCGGTCGTCGAGATCGATGACACCGTCGATCCCCACGTTCAACAAGGTCGCTATCTGGCCGGCCACGTGCTCCCGAGCGAAAGCAGGATCTTCGGCCAGGACGTTGTAGGCACCGATGAGGCGGTCCACTCCGTAGCCGGGCTGGCGCACCTCGGTGGTCAGCGGGATGTAGATGAGCGCTCCCCCTCCGTCGCTACCCGACAGCGACATCAGCGTCGCCGCCACCGGACGACCGGTGGCGTCGACCTGGAACAGCAGCTGGGTCGGAGTGGATATGACCTCTTCCTCGTAGCCGGGATCAGTGGGGTTCTTGACGCTGGTCGAGAACTTGCCGTCGGTGCTCTCCGAAACCAGCTTGAGGCCGCTGACGACCAGGGCGGGGACCGACGCGAGCAGGGCCACCACCGTGACCGCGAACAGCACCCGTCGCCACATCGGGATGCGATGGGAACCACCCATCTGGCGTGCTCGGATGGCAGCGTCCTCAGCCGCGGCCAGCACCAACCAGTCGGGGGCGTCCTCCGCCAGGCCGCCTCCGACTCCGTCATCCTTCTCACCGCCCACGTCGACCGCAGGTCCAGCCTCAGCGAGGGAGGTTGCGGCGGCAACGGGCGCGACGGCCGTGAACAGGTCGTCGATCCGGTTCCCTACCGGTTCTTCGACGGGATCGGGACCGGTATCGGGTGACCGGGGAGGCGTCTCGACTTCGATTAGCTCGCCCGCGGCCCCGTCGTCGACGGGGAGCTCCTCCAGCTCGTAGCCGTCGGGAAGCGGCCCGTTGAGAAGGCGACTGGCGAACCCCCTCAGGCCGCCTCCGGCCCCGTCTTGGGAGGAGGATTCCTCGTCCGACAACTCCGAGACTCCACCAGCGAGGACCGATACGGAGCCGTCCGGCGTGAGGTCGTCGCGTTCGAGGTCGGGTATCCGGGCCAGGGCATCTCGGAGGCTCTCCCGGCGGGGGGCGACACGAACCTCCGCCCCCGAACCCGTCACGCTCCCATTCGCCGGCAACCCGAGAGCGGCGCGACGGAAAGCCGGGTCGGGCCGGGGCGGCCGAGCGGGGCGCGTCGACTGCTCCGTGGTCATCGGGTCAACGATAGAGGCCGGGCGTGTCGCGGTAGAGACCGGCCTCGACGATGTAGTCCACCACCGCGGCCGGGGTGAGGTAGTCGATCGAACGCCCATCGGCCACCCGCCGGCGGAGGTCAGAGCTCGACACGTCGATCTCGGGGGTGTCGACCCGCGTCCAGTCGAACCGGCGATCCAACTCGAGGGGTGGACCGGGACGGTCCACCACCACCAGCGAAGCCATCTCGGCCACCTCGCGGTAGCGCTCCCACGACGTGAACCCCCCGGCGGCATCTCGGCCCAGGATCACGAACAGCTCGGCCGTCGCGTCGGCCACGAGCAGCTCGGCCAAGGTGTCGACCGTGTAGGTCGGACCCCCGCGCCCGATTTCGATGTCGGACGCCTCGATTCCTTCGCGGTCCCCCACCGCCGCGACGGTCATCGCCAACCGGTGATGGGACGGGGTCACCCGTCGGCTGTCGACCTTCTGCCACGGCACGTCGGCAACGACCATGAGGACGACGTCGAGTCCGAGGGCCTCCTTGGCGTCGACCGCGGCCACGAGATGGCCGATGTGGGGAGGATCGAACGTGCCCCCGAACACGCCGATCTTCCGGCCGGCTTTCGCACCGCTTTCTACGCCGTCGGTCATGGTCGTGTCACCGGGTCGAACCGGAACCACTCACCAGCCTCTAACGTGACGATCGTCACGTTGGGTTCGGGAAGAACTGGCGGGCGGTCACGGTTCGAAATTACCTGGAAGCAACGTCTCGATACCGGCTTCGATCTGGGGCAGGGTCGGGAACACCACGATGCGCCCCGGCGTTGAAGAGGTAACGATGAGTGATTCGGTTGGTCAGTACCTGAACGAGATCGGAGCGGTGGCGCTACTCACCGCGGAGGAAGAGCGCGAGCTCTCCCAGATCATCGAGCGAGGCGTGGCGGCACGCGAGCGGATCGCCCGAGGCGAGGGCACCGCCGAGGACCGCCGTCTCGATCGGGCCGCGGCCCGGGCCAAGGACCGCTTCATCCGGGCCAACCTCCGGCTCGTGGTGAGCATCGCCCGTCGCTATCCCCTCCCTCCCGCCATGGACCTCCTCGACCTGATCCAGGAAGGCAACCTCGGGTTGGAGCACGCCGTCGACAAGTTCGATTGGCGCAAGGGCTTCAAGTTCTCGACCTACGCCACCTTCTGGATCCGCCAGGCCATCGGTCGGGCCCTGGACCAGAAGGCCAGCCTGGTACGCCTTCCCGGCGATCGCTCGGCCAGTCTCCGCGCCGCCCTGCGCCAGGTCTCCGGAGACGGCGACGAACTCGACGAGGAGCACGCCCGGCTTCACCGGCTGGCCACACCCACCTCCCTGGATCGCGTCGTGGGCGACGACGACGGCTCCGAGCTGATCGACCTCCTGGCCGACGACACGCCAGGCCCCGAGGACATGGTCCTGGCGGGCGAGGAGGACCGCTTGGTGGTCGGTCTTCTCGACGTGCTCGACAGCCGGGCTCGTCACGCCGTCGAGCAGCGGTTCGGGATCCACGACGGCCGTCGGCGCTCCTACCGGGAGGTCGGCGAGGAGCTCGGCGTGACCGCCGAGGCAGCCCGACGGATGGTCAAGCGAGCCATGATCGTGGTCCGCACCGAAGCGGCCGCCCGGATCGACGCGGCCTGAACCGACACCGGTCGGGGAATCGGACTTTGCTTCCGATGACCGCGTGGACCACCCTTTTCCTGTGAGCTCCGCCGAATCCACCTGGTCGCCCGGTTCGTGGCGTGACAAGCCCGCCGTCCAACAGCCGGACTGGCCCGACGAGGCGGCACTCGAAGCCGTACTCAAGCAGATGCGCACCATGCCGCCGCTGGTGTTCGCCGGTGAGGCCCGAGCCCTGACCGAGTCCCTCGGTCACGTGGCCAACGGGGAGGCGTTCCTGCTCCAGGCCGGTGACTGTGCCGAGTCCTTCGAGGCCTTCAGCGCCGACGCCATTCGGGACAAGCTCAAGGTCATCCTCCAGATGGCGGTGGTGCTCACCTACTCGTCCGGGGTTCCCACCGTGAAGGTCGGACGGATCGCCGGACAGTTCGCCAAGCCCCGGTCCTCGCCCACCGAGACGGTCGGCGACCTGGTCCTCCCGTCCTTCCGGGGCCACATGGTCAACGACGTCGCCCCGACCGAAGCAGCCCGCGTTCCCGACCCCAATCGGCTCCTGAGCGCCTACCACCAGTCTTCGTCCACCCTCAACCTCCTACGGGCCTTCACCAAGGGCGGCTACGCCGACCTGGCCCGGGTGCACACCTGGAACCAGGAGTTCGTGGCATCGAGCAACGAGGGCCAGCGCTACGAGCAGCTCGCCAGCGAGATCGACCGCGCCCTGCGTTTCATGAAGGCGTGCGGGATCAACACCACCAGCCTCCCGACCCTCCACGAGGTCGACTTCTTCACCTCCCACGAGGCCCTGGTCCTCGGCTACGAGGAGGCGATGACCCGTCGGGACTCCCTCACCGGTGACTGGTACGACTGCTCGGCCCACATGATCTGGATCGGGGAACGGACCCGCGACCTCGACGGGGCCCACGTCGAGTTCTTCTCGGGGGTCAACAACCCCGTCGGGTGCAAGGTCGGCCCCACCGCTACCGCCGACGAGGTGCTGGGCCTGTGCGAGCGGCTCAACCCCGACCGGATCCCCGGCCGGCTGACGCTCATCACCCGCATGGGTGCCGACAAGATCGAGGCCGGCTTGCCCCCGTTGCTGGCAGCGGTGCGCGATGCCGGCCATCCGGTGGTGTGGGCGTGCGACCCCATGCACGGGAACACCTTCACCGCCAACGGCGGGCACAAGACGCGCCGGTTCGACGACATCCTCGCCGAGATCGCCGGGTTCTTCGCCGCCCACGACGCCGAGGGCACCTGGCCCGGTGGCGTCCACGTGGAGCTGACCGGTGACGACGTGACCGAGTGCCTGGGCGGGGCCGAGGAGATCCTCGACACCGACCTGGCATCGCGCTACGAGACCATGTGCGACCCCCGTCTCAACGGGCGCCAGTCCGTGGACCTCGCCTTCGCCGTCTCGGAACTGCTTCGGCGCTAACCCGGAAAATTGGGAACTCATTCTTGACCTGACTGGTCGGGATTTGCCATCCTGGTTGAATTGTTGACCTCCTGAGTCATATTTCAGGAGCCCTCCTCAGCCGAAGGCACCCCATGCTCCAGCGAGAAACCCCCACTCCCGTCACCGGCGACCCCGGCCAACGGGCCGACATCGAGAAGTTCGAGAGGGTCCTGGCCGGCTACCTCGCCGGTGAGATCGACGAGGACGTCTTCCGAGTTTTCCGTCTCCACAACGGCATCTACGGGCAACGTCAGGGCGGCCACAACCAGATGGTCAGGGTGAAGCTGCCCGGCGGCGGGATCACCGCCGAACAGCTCGAGATGATGGCCCACGTCGCCGACGAGTACTCGCGCGGCTGGGGGCACCTCACCACCCGCCAGAACGTCCAGTTCCATTTCGTGGAGCTGGAACGGGTACCCGAGGTGATGCGCGACCTGGAGTCCGTCGGGCTCACCACCCGGGAGGCATGCGGCGACGCGGTGCGCAACGTCATGGGCTGCCACCTGGCGGGCGCCTGCCCCAAAGAGCAACTGGACATCACCGCCTGGGCCCAGGCTGCCTACAAGCACTTCCTTCGCAACCCGCTCAACCAGCGTCTGCCTCGCAAGTTCAAGATCAACTTCTCGGGCTGTGAGACCGACTGCGGCCAGGCCATGTTCAACGACGTCGGCGTCATCGCCACCACCCGCACCCTCGACGACGGGACGACCGAAGCCGGGTTCCGGGTGTTCGTGGCCGGAGGCCTCGGTGCCAACCCCTTCCCGGCCATGGCGCTCGAGGAGTTCACGAGCCGCGAAGACCTGATGGCCACCCTCGAGTCGGTGGTTCGGGTGTTCAACGCCACCGGCGAACGCGACAACAAGCTCCGGGCCCGAATGAAGTGGGTGGTGCAGAAGCTCGGCTGGGAGGAGACCCAGCGCCGCATCCTCAAGGAACGGCGGTTCCTGCTCGCCTCCTCGTCGTGGCCGGGCGGGATTCCCGCCGAGGTGGTCGAGGCCGGCGACGAGCCCGCCGGTGCCGACAACATGATCGAGATCACGCCGATCGGCCAGGGCACACCGGTTGCGATCCGCTCGGCCGATCCCTACACCCGCTGGGACGAGGGGAACGTCATCCGGGGACGGGCCAAGGGCACCGTGTCGGCCATCGCCTACGCCAAGTTGGGCGACATCACCTCGGCCAACTTCCGGGCCCTGGCTTCGATCCAGCGGGAGCTCGACGCGACCGTTCGGATCACCAATCGCCAGAACCTCGCCTTCCGGGACCTGACCGAGGAACAGCTCCCCACCCTCTTCGCCCGCCTGACCACGATCGGCATGGCCGAGCCGGGGGCCGAGCTGGCCCGAGACGTCGTGGCCTGCCCCGGAGCCGACACCTGCAACCTGGCGGTGACCCAGTCGAGGGGCCTGGCCGACGCCATCGGAGCCCGCCTCGACGAGGAAGGGCTCTCAGAGGTGGGCGGGATCCGGTTCAACATCTCGGGCTGCACCAACTCCTGCGGCCAGCACCACATCGCCGACATCGGCTTCTCCGGGGCTGAGCGACGGGCCCACGGGCAGTCCGCCCCCGGCTACACGATGCTGCTCGGCGGCTACGTCGGAGAGGCCCAGATCCACTTCGGCGAGCGAGCTCTGCGCCTTCCGGCCAAGAACGCCCCCGAGGCCGCGGCCAGGGTCGTGCGACGGTTCAACGACGAGCGCCAAGCGGGAGAGTCGTTCCGGGGCTGGATCGATCGCTCCGGCGGCGTGGCAACCCTGGCCGCCGAGCTGAAGGAGCTCGACGAGTTCCCCACACCCGACGCCGCCCCCGACTTCTACGTCGACTACGGCGAGACCGGGCCCTACGTGGCCGAGACCGGTGAGTCGGAGTGCGCGACGTGACCGCCCCACGCCGTGCCCCCGAGCTCACCGGCCAATCGTTGAGGAGTCGAGTCCGATGACCGTCGCCGAGTCCCCGATCCGGACCATCACCAATGGAACCGGATCGCCCTACAACCTCATCGACCCGGCCCGTCCGGTCTACTCCGACGCCGAGCTGGCCGAGATCAGCGCCGAGTTGGAGAAGGTGTCGGCCACCAAGGTCATCCGCTGGGCGGTCGAGAACTTCTCCCCTCACCTGGCCATGACGGCGTCGATGACCGATGCCGTCCTCATCGACCTGGCCATCAAGGTCGATCCCGCCATCGAGGTGGTGTTCATCGACACCGGATACCACTTCCCCGAGACCCTCGAGACCGTCGAGGAGGTCCGCCGCCACTACGGCCTGAACCTGCGGATGATGACCGTCGCCCGCCAGGCCGAGGAGCTGTGGGAAGCCGACCCCGAGAACTGCTGCTCGGCGGTCAAGGTCGGCCAGTTGGACCGGGCCCTCGCCGGCAAAGCGGCGTGGATGAGCGGCCTGCGACGGGCCGAAGCCGAGAGCAGGGCCGGCGCTCCGATCGTGTCGCGCGACCTGCGGGGTCTGGTGAAGGTGAGCCCCATCGCCACCTGGACCGACGAGGACGTAGCCGCCTACATCCGCGACAACGACGTCATCGTCAACCCCTTGACACTGCGCGGCTACCCATCGATCGGCTGCGAGCCGTGCACCTCGCCGGTGGCCGACGGAGAGGACCCCCGGGCCGGCCGTTGGCGGGGCAAGGACAAATCGGAGTGCGGCCTCCACCTGGCCTGACGTCTGACCGAGCCGGATCTCGGCCCGCGATACCGGCCCAGTTCGCTCAGCCTTTCCGGGGCCAACGCGGCCAGCGAGAATTCCGCCCAGCCGGTAAACCCGACATCGCCCTCACCGGTGTATGAGGGTGTGTACGTTCGGACCCAAGACCTCGAGCCAATCCCCATCCCCCCCGGCCGAGCGATGACCCGACCACGTACCGACAGCTCGACCGCATCCGATCCGGTCCTCGAGATCGTGGTGGCCGATTTCGAGGAGTTCTTCGCCCGCGAGTACCCCGGTCTGCTCGCCATGCTCACCGCCCTCACCGGGCACCGGACGGTGGCCGAGGATCTGGCCCAGGAGGCCATGGTCAAGGCCCACCAGCGCTGGTCGCGGATCTCGGGCTATGACAAGCCCGCCGCGTGGCTGCGTCGGGTGGCCATAAACCAGGCGTACAACAGCCGGGCACGCCGCAGATCCGAGCAGCGAGCCCTGGCCCGCCTGTCGGGGGAACGCCCGGCCTGGGTGGCCGAGCTCGGCGTCGACGACGGCGGCGACGAGTTCTGGGCGCTGGTCCGCCGGCTCCCCCGGCGACAGGCGGCCGCCATGACCCTTCACTACCTCGAGGACCGGCCGGTCGCCGAGGTCGCGACCATCCTCGACTGCGCCGAAGGCACAGCCAAGTCCCTTCTCCACAAGGGCCGGGCCAACCTCGCCCGAGCCCTACAACTGCCCGAGGACCAACGATGACCGACAACCACTTCGACCCCCTCGACCAACGGGCCCGACAGGCCCGAGACAACCTCGTGACCCACCTGGGCGATCCCGACGTGACCGGGGCCCGTCAAAGCCTCCAGACCCGAGCCCGCCGCCAGCGCGCCGACCAGACCAGAGCCAGACTCGCCGCCGCCGCAGTGGTAGCCGTGGCGTTGGCCGCCGGCGCCGGTGTTCTTTCGATCGCCTCCGGGACATCACCGGGGGGAGGAGAACGCAACGAGGAGATCAACAGCGACGACGGCCGGGCACTGCTCGAGAACCTCCCGTCCTCGCCCATCGACGGCAAGCAGTCCTGGCGACTGCCGGTCGGCGCATCTCCGCAATCTGATCTGAGCGACGGGGACACGGTCACCATCTACGGCCGGGGCTTCGAGCCGAACGAAGCCCTCGGCGTGGTCCATTGCGGCGCCGAGGCCGACACCCTCAACGCCGGGATCGATGCCTGTGACCTGGGATCTAGTTCAGGGTTCAGCGGTGTCGAGTACGTCAGCGCCGATGCCGAGGGCAACGTGGTGGCCAGTGTGAGGGTTCGGAGGCTGATCGAGACACCGGGGTTCGGTCGGATCGACTGCGCCTCGGCCCCTGAGCGTTGCCTCCTGGGAATGGGAGCGATATCGAACTACGACCGCTCGGGCGGCGTGTACATCAACTTCGCCGGCGCACCCGCCTTCGAGGTCCCGACCCTCAGCGTCGACGGGGCCGACACCGGACTGCTACCTGGGCAGCCGACCAAGGTCACCGTCACCGGGTGGGTCCTCAACCGGGCCATGCGGGTGCAGCAGTGCCGGGTAGACGGGACCGACACCGAGCAGTGCCAGACCGTGTTCGAAGCTGCCCCAGACGAGGCCGTGTTCACCTTCGACCTGATGCTCAACCCGACGCTGCTGGTAGATGGTCGCGAGGTGCCGTGTGGGACCGATTGCATCCTGCGGGCCACGGGCGTCGGCGTCTCCATCGGATCGACCGCCCCCCAGCCCGACCCGGTGAAGCTGCTGTTCGCCACGCCCGACACGGTGACCGAGACGGTCCCACCCACGACCTTCACTCCGATGACCACCACGACCATGGCTGAGACGGGCTCGACCACGCCGGTGACCGAGGTCGATCCGACCATCCCGGTCCCGACCGGACCAAACGACCCGGTGCCGACAACCGAGGGGATCTCCGAGACGATCACCGTCCCGGCGCCCTAGGCGCCTAGACAACCCACGGGGGGGACCATCGCTACCGGCCGGTCCACTCCAGCCAGGTGCCGTGGGGGTGTTGGTCGCCGAGTCGCCGGGCGCGGCGCGTGCCGCCCCGCCAGTCGAGGCGTACCAGGGCAGTAGCCCGACCGTCGGGCACCCCGTCGGCGCGGGCGGGCGGGTCGAGACCCGGGACCAGCTCGGGTTGCTCGGCGTAGACGAGGCTCAGGTCCCGTCGGGTTCCTATCTCATCCAGAGCCTCCAGGAACTTCCGCTGACGGTCCGGCCCCAGGTAGGTGAGAACCCAAGTGGCGATGACCACGGGGTGAGCTTCCCGGGGTACATCGGTGACCAGAGCGGCCACATCGTCTACCGCATCGCCAGTCACGATCCGGGGTCGACGGCCGTGGGACAGGGCAATGGCGGTTCGGGCCCGGTGAACCCGCTCGGGTTGATCGGGCCACTGGCAGGCCACCAGCCACCGGGCCTGGTCCCGTTCTCCAGGATCGACGGGGTGCAGGTCGAGTCCGACTCGGTGGGAGATCACGAGTACCGATTCGGGAACCGGCGGGTCGACTGGACCCCGGAGCGCACAAGTGAGGATCAGCGAACGGTCGGGTGATACCCACCTGGCGCCACGGTCCGACTCGTCGAGGTCGAGCGCATCTCCGGTTCCCGGCTCCACCCGGCCCCGGGTGTAGCAGTAACCGTAGGAGTCCATGAGCAGGTTCAGGCCCGCGCTGGCTCCAACCTCCACCAACCCCAGGGACTCGGCACCGAACTCGGACACCGTGTCGGTGAGGGCCGGAAGGAGCGGTGCGCACCGTCCCACCTCGTTGGTCTGGGTCGAGTGGCTTCGCAGGTTGTCGGCCACCGCCGGGTGCTCGAGAGCGGCGCTGCGGAAGTGGGGCCAGGGGTCGTCGCCCCCGCGGCCGACGGGCCGGGGGTGGGGGGTTGCTGACCCGTACCAACCGCTCAACGCCTCGACCTCGGGATCGTGGTCACCGGCGAGGACGACGTCATGGACGGCGGCCAGCAACAGGTTGGGGATCCGTTGGGGCGGACGAGGCGAGAGCAGGAGCCGCCCGGCAACCTCGGGGTCCCCGGCGGCACCCTCACAAAGTCGACGGTAGAGAGGCAGCCGACGGACCGCCCCCGATGCCCATGTGGCGAACAGGCCGCACAGCACTCCGGGGTCAGCCGGTTCAGCCGGGTCGGTCGGGTCGCTGGGGCCGATCGATGTCACCGCCCGATGTTGGCAGAGCTTGCGGACCGAGCCGGCGTGGTCAGCCCGCCCCGTACACCGGAGTGGGGGTGGGCGCCTCGGCGAGGAGTTCGAGCACCGCGTTGCCGACCTCGGTCGGTTCCCAGCGGGCGCCCTTGTCGATCACCCGACCGTGGTGCCAGCCGTCGGCCACCGACACCTTGCCCGCCTCGACCTCGAACACCCGGCCGGTGACGCCGGCGGAGTCAGGTGATCCCAGCCACACCACCAGCGGAGCCACGTTCTCGGGCGCCATGGGGTCGAAGGCGTCGGGGTCGTCGGGGGCGGCCATGGTGGAGGCGAAGACCTGCTCGGTCATGCGGGTCCGCGCCGCCGGGGCCAGGGCGTTGACGGTGATCCCGTAGCGACCCAGCTCGGCCGCCTGCACCAGGGTGAGGGCCAGGATGCCGCCCTTGGCCGCCGAATAGGCGGCCTGACCGATCGAGCCCATGAGACCGGCCCCCGAGGAGGTGTTGATGATGCGGGCATCGACGGTCTCGCCCGCCTTGGCCTTGTCCCGCCAGTAGGCCGCGGCATGGCGCGACGTGGTGAAGTGCCCCTTGAGGTGGACCTGCATGGTGAGGTCCCACTCGTCCTCGGAAGCGTTGGCGAACATGCGGTCGCGGACCACACCGGCGTTGTTGACCACGACGTGCAGGTCACCGAAGGCGTCCACCGCCGCCTTGACCAGGTTCGCCCCGCCTTCCCAGGTGGAGATGTCGTCCCCGTTGGCCACCGCTTCGCCCCCCATGGCCCGGATCTCCTCCACCACCTCGCCGGCGGGACCGGTCGATCCGCCCGAGCCGTCGAGCTCGGCGCCGATGTCGTTGACCACCACCTTGGCCCCCTGACGGGCGAACTCCAGGGCGTGACCACGCCCAATGCCGCGACCGGCTCCGGTGATGACGACGACGCGACCTTCACAGATCGAACCCATGGGACTCCCTTGGTGGGCACCGGTCGGTGACCGACGCTGGTTCCTGACGAGTCGTCAGATTAGCGTCTCGCCCCGTGGAACTCGGAGTGACGATCTTCATCACCGACCAGACGATCGACCCGGTGACCTTCGCCCGCGAGGCCGAGGACCGGGGATTCTCGTCGGTGTGGGTGCCCGAGCACACCCACATCCCCACCAGCCGCCGAACGCCGGCCCCGATGGGAGAGCCCATCGCCGAGGAGTACAAACGGACCCTCGATCCGTTCGTGGTTCTCGCCATGATGGCGGCGGTCACCGAACGGGTCCGCCTGGGAACGGGAATCCTGCTGCCCGCCGAGCGCGATCCGATCGTCACCGCCAAAGAGGTGGCCACCCTCGACCACTGTTCGGGGGGTCGGGTGCAGCTGGGCATCGGCTACGGCTGGAACATCGAGGAGCTCGAGGACCACGGTGGCTCCAAGGCCACCCGGCGGGCCGTGGTCCGTGAACGGATCTTGGCCATGCAGGCGTTGTGGGGTGACGAGGAGGCCGAGTTCCGAGGCGAGCACGTAACCCTGAGCCCCTCGTGGGCCTGGCCCAAACCCCACCAGACGGTTCGGGGCCGCAGCGGGGTTCCGGTGCTGATCGGTGGGGCCGCCGGACCGCTCCTGTTCCGTCACATCGCCGAGTTCGGCGACGGCTGGATACCGGTGGGCGGTGCCGGCGTGGCCGACGCCATGGCCGATCTCCGCCGTGCGGCCGAGGATGTGGGCCGGGACCCCGGAGAACTTTCGGTGGTGCCGTTCGGGACCCTCCCGACGGTCGAGAAGCTGGACTACTACGCCGGCCTCGGGATCACCGAGACCGTCTTGCGGGTGCCCTCGGCCGGCCGCGACGAGGTCCTTCGAGTCCTCGACGACCACGCTCGGCTGCTGCCCAACCGGTAGCACCACAACCGACCGGTCGGTGGGGCAGGCTGGGTCGGTGCCGGACCCGACACCCGATGTGGTCACCGACCCCAACGATCCGAGGCTCAACGATTTCACCGCGCTGAACGACCCGGCGACACGACGGCGGGTCGAACGAGCAGGTGACTACTTCGTGGTGGAGGGACGCCTCGCCATCGAACGACTGGTCCAACTCCCCCGGTGGTCCATCCGTCGGCTCGTGCTGTTGCCTCGCACCTATCGACAGCTCGAGGCGTCGTTGCCAACCGGGACCGAGGTCCTGATCACCGAGGAGGGCGTGCTGAGGTCGGTGGTCGGATTCGATCTGCACCGCGGGGCCCTGGCTTCGGTCGACCGGAAACCCAAGGTGCCGTTGAGCTCGGCTGATCTGGATGACGTCGACCTCCTGGTGGTGGTCGAGGGGGTGAACGACCACGAGAACCTGGGGGCGATCTACCGCAACGCGGCGGCCTTCGGAGCCGACGCCGTCATCTTGGATCCGGGCTGCGCCGACCCCTTCTACCGCCGTTCAGTCCGGGTGTCGCTCGGGCACGTGATGGCAGTACCGACCATCCACGCCGCCTCCCTCCCCGGGGATCTGGCGGTCCTGCACGACCATGGGATCGCCACGGTGGCGCTGACCCCATCGGCGCCCCAGCGGCTCCACGAGGTCGATCCGGCCGCCCTTCCGGCCAGGGCGGGCGGATCCATCGATTCGTCCCAGCGCCCCCGGGTAGCGATCGTGGTCGGAGCCGAGGGTCCAGGGCTCACCGCCCCGACCATCACCGCTTGCACTGCCCGCGCCGCGATCGAGATGGCGGCTGGCGTCGATTCCCTCAACGTCGCCACCGCCCTAGCCATCGCGTTGCACCAGCTCCAGATCGGCCGGTGACGTGGGGATCAGAAGCTGACCGACTCGCCAACCTGGGTGAAGCTGCCGGAGGTCGTGGTTCCCAGGAACACCCCAGCCATGAGCAACACGATGATGAGGACGATGCTGAGGATGATCAGCACCGAGGAGATGATCCCGCAGATCCTGCCCGCCTGGACCTGGCCGCGGTTGGCGTAGACGACGCCACTGGCGTCGATCTCCTTGAGAGCCTTGTTGCCCATCGACCACGCGAAGGGGCCCAGGATCCCGCACACCACCAAGCTGAGGATGCCGAGGACAAGGATTGTGGTCCCCTGGGGGTGCTGCATCTGTTGGGTGTAGCCGCCGTAGCCGGGAGGCGGATAGCCACCGGGGCCGGCAGGCGGATACCCACCGGGGCCGGGCGGCTGGGCACCGGGCTGCCATCCGCCCGAGGCGGGGGGTTGCTCAGGGGTCCAGCTCATGGGTCTTCTCCCTCACCGGTCTCCGGTTCGATCCGACCGACGTCGCCGCACGGCTACCGCGGTCACCTGCGGGCCAAAGGGTAGTACCACCCCACAACCCGCCCGCGGACCTCAACCCAGGCGTTCGATGATGGTGACGTTGGCCTGGCCGCCGCCCTCGCACATGGTCTGGAGGCCATAGCGGCCACCAGTCTGTTCGAGGTGGTTGAGCAGGGTGGTCATGAGGCGGGCTCCGGTGGCGCCGAGCGGGTGACCCAGCGCGATGGCCCCGCCATTGGGGTTCACCGTCGCCATGTCGGGCTCGAGCTCCTTGGCCCAGGCCAGAACCACCGAAGCGAAGGCCTCGTTGATCTCCACCGCGTCGATGTCGGCCATGGTCATGCCACTGCGCTCCAGGGCGTAGCGGGTGGCGGGGATGGGGGCGGTCAACATGTAGATCGGGTCGTCACCCCGCACGCTCATGTGGTGAATCCGCGCCCTCGGGGTCAGTCCGTGGTCCTTCACCGCCTGCTCGGATGCGATCAGCAGCGATGCCGAGGCGTCGCTGATCTGGCTGGCCACCGCCGCGGTCACCCGTCCCCCCTCTACCAGGGTCGGCAGGCTGCGGATCTTCTCCCAGTTGGGCTCCCGGGGACCTTCGTCCTGGGTGAGTCCGTTGAGGGGGGCGATCTCGGCCTCGAAGCGGCCCTCGGCGCGGGCCGCGATGGCCCGCTCGTGGGACTGCACCGCGAACTGTTCCATGTCGTCACGGGACAGGTCCCACTTCTCGGCGATCATCTCGGCCCCGCGGAACTGGCTGACCTCACCGGGGCCGTAGCGCTCGACCCATCCCGGCGACGTGCTGAACGGATCGGGGAAGCCCAGGTCGGCGGCCAGGGTCATGGCCGAACTGATCGGGATCTGCGACATCTGCTGGACGCCGCCGGCCACCACCAGGTCGTTGACGCCGGCCATCACCGCCTGGGCGGCGAAGTGGATCGCCTGCTGGGCCGAGCCGCACTGACGGTCAACCGTGGTTCCCGGGACGTGCTCGGGTCCACCGGCCACCAGCCAACACGTGCGGGCGATGTCACCGGCCTGACCACCCACGGAGTCCACGTTGCCGAAGATCACGTCCTCGACCGCGCCGGGGTCGATGCCGGTGCGCTCCAGCAGCGCCGTGATCGAAGCCGCTCCGAGATCGGCGGGATGGATGGTGCTCAGCGAACCTCCCCGGCGACCAACCGGGGTCCGTACTGCGTCGACGATGTAGGCCTCGGCCATGGCTGGCTCCTCGGGTCGGGGTGGAAGGGAAAACCTAACGCCCCGTCAGATCCGACGGCCAAGCGCCACCCTCAGTACATGATGTAGCCCTCGCCCGCATCGGGGTTCTTGGGCAACTCGGTCCCGAGCAGCTTGGCCAGGATCTTCATGGCCCGAGGCTCGCTGACCGTGCATTCGGTGCCGTCTTGAAGGGTGAGGATCGCCCACGGCGGCGTGGGTTCCTGGTTCACGTCGCAACGCATGATGCTCTCGGGATTGATCCAGCTCTTCTCACCGGCATGCGTCGGATCGACCTGCACCCACATCTGTCTGCCTCCAGGGCCCCTGAACCGGGCCCGGTCCTCCCGGAGCCCATTTCATCGCTATGCGTCTACCTGCCGAGGGTATCGGACCCGCTCAGATGCCGAGCGCCACCGCCACCCGACGTCGATGCCAGGCCGCGTCGCCCCAGGCCCTCGACAGCGCCTCGGCCCGCTTCAGGTACAGGTGGAGGTCGTACTCGACCGTGTAGCCGATCGCCCCGTGGCACTGGAGGGTCTGACGCACCGCCAGGCGGGCGGCGTCGGAGGCCAGAGCCTTGGCCATCGACACGTCACGACCAGCGGTGGGCGCGCCGGTGGCCATGGACCAGGCGGCCCCATACACAGCGGGGGCGGCGAAGCGCAGTTGCATGGCCACCTCCGCGAGGTGGTGCTTGACCGCCTGCTGGGCGCCGACCGGGGTGCCGAACTGGCGACGCTCGGCCACGTACTCGACGGTGAGGTCGAGCATGCGCCGCCCCAACCCGACCAGCTGGGCCGCGACCCCCAGGGCACCACGGTCGAAGGCCCGCTCGGCATCGCCGGCTGAACCGAGGCCGTCACCGGCCTCCCATGCGCCCAGCGCCACCATGTGGCGACCAGCGTCCATGGCGTCGGCAAGGTGCCGGCGGTGCTCGGAATCGTCGCCCATGGCCACACCGCCGGTGATCCGCCGGGCTACCCACTCCTCACCCGCGGCAGGGTGGTGCTCGAGATCCACCAGGTAGGTGACGTCGTCACCCCACGCGACCAGGGAGCTCGTGAGCGGGACCACACCGGCGCGACGTCGCCCGTCGACCAGCTCGTCGAGGACCCCATGGGGGTCTCCCACCGCGCTGAGCAGAGGTGCGACGACGCACGCCGTCTCGACGAAGGGGTGCGGTAGAGCGGCGTACCCGGTCTCCTCGGCCAACAGAACCCAGTCCAACTCAGCCAGACCGAGACCGCCGCGGTCCTCGTCGACCGCGATGCCCAAGACCCCCATGTCGGCCAGATCCGACCACACCTTGGCCACCCGGGCGGTGTCGGCGCGGGCCCCCTCACCCTTGCGGGCCCCGTGGTCGTCGGTGCCGTCGGGCCAGGCGGCGCGGACCACCTCCGGTGGGCACTCGTTGGCCAGCAGATCGCGCACGGCATCGCGGAACGCGATCTGGTTGTCGGTGAATGCGAAACGCACGGTCCTTCCCTACTTCCTGGGCAGGCCGAGGACACGCTCGGCGGCGATGTTGCGTTGGATCTCGTTGGTACCGGCGTAGATCGGTCCCGACAGCGCGAACTGCCACCCCTTGGACCAGGCGTTGTCGAGTTCGGCCTCGGGTCCGAGGATGTCCATGGCGGTCTCGTGCAGTTCCACATCGAGCTCGGACCACCACAGCTTCACGAAGCTGGAGGCGGCGCCGGCGGATCGGCCCTCGGCGTCATCGGTCACGGTCTGTAGGGTCTGGAGCCGGTAGGCCTCGGCCTTCATCCACGCCTGGGTCACCCGGTCGCGCAATCCGGGGTCGAGGCGATCGCCCCCGGTGCCGCCCGAACGGTCCCGGTACAGGGCGACCAGACGGTCGGCGGTGGCGCAGAACCGTCCGGGTGAACGCAGGGTGAGCCCTCGCTCGGAAGAGGTGGTGGCCATGGCCACCGACCAACCCTCCCCCACCCCGCCGAGCACGACACCGCCGGGTAGGGCGTCATCGGGGAGGAAGGCATCCTCGAAGAACACCTCGGCGAAACCCTCGTCTCCGTCCAACCGACCGAAGCCCCGCACGGTCACGCCGTCGAGATCCAACGGGACCAGCAGGTAGGTGAGGCCCTTGTGGCGTTCGCTGGCGGGGTCGGTGCGGAACAGCCCGAACAGGTGGGTGCAGAAAGCTCCCCGGGTGGTCCAGGTCTTCTGACCGTTGAGGACCCAGCCTCCCCGCTCGTCGTCGCGGAGGGCTCGGCTGCTCAACGACGCCAGGTCCGAGCCGGCGTTGGGTTCGCTCCAGCCCTGGCACCAGAGGTCGTCACCGGCGGCCATGCGGGGAAGGATGTGAGCCTGCTGTTCGGGGGTACCGAACTCGAACACCGTCGGGGCCAACAGGAAGATCCCGTTCTGGGTGACCCGCTGAGGCCCGCCGGCGCGGTAGTACTCCTCCTCGAAGATGAGCCACTCCCACCGGCTGGCTCCCCGTCCCCCAACCTCGGTCGGCCATGACACCGCGGCGTAACCGGCCTCGAACAGGGTGCGCTCCCAGTCCAGGTGCTGGGCGAAACCCTCGGTGGTATCTCCCGAGAGGATCCGGTCGTCGTGGCGGCTACGCCAAGAGGCCAACTCGGTCTCCAGCCAGGTCCGCACCTCGGCACGGAACCGCTCTTCGTCGGCGTTCCAGGTCAGGTCCATCAGGCTCCTAGCGGAAAATTCCAGTCGTCGTCACTTCGTGGGTACTTACGGGTCGGCTCACCCATCTGCTCGCCTCCAAAGGCTCCTAGCGGAAAATTCCAGTCGTCGTCGCTTCGAGGGCAATGAGGGGCCGAGCGTATCTGACGCTCCGTCAGATACCAGAAACACCGGGACCGTCCCTGGACGACCGCGCGACCGGGTTGTCAGGACGGGCCAGCCAGCCGAGCGAGGGTTTCACGGGCTTCGGACTCGATGCGCTCGAGCAACTCGGCCACCGTGGGCAGGTCGTCGATGACGCCGGTCACCTGACCGGTGGGCAGGACGCCGACCGAAGGGTCCCCGTCCACCAACGCCGTCTTGATGAGCATGGGCGCATTGGCGGCCATGGCGAGCTGAGCCCAGGTCAGGTCCTGGCTCTTGCGCATGGCCAGGCCCTCGCGAACCAGGTCCTTCAGCGACGTTCCCGTCTGGCGGCGGAACTCGTTGGCCCGCAACGCCGCCCGCGGCACCCTGGTCAACAACGACGCCTTCTCCAGGCCGTCGATCAGCTCGGTTCGGATCACCCGTTGAGGTGCTCCGTCGAGCGCCGTGGTCACCACGGTGTCGAACACCGAAGCCGACCGGTAGTGGCCCTTGATGGTCTCGGGCACCCGACTCTCGGCCGTGAGCAAAAAGCGGGTACCCATGGCGATGCCGTCGGCTCCATAGGCGAGGGCGGCCACCAGGCCGGCGCCTGAGTGGAAACCCCCGGCACCGATTACCGGGATCTGGGTACCGACCGCCTCGACGACCTGGGGTAGCAGCAACGAGGTCGGGACCTCTCCGGTATGGCCTCCGCCCTCCCCACCCTGGGCGATGACGGCGTCGACCCCCCACTCGACCATCTTCTCGGCGTGGCGGCGGGCACCGACCGTCGGGATGACCAGTGCGCCGGCGTCATGAATTCGACCGATGGCATCTTTGGTCGGGGCCCCGGCGAAGGAGAAGACCTTCACACCCTGGCCGGTCGCCCACGTGATCCGTTCGGTGAGATCGGGCTGACCGGCCCGGAGGTTCACGCCGAAGGAACGGTCGGTGACGTCCTTGACCCGGTTGATGGCGTCGCGGAACTGATCGCCGGTCATCGTGATCGACGCCAGGATCCCCAAACCTCCCGCCGCCGCGGTGGCCGCGGTCAGGTGGGCACCCGACACCCAGCCCATCCCGGTCTGGACCACCGGCAGGCGACACCCCACCAGGTCACAGAACCGGGTGTGCAGCGGATCGGCAGGACGAGTTTCTGATGGACCGTCAGACATACCCGCAGACTAGAAGCGATCCTCCACAGCCCACGAAGCCGATGTCGCCGCCCTGGGAGCCAGTCAAGAGACTCGGCGACAGACCCGAGCCTTTGAACAGGTCTGAACCTAGAAGTGGAGGCCGAAGAGCAGGTCGTTGCCGGGGCTTCGGCTGGCTCCGAAGTCGCTGTAGAGCTTGACCGCCTCGCGGTTGGATTCCGAGGTGATCACGAACCCGCGGTCGATGCCCATCCGGCGGGCTTCGCCGGCAATGCCTTCGAGAAGCAGCGGCCCGACCCCTTCCTTGCGGTGGTCGATGTCGACACCGATCTCATATATGCACATGTGCTCGAGCTTGGTGTGGCGTCGGTAGAGGATGCAGCCGTAGACGAATCCGGCGATGTGGTTGGTGGCCATGTCGATCGCCACCACGCACACCGTGCGGGGGTCGTTCACGAACTTGGAGGCCTCCTCGCTCCCCAACGGGGGCAGCCAGTCCTGTTCGCTTCCGTCGCCGAAGCGGGCGTTGCCCCGCGCCAGCGTGCCCAGGACCCATTCGTCGCCGGAACGGAGGCGGTGCATTCGATAGCGATCACTAACCACGCCGGGGAGCGTAGGTCAGCGAAAGCGTCGTCGCTGGACATGGTGCCGGGGACGCTCCACTGATCCCCGGCGGGCGGCGTCGGGTTACCGTCCTCGGGTGGACGACGAGATGATTCCCGAACCCCGGTGGGGGTGGCTCGCCGTCACCGCCTTGGCCGGGCTGTTCACGGTGGTCTCGCTGGTCGGCGGCTTTGTCACGTTGTCCATCACGGTTCGCGACGGCGTCGGTTCACCGGTGTCGGTTCTGGTGAGCGCGGCGGCCACCACCCTCTTTTGGGGCTGGATGACCGGCGGGGCGTGGCGGAGGGCGCGCGAACCCGAGCCGGACCCCATGGAACCCGCACCGGTGGCCCGCCGGGCGGCGTTCGCGGTGGCCAACGTCATCCTCGCTGTGTTGGTGACGGCGTTCGTCGCCGTCGGTCAGTGGGCCGACATCACCGAGGCCCGGGAGCGGGCCCGAACCGAGGTGGTGAGAACCCGGGTGGAGGCGGCCGCCCGCGACGCCGACCTCGACGCCAACGACGTCGAGACGCTGCACGATGCCTGGTTGACGTGGCTGGGCAAGAGGAGCGATGGAGCCTCGGCCGGGGCCGATCCGACCAGGGCGGTTTTCCCCGACGTCGGCGCCGAGGTGATCGATTTCGCCACGAGCGACGGGCAGGCGGCGATCCTGTTTCGACCCACCGATGGCTCGCCGTGCGTGGCCCTCGACATCGACGAGCTGGGAATCATCTCCAGCCGACGGGTCAGTCGCTGCTGAGCGATCCACCCAGCGCGGTCACTCCGGGTCAGGGACCTCGCGGAGGCGGGTGCCGGCGGGGTCGATCACTTCGTCCAGCAACCGGAGCTCCTCGGGGGTAGGCAGGCGGCTGGTCGGGACATCATCGGGGATGACCAACTCGAAGCCGGTGGCCGCCACGACGTCCTCGACGGTGACCCCGGGGTGCAGCGACCGCAGCCGCATCGTCCTATCTGGGGTCTCGAAGTCGAACACCGCGAGGTTGGACACCACCCGACGGATCTCGTGGAAGCGGGCGCCATCCTCTCCCAACGCCGCGGCACGGTCGTAGCCCACACCGGTGACCACGTCCACGTTCTCCACGAACACCTTGGGGCCCTGGGCGGGAACCCAGTAGGACGTGACGTCGTTGATGGTGTTGCCCGGCGCACCCCGGAAACCCAGGAGCTGGGTACGGGGACGGGTCGGGGTACCCCCCAGGCCCGCGATGTTCTGGTTTCCGTGCCGGTCGACCTGCGTGGCACCCATCATCACGTGGCGTCGTCCGCTCCACACCACGTCGAACATCCGCCGGTAGGGGTTCCAGGTCTCGTAAACCCTCGCCGCCCGATCCGGAACTGCCTCGTCGTTGGCGATGAGGGCAGCCTCACCGTCGGTCATCATCAGGTCGGGCTCCCAGGTCGCCCGGGCCAGTCGGCCACCGATCATCGGGATGGTGCCGATGGGGTTGGCGAGGATCTCGCCGTCTCCCCGGAAGCAGTCGGCGACCGCGACCGCACAGACGTCGGCGCGGTGCACCAGCGATGAAAGGTCAGTGCTCACGATCGGGTCTCCTCGCCGGCTCGGGCTGACAGGGCGGCTTGGTAGGCGGCTTCGTCGGGGAACGACAGCCATTGCGAGCGGAACTCCTCCCAGAGGGCGTCGTCCTTGGCCGTGGCGAGGTACGTCTTCTGGAAGGCCTCGTCACGGGGACGGTCGGGATCACACGAGGTCGGATGGGCGCCGTTGGGGGCCTCGACCACGCCGTCCACGAACATCCGGCTCACTCGCAGCCGTGTGATGTCACCGGCCTCCGCCACGAGGTCCTCGGTGGGAACCACCCGCTCCACCGAGATGAAACGTCCTCCGTCGGCCGTCGCCTCCAGCATCAGGTCGTCGAAGTAGAGGTCTGGCCCGGTGAAAGCGGCGTTGCCGCGGCTGTCGCCCACGTTGAGGTGACAGATCGCGGCGTCTAGGTGGATGGCGGGTTGGGCGATCAGTTCTTCGCCTTCGCCTCCACCCGGTCCCGGATAGGGCGACCTCACGGTCTTCAGGCCCGGGTTGACGAGGCCGAGATCCGATCCGAGGCCAACCCGGGTCGGAAGGAACGGAACCCGCCAGGCGGCCGCCTGGAGCCCCAGCAACAGCATCCCCTCGTCGAGTTCGGTGCACTCGATGGCCCCCGACTGGCGGGCGGCCCGGAAGTGTGGTTCGAGGACCGCGGCGGGTCCGACGTCGGGGGCTACGAAGGCGAAGGTCAGGTGGGACACCTTGCCCGCGGCGCAGAGCATGCCGACCTCGGGGCCACCGAAGGTGACCAGATGAAGGTTGTCGATGTCGCTGCGCAAGATGGCCCGCACCAGCGACATCGGCTTGCGTCGGCTGCCCCACCCTCCGATCCCGATGGTCATACCCGACCGGAGCCGGGCGACCACCTGGTCTTCGTCGAGGCGCTTGTCGCGTGGCGATGGGAAGTTCTCGTCGGTCATGTCGCTCACTTGCTCACGTCGGTGTCACGCTTGTTGACGAAGGCGTCGCGGTGCTCGTCGGCCACCCCTGACAGGTTGAGCTCGAAGGTGAAGCCCTGTTCGAAGCGGTAGCTGCGCTTGACGTCCCACAGGTCGATCCCGTTGAGGGACTCCTTGGCGGCGCGGATCACGGTGGGCGACTTGGCGGCGATCTGTTCGGCCACCGCCAGCGCCGCGTCTCGAAGCTCGGCGGCCGGGACCACCTCGAGCACCGAGCCGTAGGCGTGGAGCTCGGCCGCGGTGGCGGTGGCCGAGGTGTACACCATGGCCCGCATCTTGTGCTGGGGAACGAGGCGGCTCAGGTGGGTGGCGGCGCCCAGGGCACCCCGGTCCACCTCGGGCAGACCGAAGGTGGCGTCGTCGGCGGCCACGATCACATCGGCGTTGCCGATCAGGCCGATACCACCGCCCACGCAGAACCCGTTGACCGCGGCGATGACCGGGACCTTGCACTCGTACACGGCGGCGAAGGCCTCGTAGCAGCCCCGGTTGGCACCGATGAGGGCGTGGAACCCTTCGGTGGCCTGCATCTCTTTGATGTCGACGCCGGCGTTGAAGCCCTTGCCTTCGGCTCTCAGGACGACGACGCGTACCGCCTGATCGTCGCCCAGACGGCGGAGCACGTGGGCCAGCTCGAACCATCCGGCGACGGTGAGTGCGTTCACCGGAGGATTGTCCATGACCACCTCAGCGATCCCCCGCTCATCGACGTGCGACGTGATCCCCATTGGCTCCCAGACTTTCTGATAGGTCGTCAGATTTGCTGGACCACCGTAGCCGACCCCCTGTCGAGGAGGCCCAGCCGACTGGACCTGTCCGCTAGCAACCTGAGCCGGACTCAGGGGCCGACTGGGGGTCATGGCCGGTACGGTGCCGGTCATGACGATCTCTATCGACCTGACCGGCCGGGTGGCGTTGGTGACCGGAGGCGCCCGCGGCGTCGGACGGGGTATCACCGAACGACTCCTCTCCGCCGGGGCCGTCGTGGTGGTGTGCGGACGTTCGGCGCCTGACCCTGGGGCCCTGCCCCATGGCGTCGAGTTCCGGACCACCGACGTGACCGACGCGGTGGCGGTGAACGAGCTCATCGACGCCGTCGTCGCCGAACACGGCCGTCTCGACATCGCGGTGAACAACGCCGGGGGAAGCCCCGGCACCGGGGCGGCCACCGCGTCGCCCCGCTTCAGTGAGAAGATCATCGCCTTGAACCTGACCTCGGCGCTCCACGTCGCCCAGGCGGCAAACCGGGTGATGCAGGGACAGGACACCGTCGGGTCGATCGTCAACGTGACCAGCCTCTCGGGCCTGCGGCCCTCGCCGGGGACCGCGGTGTACGGCGCCGCCAAAGCGGGGTTGATAAGCCTGACCACCAGCCTGGCCATGGAATGGGCCCCCAAGGTTCGCCTCAACTGCGTGTCGGCGGGGATGGTCCGAACCGAATTGTTCGAGCAGTACTACGGCGGACCCGAAGGTGCCGCGGCGGTGGAGGCGACGGTCCCCCTGGGCCGCGTCGCCAGTCCGGCCGATATCGGCGACGCGGTGACATGGCTGTCGAGCGACCTGGCGTCCTACGTGAGCGGGGCGAATCTGGTCGTGCACGGCGGAGGCGAGCAGCTCAAGTTCTTCGACCACCAGACGGGGTGACCCGTCCGGTCAACCAGGGTTTCCACCGAGAACGTCCGACACGCCACGAAACGTGACGCACGGCATAGGTCTAAATGCCTAGTATCAAGCCATGGCGGTCGACGAACACCTCCCCCCCACCAGTTCGACACCAACCGGAAGCCGCGTTTCTGAGGCGACTTCGGGGCGATGCGGACACGAACCGGTCAGCGGCGGCTGGTCCCCCGTGGATCACGCCCGACGACCCCTACCCCGGTTCCGGCTCTACACGCCGCCCGGGCTCGCCCCCCAGCTCCGACCGAACCCTCCGGTAACGGCCACCGCTCCACGGGCCCGCCTCGCCCCGGGATCTGGATCGGGATCGGGATCTGGATCGGGCGATGGTCTCCCGCCGTTGCCTCGGCGGCGCGCCCCACACCCGACAGATCTCCAGCCGGAACGGGAGCCGAGCGGCACGGGACTCCTCGACTCAGGTGCAGGACCCTTCCCATCCACCCTCGAGGCTCCGGTGATCGACCTTCGCCTCATCGAACAGATCGGCTTCGACCGGGCGGTCGCCACCGGAAGGGTCGGCGGTGGCGGTTCGTCAGGCCACACACCTTCGGTCCCGCTCCACCGACCGGGCACGCGGCCCGGCAGCCTCCACCGCTCTCCCCCACCCCACCCGTCGACTTCGCTGCGTACCGTCACCCGACGGGGGCGACGCACGGTCCGCAAGCTGCGTTGGCACGCCGAAAGCCAGTTCACGCGGTGGTGGACCGCGGTCGGTCGCGCCGCACGGCGTCTCGACCGTGACGCCACCCGTCATGAGCTTCCGCGCCTGAAGGTCCTGCTGACCGCGCTGGCCATCACCGCCGCCGTCGCCGCGGCGGCCACCGTCGCCTACGTGGGCCCGACCGACCGGTTCGTCACCACCATGCGGCCCCTGCGTCACGACCAGCGCGTCACCGACCAGATGGCAGAGGACATCGCCGCCACCCTGTCCGCCCCAGGCGCCGCCGGGGGAATGGATCCGGCTCAGGCCGAGGTGAACGCCCGTCGCTTCGTCGACAGCCGCGAGTTCGATTCTGCGTGGGAACAGTTCCTGGTGGACGCCCGCGACGGTGAGGTGACCGGGTCCTACGCGCCGGTCGGGAAGGCCCCCGCGATCAGCGAACGCTACGCCGACCAGCTTTCGGGACTCGTCGGAGTGGCCGAACGCGCCAAAGCGGTGACCCTGGCCGTCTCCCTCCTGAGCGTTGTGGCGCTGTTCGTCCGATCCCGCCGGCGGATGCACCTGACGGTGGCCCTGTCCGCGCTGACCGCGCTCACCGCGGTGGTCCTCGCCATCGCCGCCCCGGTCGCCTTCGCCACCGCCGCGCATCTCGTGGCATCAGGGTCGATGCTGCCCCTGACCCAGGCAGCAGGAGAGGAGATGGTGGGGCCTGCCCGTCGTTGGCTGCTGGCCCTGTCCACCGGTGCGATCCTGGTCGGTCTACTGGCCCAGAGCGTCCGGGTCACCCGACGGTCGAAGTCCTCGGGCCACGGTCATCCTCGTCAAACCCGCGGGGGACACCGGCCCACCGCTTCGCCCGTCCGTCCCGTCGCTCCAGCCCGATCCGGCGCGGCTGTGAGCCAGCGCGCTTTGTCAGCCCACCGGTAGCCAATGCCGGGCGGCGGCCACCAGGGCCGCGGTTCCCAGCGTGATCGTCGGTTCCGGCACCGGTGCGAAGGCCGGGGAGTGGTTGCTGGGCAGCGTCGCCACCTTCTCTCCGAACTCTCGAACCGTGCTGAGACCCTCGAAGTGCGAGGGATCGGCACCACCCAGCAACCAGTAGACGCACGGGCAGTCGGCCTCGGTGGCGAACAGGCCGACGTCCTCGCTTCCGGCGACCGATCCCGGGTCGATGACCAGAGCCCCAGTGGAGGCCAACGCCGGACGGGTGGCCTCACAGGCGTCACCGTCGTTGACCACGGCGTCGCACCGCTCGAGGTGGCGGATCTCGGGATCCCGGGGTGCGCCGGCGCTGGCCGCTTCACCGTTCACGATCCGCTCGATAGCCCCCAACACCCGAGACCTGACCGCCTCGTCGTAGGTCCGAACGCTCACGTCCATGGTCGCCACCGGCGGGATGATGTTCGACTTGGTGCCGGCCGAGAGACGACCGACCGTCACCACCGCCATGTCTTTGGGGTTGACCTCCCGGGACACCACCGTCTGGAGGCGCATCACCGTCGAGGCCGCCATCACCACCGGATCGACGGTGGTGTGGGGGCTCGATCCGTGGCCACCGGTGCCGTGGAGCGTTATCGACAAGCCGTCGACGGCGGCGAACGCCGGGCCGGTGTGCAGTCCGATGACCCCCGCCGGCAGAGGTGCCACGTGCTGGCCGAGCACGACCACCGGGCGTCCGTAGCGTTCATAGAGGCCGTCGTCGAGCATGGCCCGGGCACCGACTATCAGTTCCTCGGCCGGCTGGAAGACGGCCAGCAGGGTCCCCGACCAGGTGCTGCGGCTCGCCGCCAGTTCTTCGCACGCCGCCAGTAGGCAGGTGACGTGGAGATCGTGGCCGCAGGCGTGGGCCACTCCCTCCACCGAGGACGAGTATGGAAGCCCCGTCTGTTCGGTCACCGGCAGGGCGTCCATGTCGGCTCGAACCAAGACCGTGGGGCCGTCGCCGTTTCGGATGACTCCGACCACGCCGGTTCGCCCGACGCCGGTCTCCACTTCGAAGCCGAAATCCCTCAGAGCATCCGCCACGATCCCCGCCGTCCGGTGCTCGTCGAAGCTCAGTTCGGGATGGCGGTGGAGGTCCTCATATACCTCGACCCATGGCGTTGTCGTCGACATGAGCCGAACCATAGGGCCCGCCCGGAACCGACGCGCCGGAGGTAGCGCCGTTGTCAGGTGTAGACGCTGGCCACCGACAACGCCACGATCAGCAACACCACCACCAGCACCAGGATCAACGCCGGTCCGGTCGGGTGCTGGGGTCGCTCGGCCTCAAGCGGAGGGCGGGCACGGCGCGCAGGGTCAGATGGGGTTGTCATCGGCTTTCTCCCCGAGAGAGAGCGGCCGACTCCCACAGGTGGCGGACGTCGGCCAGGGAACGAAACAGGTCGTTGAGGTGGGTGCAGGTCGAGGTTCCGGTCATCTCGTCCCGCACCCAGTGGCGCAGGTCCACCACCCGTCGGCCGACCAGCCGTTCCGCACTCAGCGCGGCCGACGGGCATTCGGGGGCCGGCAGCGGACCGGGCACCGCGGTGGCGGCGGTGACGATCCAAGTCGAAGGGTCGATGCGAGCCGTGAACGCATACTCGTGCACCACCGTCTCGACCGCCCCGACTTCACCCGACTCGTCGCGCCGATCGCCGTAGGTGTCGCGGAAGACCACCGTCACCTGCACCGGTGCCGAGGCGGTCCTGCCGTCGGGTCCGACCCCTCTCCACAGGTCGATGAGACGTCGCCGCCGCATCGCCTTGGGCCCCAGGTCTTCGACCGGGTGCCACGACATCGGATCGACTTCCCCGTCGACCAGCGATCCCAGCGGGGGCGCCTCGGGCCCCCAGCCCAACAGAGGCACACCGGTGGTGGCCACCGCCTTGACCATCTCCCCGTCGGCCGCCCACCCGGCACAGATGTCGACGGGAAGCTTGCGCGGTCGAGGGCCGCCGAGCGCCACCGAGGTCTCCCCCGGGGGTGATCCGACCACGGTGTTGGTGGTGGCCGAAGCCGGCAAAGCCCGATCCAGGCCGCTCAACAGGCCCGCCCGGACCAGCACCGACCCGGCGATGAGCGTGGCCGGCGGTGTGTCGTCGAGCAACTGGTGGACCAGAGATCCCCCGCCCACCAGTTCGGGAGCGACGCCGGCGAGCGCCCGCCGGAAACCCGAACCGGCCCGCTGGCCGATCAGCTCGGCCAGCGGGGCGTCTGAACCCGCCCCCGACGTCGAATCGACGACGACCTCGGTGACCGCCCGGTCCACTCCCGCCGACACCGTCAGCGACGTGGCCGCCGCGTCGATCAGGTACGGCTCGCCGTCGATCCCGGTGGCGAGGTCCCGTCCGATCCCGCTCAGCACCAACGGGCCCAGCAGGCCGTCGGGTCGAACCATGTCGATGGTGGTCGTCCGACGCACCGACCCTCGACGCCGACGGGGTGAACCGGTGGCCGGGGCCACCGTTCCCGGCCACCGGCGTTCGTCGTCGAGTGAGGTCATCGATCCGTTCTACCGGTCCGACCGGTCGGGGTGCACCTTCTGGCGACGTGCTTCACCTTTTCGGGCCGACCGGCAATCTGACATACCATCAGAAACCCAGCCCCGAGCCGGTCGGGGTTCTCGGTCACACGGGAGTCGGTATGACCACCAGGACGCGGGTACCAGCGTTGGGCGCCGAGGGGTGGTTCACCCCCGACGCCGACCAGCCCACCCTCCTAGGCCAGCGGTGCACCACCTGCGGCACCTACGCCTTCCCCAAGGCCGACTACGGGTGCCCGAACCCGGCATGCGTGGGAACCGACTTCGAGGAGGTTCCGCTGTCGCGACGGGGCACGGTGTGGAGCTACACCGACGCCCGCTACCAGCCCCCGCCCCCCTACGTCGTGCCGACCGACGAGCACGTCCCGTTCTGCATCGCCGCCGTACAACTAGAGGCCGAAGGCCTGGTGGTAATGGGTCAACTCGTCGCCGGGGTAACCGTCGATGACCTCAACGTGGGAACCGAGGTGGAACTGGTGGTGGACATCCTGTTCAGCGACGACGACCACGACTATCTGGTGTGGAAGTGGCGGCCGATCGAGGCGGCCGATACCCGCGAGGGGGGCAACTGATGGGAGCGAACGACATCGCCGTGCTCGGCGTGGGCATGCACCCGTGGGGCAAGTGGGGACGCAACTTCGTGGAGTACGGCGTGGCCGCGGCCCGAGACGCCATCCGTGACGCCGGGATCGACTGGACCGACGTCCAGTTCGTCTCCGGCGCCGACACCATGCGCAACGGGTATCCGGGCTACGTGGCGGGAGCGACCTTCGCCCAGGCCCTCGGCTGGACCGGGGCCCGGGTGGCTTCGAGCTATGCCGCCTGCGCGTCGGGGGTGACCGCCATCGAGGCCGCCCGTACTCGGATCCTCGCCGGCCTGTGCGACGTGGCGCTGGTGGTGGGGGCCGACACCACCCCCAAGGGTTTCCTGGCCCCCAACGCCGGAGACCGGCCCACCGATCCCGACTGGCTGAGGTTCCGTCTGGTCGGCGCCACCAACCCGACCTACTTCGCGCTGGCCGCCCGCCGCCGCATGGACCTCTACGGCGCGACCAGTGCCGACTTCGCCCGGGTGAAGGTCAAGAACGCCACCAACGGCCTGACCAATCCCAACGCCCGCTACCAGAAGGCGGTGAGCGTGGAGGAGGTGCTGGCCAGCCCGGTGGTGGCCGATCCCCTCCATCTTCTGGAGATCTGCGCCACCTCCGACGGCGGCGCCGCCATCGTGTTGTCCTCCATGGAGTTCGCTCAACGCCACACCGGATCGGCGGGGAGCCCGGTGCGCATCGCTGCCGTGTCGACGGTGACGCCCACCTACCCGAACACCGTGATCGACCTACCCGACATGGCCACCGACTCCACCGCGGTCGTCGCCGCCCCGGCCCGGGCCTTCAAGGAATCGATCGCTCACGCCGCCTATGAGGAGTCGGGCATCGGCCCCGAGGACCTTTCGTTGGCCGAGGTCTACGACCTGTCCACCGCCCTCGAACTCGACTGGTACGAGGACATCGGCCTGTGCGCCCGGGGCGAAGCCGAGAAGCTCCTCAACGACGGTGACACCTCGCTGGGCGGGCGCATCCCGGTCAACCCGAGCGGCGGACTGGCCTGCTTCGGCGAGGCCGTTCCCGCCCAGGCCATCGCCCAGGTGTGCGAGGTGACCTGGCAGCTGCGAGGTCAGGCCACCGGACGCCAGGTCGATGGTGCCACGTCGGGCATCACCGCCAACCAGGGCCTGTTCGGCCACGGCTCCGCCGTCCTGCTGGCCCGCTGACCGCGCCGCGCCGCGCCGCGCCGCGCCGGGGAGCTCCGGTATCAGTTGGTCCGGTCGGGAACCTTGCGCTCGGGGTGATCGACGTGGATGTGGGTCTGGAGCTCCGTCACCAAGGCGAAGCGAAGCTCACAGAACGGGCACTGGTGAACCTCGGTCATAGCGCCATCCTCGCGCCCCCGGCCCCTCACCGAAAGGGCTCTAGGCCAGGTAGCGGCTGAGGCTCTCCACCACGCAGACCGGCTTCTCGGAGCCCTCACGCTCGACGGTTATGACCATCATGGTGTCGATCCCGCCCTTCACGTCAACCACCTCGGCCAACTCCACCCCGGCACGGAGACGGGAACCGACCGGCACCGGAGAGGGAAAGCGGATCTTTCCGGTCCCCCGGTTGACGCCCAGGGACACCCCCTGCACGTCGACCACCTGAGGCAGGAACAGGTTGGTCAGCGAGAGGGTCAGGTAGCCGTGGGCGATCGGTCCGCCGAAGGGCGACTCGGCCATGGCCCGTTCCACGTCCACGTGGATCCACTGATGGTCACCGGTGGCCTCGGCGAACGTGTTGACCTGCTCCTGGGTCACGGTGACCCAGTCGCTGTAGCCGAGGTGGGTACCGACCGCGGCACGCACCTCGTCGATTCCGTTGAACGTCGTCACCGCCATCTGATCACGCCCTCTGTGAACTGACCGGTACGACCTCGCCGGTCATGTAGCTCGAATAGTCGCTGGCCAGGAACACCATGACGTTGGCGACCTCCCACGGCTCGGCGTAACGGCCGAACGCCTCCCGCTGGGTCAGCTCGTCGAGCAGCTCGTCGGTGGTCACCTTGGCCAGGAACGGATGCATCGCCAGGCTGGGAGCAACTGCGTTCACCCTGATGCCATGGGGCGCGGCTTCCACCGCCGCACACCGGGTCAGCGCCATCACTCCGGCCTTGGCTGCGGCGTAGTGCGCCTGTTCGGTCTGGGCCCGCCAACCCAGCACCGAGGCGTTGTTGACCATGACACCGCCGCGGCCCCGTTCGATCATGTGGCGCATCACCGCCCGGGTGCATCGGAAGGTACCGGTCAGGGTCACGTCGAGGACCGTGTTCCACTGCTCGTCGGTCATGTCGACCAGCAACGCCGAGCCCCCGAGGCCGGCGTTGTTGATCATCACGTCGATCCCGCCGAGGCCGTCGACCGCCGCCGACACCAGGGATTGGACGTGGTCCTCGTCGGTGACGTTGCAGACCTGGGTGAGGGGCCGGGTGCCGGTCTCTTCGGCCAGGCGGTCGGCGGTCTCGCCCAACCGCCGCTCGTGGAAGTCCGAGATCATCACCGTGGCTCCTTCCTCGATGGCCCGACGGGCCACGGAAGAACCGATTCCGGTGCCGGCGGCGGCGGTGACCACCACGGTCTTGCCGGCCAGCAGCCCGTGACCGGGCACATAGTCGGGGGCAGCTTTCACGGTCATCCCTTCGGAGCGGGTTTGGGCTCGGGCGGCAAGCCGAGGGCCCGCTCACCGATGATGTTGCGCTGGATCTCGTTCGACCCGGCGTAGATGGTGTCCGAACGGGTGAACAGGAACAGCCGCTGAAGGGCGGTCAGCTCGTAGCCCTCCCCGTGGCGGTCCTCAGGGGCGACGTCCTGTTCGGCCAAGAGGGCTTCCATGCCCAAGACGTCCATGGCGAGCTCACCAAGGTCACGGTGCCAGTTCGACCAGTAGAGCTTGGTGATCATCGCCTCGCGGGGCAGGTCGGCCCCTTCGGCCTTGGACAGGACCCGGAGGGTGTTCCAACGCATCACCTCGAGACCGGCGTGGGCGTCGGCCAGGCGTTGGCGGATCATCGGATCGTCGATGCGTCCGTTGGCCCGGGCGGCGGCCACGATCGTGTCCAGCTCGTTGCGGAAACTGAGCTGTTGGCCGAGGGTCGATGCCCCACGCTCGAAGGCCAGGGTGCCCATCGCTACCTTCCAGCCGTTGTTCACCCCACCGACGACGTCGACCGCGAGGGCCCGTGCCCCCTCGAAGAACACCTCGTTGAACTCGGAGGTTCCCGTGACCTGGCGGATCGGACGGATCTCGACGCCGTCTTGGCGCAACGGCATCAGGAAGTAGGTAATGCCGCGGTGCTTGGGCGTCGCCTCGCGGTCGGTGCGGGCCAGCACGAACACCCAATCCGACCAGTGCGCCAGAGAGGTCCAGACCTTCTGGCCGGTGATCAACCAGTCGTCGCCGTCGGGTTCGGCCCGGGTCGACACGTTGGCCAGGTCCGATCCGGCGTTGGGTTCGCTGTAGCCCTGGGCCCACAGGGTGGTTCCGGCCACGATTCCGGGCAGGAACCGCTCCTGCTGCTCCGAGTTACCGAAGGCCATGATCGTCGGTCCGGCGAGCCCTTCGCCGATATGGCCGAGCCGGCCCGGTCCACCGGCCCGGGCGTACTCCTCGTACCAGATGACCTGCTGGTGCAGGCTGAGTCCCCGTCCCCCGAACTCGGTGGGCCACCCCACGCAGGTCCAGCCGTTGGCACCCAAGTGCAGTTCCCACGCCCGACGTTCCTCGAACAGGGCGTGTTCGTCGCCCGGTCCCCCCCGACCGCGGACCCCGGAGAACTCACCGTTGAGCTGAGCGGTGAGCCAACCACGGGCTTCGGCCCGGAACGCCTCGTCCTCGTCGGAGAACTTCAAATCCATGTCCGGAGCGTAACCCCCACCTGACGGACCGTCAGAAACGATCTGGGTCGCCTCCTGGATGGAAGCGACCTCAGTGAGTCGGGGAAGACGTCGCGGACGCCGGTCCGCCACTCTGGTCGAGATCCAACCAGAAGGCGCGGGCCTCCGAGCGCCGGGTGACGTCGTAGCCGGTCCACTTCTCCTCGGGCAGCACCGCCGGAGAGACCTCCGCGAAGCCTTTCCTCAGAAACAACGACGCCGCAGGTTCGGCCACCGTGACCGCGAACAGCGCTCGCAGACCGGCCTCGACCGCCCGCTCGACAAGTCCGTCCACCAACAGACCGCCGGCCCCCGACCCGGAGAACCGGCTGACCGTGTACAGCGCCGACACCTCACCCAGCCCCTGCGCCAGGTAGGCGTCGGTCTCGAGGCCGACGATGCCGGCCAGGTGGCCGCTGCCCACCACCCGGGCCCCCAGGCCCGTCGCCGCCATGGCCGCCACCTCGAGCCGGTCCCTCGGCCGAAGCAACCCGTCGGAGATCCCTTGGGCGACAAGCTCCTCCACCGCCGCCAGATCGTCGATCCGTAGCGTCGAGACCTCGACGTACCCACCGCTGGTGAACAAGGTCCCCGTGCCGTCGAAGGTGAACAACTCCAGGTAGAGGTCCTCGGCCCGGCACAGGTTCACGCTCGCCACCCCACCGGCGAGCGCCACTTCGAGGGCCTCGACCACCGTCGCGTCCTGACGGTCGGCCAACTGCGACCGGTAGGCGTCTCGGTGGGTCCGAACGTCGGCGAAGCTCCGGGGCGGTCGACCCCATCCGCCCCGGTCGTCGGTGATCACCAGCTTCAAGGCCCGCAACGCCGCGGCGATGCCGGCCGCCACCGTCGCGGTGTGAGGACTTGTCGACTCCACCACGACCACCCGGGCGTCAGACACCGTGAGCCACAACTCCCCCAGCCGAGACGGATCCAACCCGTCACCGATCGACACCACCGGCGCGTCCGCCGCGATGCCCTCGACCGGGCGCCTCGCCCCAGCCGGACCTTGGGTGTCCCGCTCCGCTCCGGTCACCAGGACCAGGCGGGCATCCCCGCCCGCCAGCGAAGTGGCCACCAACCCGACGGCATCGGACCCCAAGTCACCGCCGGGCAGGGACACGACGATCGTGGAACCGGCGAACTCGGCAACGTAGAAGTCCCGCTCGGCGGCGGGAACTTCGGGGTGTGCATCCACCGAACCAGTGTGGCCCACCGGAACCCACACGCCCCACGGAGATGGCGAGAGACGAAGCCGACAGCATTCGGGGCGTCAGAGGCCAGCGGGCCGCGCCGATGGCTCCCAAGCCATTCAAGGGCCGCCGGTCACGGCGCTAGGGTCACCCCGATGAGTACCTCACGCACCCTGGCATCGCTGCTGACCGTGGCCGTCCTCACCGTCCCCGCCTTGAGCGGCTGCAGCAGCGACGACTCGGCCAAGGGGGGCGATGGTTCGACGACCACCGCCACCACCGCGGCCCCGGGCCCTGATCTGGCCGACGCCGAGTGGTCCGACCAGACGGCCGACACCGCGGTGACCGTGCAGGCTCGCGACAACATCTTCGTCAAGCCCTACATCGAGGTGAAGGCCGGTACCACCGTCACCTTCACCAACCGGGGTCGCAACCAGCACAACGTGTTGGCCGTGCCCGAGGACCGTTTCGAGTCGATCGAGGCCGACGACCTCGAGCCCGGGAGCTCCCAGGACGTGACCTTCACCGCCCCCGGCGACTACCCCTACTACTGCTCCCTGCACGGAACCGCCACCAAGGGGATGGTCGGAGCGGTTCGGGTGGTGGAGTAGAGGCGAAGCTTCGGCCTGATCACCCTCGAAACGGCGTCATTCGGCCGGACGGTCAGGTACCACGATGGCGTCCAGGTCGGGGCGGACCGGGCGGGTGAAACGCGGGTGGGGGGCGCTTCGGGCATCGGGCATGTTCGGCTGTGGTCCGGGAACCGGAGTGCTCCGGTAGGCGTTCGGATCGGCGCGGGGAGGCTGGTCGGACACGAAGGGACCGAAGTCCATTCCACCTTCGGACAGGTCGGCGCCGTTGCCGGGACGATCACAGGGAATGATCTCCTGGAGGGCGGGCGGCGCGGTCAGGGTGACGTCGTTGTCGGAGAAGCAGTTGCCCGCACCGCTGAGGGCAAGGCCGGGCATTGGGTCGCGCTCGTAACCGACAGCCAGATCCACGATCCCCGACCCGAAGACGCGGTTGGCGATGATGCGGTTACCGGTGGCGTCCCAGACCACGGGCCCGACCGGTTCCTCCGGTATCGACTCCTCGGTGACCTCCCGACAGGGCCGCTCGAGGTCCGCGGCCGGGGGCGGGCCATCGGTGGCGTCACGCTCCAGGTATGGAAGGACCGAGATCCCGGTGCGGTCGTGGTCATAGACCAGGTTCCGCTCCACCCGATTGTCGAGGCTGCCGAACACGACGATGCCGTTGCCCTGGTTCACGTAGGCGTCCCGGAAGCCGGGGCCGTCGCGGTAGTTGTTGTCGTGGACGATGTTGCCGACGATCACCGTCGACCGGCCGGGATAGCACAGCTCGTAGGACCCCGAGGTGGGCAGGAGACCGACCCGGTTGAAACGGAAGGTCGAGTTGACGATGTAGAGGTCTCCACCCGAGTTGGTGCCCGAATAGCCCACTCCGTTGTACTCGCCAACCACCCCGTCGACGACGGTGTCGCAGGGGAAGCACTGTCCGACGTACACCGCCGACTCCTTGTTGCCGGATCCCAGGCTGTTATCGATCATGCCGTGGTAGGAGTCGAGGGCGTAGATGCCGTAGTCGCCGTTGCGGTACACGGTCAGGTACGAGCCCCGGTACCGGTCCGAACCGGTCCAGAACACGCCGTTCCCGGTGTAGTTGCGGACGGTCAGGTTCTCGACCACCACGCCGTCGGTGTCGAGCACCCGGATGCCGTTCTCCAGCTTGAAACCGCCGTCGAAGATCACCTGGTTGCGGTCTACTCCACGGATAGTGATGTCAGGGACCTCGACGTCGACCGATTCCTCATAGGTGCCCGGAGCGATGAGGACCATGTCACCGGGCCGGGCCGAATCGACCGCTTCTTGGACCGTCGGGTGGTCCTGAGGAACCCGTATCACCGGGCCGCTACCGACGGGGGATGCGGTGGAGGCGGAGGAGGCCGACCCGTCCTTGGGTGCGTCACCGTCGCCCGAACAGCCGACCAGGGAGAGCACGACTACCGCCAGCACCACGACCACCAACCGCACCCCGAGTCGGCGGACGGGGTTCCCATCGGGCTTCGCGCCGGCCATGGACAGGTTCGCAGCGGTCACGACGTGAGATCGTGGCACAACCCGGTCACCCACTGAACAGGGGCTCCTCTTCCCGGTTCGAGGCCAGGTCGCACACCACGTCGCGATGGATGCAGCGGTTGATCTCGCGTTCGAGACCGTCGGGGTCCCAGCCGTTGAAGAAGTCCCCGTGAGCCGAGTAGATGTTGCCCGAGGCCAACGTCAGGTCGTGATCGGGCCCCGAAATGGGAAAGGCGACCGACACGGTGAGCTGGGGGATGTTCACCGGGTGCGAGCTCGGGCATCGCCCGTCGACCGAGTAGGCGACGTGGGACTTATGGTCCTCGCTGTCGACGTTGCGGCCGTCCCAGCAGTCCTGGAACGTGAGGATGAGGTGCAGGGGCGCTCCCACCGGACAGTCCGGCGGGTCGTCGGAGACCCGGGTATGGGTGCCGCAGACCCAGCCGGCCGCCTCGCCCGCCTGGGGCTCGGTGGCGGTCTGGTCACCGGCGATCAGCGCCAGACCAGTGGGCATGGTGACCACATCGGTCGGGTCCACCCCTGGTGCCGCCCGGTAGTAGGCGGCGATCGAACGCGGCACCACGATCTCTCCCCGATCGAAGAGGGTCGGATGCCAGTAGCCGGCGGTGTCGGCCGTCTTGTCACAGGTGGTTCCCCCCGCCATCAAGATCTCGGGCGTGCTCGACGCGTCGATCACGGTGGAGCCGTAGAAGTCGTGGCGATGGGATCGACCCGAATGGCCGAAGTGGACGATCGGGTCGTCGGGAGCCGAATGGCTGTAACCGCAGTGGGCCACGAACTGGCCGACCCGGCCCTGAGGGCCAACGTGACGCTCGGGCCCCACTCCCCCTCGGGCCGGTCGATCGAGGCCCGGCTCGGTCTTGTCCGAGACCGAGGAGCCGGCCTGCGTAGAGCTCTCGGGTCCGGGGTCCTCGTCAGCGGCGTTGGCGATCAGCACTGCGGCCAGCAGCACCAACGCCACCCCCACCACCACGACGACGAGTCTCCGGGAGGGGGAGCTGCTCACCTGACTCGACTCCTACCTCTGGTTCAAGCCGGCTTGGCTGGCACCTTGATCGCGGCGACGTCAGGCTTGACCGGGCCTTCGAAGCGGGGATGGGGCGCGGTGGCGGCGTCGGGCATCGACTCTTGAGCCGGGGGAACCGGCGTGGTCCGGTAGCTCTCCTTGTCCGGTTTGGCCGGCTGCTCGGCGATGAGCTTGAGCAGGTCGAACGCACCGGCCTCGAAGTCGCCACCGTTGCCGGTTCCGTCGCAGGGGGCCAGCGCCTCGAGGTCGGTGGGAGAGGTGGTGGCGAAGGTGTTCCCCGAGAAGCAGTTGTTCAGGTCCTTGGTAGTGAGGTCACCTTCGGCCAGGGCGATCGTGGACGACGCCATGTCGGCCATGCCCGAGTTCTCCACCACGTTCCCGACGAAACGGTTGCCCGTCGCGCTCCAGATCACGGTTCCTACCGGTTCCTCGGGGATCTCGTCGTCGAGCGTTTCCGAGCAGGGGCGGTCGAGTTCATCGGCGGGAGGCGGGGTGTCGCTGGCGTCCTCCTCGGGGAAGGGAACCGCCGCGATACCGGTGCGGTCGTGGTTGTAGACGAGGTTGCGTTCGACGATGTTGTTGATGCTTCCGGCGAGCAGGATCCCGTTGCCCTGCGCCATCAGCGACACGTCGATTCCGGGTCCGTCCATGTAGTTGTTGTCGTGGACGACGTTGCCGACGATGGTGTTAGCCCGTCCCGGGTAGCAGAGCTCGTAGGAGCCGGCGTTGGGGACCACCCCGGCCCGGTTGTTCCGGAAGGTCGAGTTGATGATGTACAGCTCGCCCCCCGAGTTGGTGCCCGAGTAGCCCAGGCCGTTGTACTCCGACACGACGTTGTCGATGACCGCGTCACATTCGAAGCACTGACCGATGTAGAACCCGGCGTCGGGGCTACCCGACCCGTAGCTGTGGTCGAACTGACCGTGGTAGGAGTCGAAGGCGTAGATGCCGTAGTCACCGTTGCGGTAGGCGGTGAGGTAGGAGCCGCGGTAGCGGTCAGATCCCGTCCAGTAGAACCCGTTCGACACGTAGTTGCGGGCGGTCATGTTCTCGACCACCACTCCGTCGGTGTCGAGGATGCGGATGCCGTTCTCCAGCTTGAACTCGCCGTCGAGGATCACCTCGTTGCGGTCCACGCCCCGGATGGTGATGTCGTCGACCTCGACGTCGACGGCTTCCTTGTAGACGCCCTTGCCGACCAAGACCATGTCACCGGGCTTGGCGGCCTTCACCGCGGCCTGGATGGTCTTGTGATCCTCGGGAACCCGGATGACGGTGGCCTCAGCGGCCGAGGCCGCGGTGGTGCTCGAAGTGCCGTCGGCCTTGTCGGCCCCGTCGTCCTTCGAACAACCGACCACCACCGTGGCCAGGGCGGCCAGGACCACGGCGGCCCGGCCGAGGCGGCGTCGTGACGCAGATGGGTTGGACATGGGTTCCCCTTGATGAGGGCCACGCTCGGTTCCGTGGCTCTGACCGATCCTGCCACAGAACCGAGCGTCGGCTCGGTTCGACTCCTGTGGTTACGGCCTCAGTAGCGCAGGCCCGGTGCCCGGGTTCCGAAGACGTCGGTGGCCAGCTGGGTGCCGAGCTTGGCGGCGTCCCAACGCTTGCCACCGTTGTTGATGGTGGGGCCGTCGCTCCACCCCTTCATCCAGATGATGTTCTCGGCCACGGCGCGGATCACCTGGCCGGTGACGTGCTGGGACTCATCCGAAGCCAGCCAGGCCACCAGAGGCGACGAGACCGAGGGGTCCATCCGGTTCCACTCACCGTCGGGAACGTCGTTGGCCTCGATGACCTCGGGGGCGCCAGGCATGGTCCCGGTGATGCGAGTAGCCGCGGCCGGTCCCACGCAGTTGACAGTCACGCCCATCTTGTGGAGCTCGAGGCTGAGGGTCTGGGTGAGCCCGGCGATACCGGCCTTGGCGGTTGCGTAGTTCGACTGGCCGAAGTTGCCCACCAGACCAGCACCCGAGGTGGTGTTGATGACCCGACCAGTGAAGGTCTCGCCCGCCTGGGACCGCCCCCGCCAGTGGCGAGCGGCGTGGTGGCAAGGCGCCCAGGTGCCCTTGACGTGCACGTTGATCACGGCGTCGAAGTCACCCTCGGACATGTTCCAGATGGCACCGTCACGCACGATTCCGGCGTTGTTGACCAGCACGTCGAGGCGCCCGAACGTCTCGACCGCCTGGGCGACCATACGGCCGGCTCCTTCGAAGTCGGCCACGTTCTCGTAGTTGGCGACCGCTTCCCCGCCCCGCTCCTTGATCAGGTCGACGGTCAGGTCGGCGTCGCGCCCCTGGCCTTCACCGGTGACCGACACCCCGAGGTCGTTGACCACGACCTTGGCCCCGTGCCGGGCCAGCTCCAGGGCGTGGCCCCGGCCGATGCCGTGACCTGCGCCGGTGACGATCGCTACCTTGCCGTCGAGCATGCCCATGGGTGGTGTTGCCTCCGTGATGGAGCCGGCTGATCCGATCAGCCCGCGTTTCTGACTGGTCGTCAGATCCTAGGGGCTGACCAGCAGCACCCAGGAATGCCGGACCGCCCGCACCGACAGCCCAGGTGCCGCCCTTACGGAGGCTCCGCCCCGTCGCGGATTCCGTTGTCAGAGATCGAAGCACTCGTAGAGGTCGTCGGAATTGGGGTTCCCCGATGGGGCCGCCGCCGTCACGTCGTCGATGCAGGCGCGTCCGGCCGGGCTAAGCATCTGCCAACAGGCCGGCTCGGCCGGTCCCGTGGTCATGTACTCGCTGAGGCTGTCGTATTTGTCAGTGGTGTTCTGGGGGTTGTACCCACAACCAGTCACCTGGACCGGGACGGTGGTGGTGGGCCCCACCGCCGTGGTCGTGGTGGTGGACGCCGCGAACTCGGGGCCGTCAGCCACATCGGGTAGCTCCTCGGCCAGGGCCACCTCGTCCTCGGGCATCTCGTCCAGTTCGACGGGTTCTTCGCAGCGGCGAGCATCGGTCACGAACCACAGGTCCATCAACCGCTGCACCTCGACCCGACGACGGACCAACCCGAACGGGTCGGTCCAGGCGTAGACGACGTGGTTCTGGTTGCGGGCCAGTTCCACCCGTCTGCCGTCCTGCTCGCCCAGGCGATCGGTGACCGCTTCGTCGGGTACCAGTTGACCGGCGATCAGGGCCGGGCCCTGGTACATGTCGGCCTGCCCGTAGATCACCGGCGAGGCACAGCCCCACACCGGTCGCTGGGGCGCAGGGCAGGTGGTCATGGTCCAGATGAGGAGTCGCTGCATCCTTTCCACCGACGTCTGCTCCTCCCTGTCGGTCAGTGGCCGGGGGTTCTCCCTCAGGCGTCGGGCCAGGGCCCTCACCTGGGCCATGTCGTCGAGAACCGCCCCGTCAGCGAGTCCTTCGGCCTGATCCAAGAGGTGGTCGGTGGCGACCTGGGCGGCCACGCCGGGCGGGTCGGGGTCGATCGCGGCCCTGAGGAACAGTCGGCGAGCCGCCCGGCAGCGGGGATCGGGCACCGGCACGGCGGGATCAGCCTGGGATGCGGGCTCGGCCCTGACGATGGCGGAGGTGGCGGGTCCGGCTGCCGCGTGGGACTCCACTTTGGCCGCGGGTACGTCATCGGCCACCCCGTAGTCCCAGGAGGTGACCATTCCCGTCACGCCCAGGACCAGGGCTACGACCACCACAACGGCGAGGAGCGCGTGTAGAGATCGGGGGCCGGGAACCCTGAACTGCTCGGGCATGGTGGCCAATTGTGCCAACCGCGGGGCACCAAGTCATGTATGCCTAGTGGCATGGACCCCGCGGCAGCCCACGCCATCCCTCTCAGTGTCGATCCCCCGCTCCGCGAACTACTGCGCTACAGCCGAGCCCATCGGGGCCAGCGGTGGCTGGCGGTCACCATGTCGCTGCTCAACAAGATCTGCGACATCGCCCCCGAGCTTCTGATCGGTGCCGCGGTCGACATCGTGGTCAAATCCGACGGCCAGTCCTTCATGGGACGCGTGCTCGGGACCGACGACCGATTCACCCAGTTGAGCGTGCTGGTGGCGGTCACCGTCGTCATCTGGTTGGCCGAGTCGGCGACGGAGTACGCGGCGGTGATCACCTGGCGGAACCTGGCCCAGACCATCGAGCACGAGGCCCGGATGGACACCTACCGCCACGTTCAGACCCTGGAGATGGCCTACTTCGAGGACAAGACCTCCGGCGGCCTGATGGCGGTGCTGAACGACGACATCAACCAGCTCGAACGGTTCTTGGACCTCGGTCCCCACAAATTGATCATCACCGCCGCCAACGTGGTGTTCGTCGGCATCACCTTCGTGGTGGTCTCACCCCTGCTGGCCGTGCTGGCGTTCCTGCCCATCCCCGTGATCATCGCCGGGTCGCTGTGGTACCAGACCCGTCTCGAACCCCGTTACGCCGCGGTCCGCGCCTCGGCCGGCGTGATCGGAGACACCCTCACCAACGGTCTGGGAGGCATCGCCACCATCAAGGCGTTCAACGCCGAGGACCGCGAGGTCCAACGGGTGGAGGTCGACTCCGAGGCCTACCGACAGGCCAACCGTGACGCCATCCGCTACTCGACGGCGTTCAACCCCCTCATCCGGATGGCGGTGCTGGCCGGCTTCACCATGACCCTCATCGTCGGGGGGCGGGCCGCGCTTCACGGCGATCTCGAGATCGGCGTGTTCTCGATGTTGGTGTACATGACCCAGCGGCTTCTGTGGCCGCTCACCGCCCTGGGCGAGACGCTGGACCTCTACCAGCGGGCGATGGCATCGTGCCGACGCATCTTCGGTCTCCTGCGGGCCGAGCCTCGGATCCTGCCGGGGGCGGTGGACCTGCCGACCCCGGTGCGGGGTGACATCAGGTTCCGCGACGTATCCTTCGCCTATGACTCGGTGACGACCGGCGCCGACGACTCGACCACCGGCGGCGGGTTGGTTCTGCGGGGAGTTTCCCTCGACATACCGGCTGGTGAGACCCACGCCATCGTCGGCCCTACCGGGTCGGGCAAGTCCACGGTCGTCAAGCTGCTTCTACGCCTGTACGAGCCCACCTCGGGCGAGATCACCCTGGACGGAACCTCCATCTCGAACCTGACCTTCGCTTCACTGCGGGGCGCCACCGGACTGGTGGCCCAGGACGTGTTCCTGTTCCACGGAACGGTGCGCGAGAACCTCACCTACGGGCGGCCCGATGCCACCGAGGCCGAGTTGCGACGCGCCGCGGAGTTGGCCGAGGCCGCCGAGTTCATAGACGCCCTGCCCGACGGTTACGACACCCTGGTCGGCGAGCGGGGACAAAAGCTCTCGGGCGGCCAGCGCCAGCGCCTCACCATCGCCCGGGCCATCCTCCGCGACCCCGCGGTGCTGATCCTCGACGAGGCGACCTCGGCGGTCGACAACGAAACCGAGGCCGCCATCCAGCGATCGCTGGCCAAGGTCTCGGCGGGTCGCACCACCGTGGTCATCGCCCACCGGCTCTCCACCGTGCGCCACGCCCACCGGATCCATGTCCTCGAAGCCGGCCGGGTCGTCGAGGCCGGTACCCATGAGGAACTGGTGGACCTGGGCGGGCTCTACGCCGCTCTGTGGCGGGTACAGACCGGAGAAGCCGCCCTGACCTGAATCTGGCGGGAGAATCGCCGACCAAGGCGTAGGCGGGCGACGGGATCCCTCGATGACATCGGATTTGGGTCGGGGTGGGGTTGACAATGTAGGCCTAGTTGAGCATATGCTCAAGGCATACGCACTAAGCGTTCGCTCAAAGCGTTCGCTACAACCCAAGGAGTTTGCCGTGAACAGCTACCTCGTCCCCGTCTACGCCACCTACCTGATCGCCACCGTCGCCCTGTGCGCTTGGTTGGCCCGGACCCTGTACCGCAACGGGGCCCTGTTCCTCAGGGACGTGTTCGATGACAGGCCGGAACTGGCCGAGGCGGTCAACCACCTGCTGGTCACCGGCTTCGCGATGGTCAACCTCGGCTACGGCTTCTTCATGATGAAGGCCGACGAAGCAGCCAGCAGCACCGAGGCGTTCGAGATCCTGGCCCGCAAGCTCGGCCTGCTGCTGTGCAGCCTGGCCGCCGTGCACTTCGTCAACCTCTACGTCTTCCACCGGCTCGCCGCCCGTCGGCGCCAGGCCAACCTGGTCCCGCCCGTCGCCCCGCAGGCCACCGTGCGCCCGATCGATCCTCGGACCAGCCACCTGCCACCGCCTCCGGCTCGCCCGGTGGCACCCGGCGCCTTCGCGGCGCCCGGCCCTTACGGCGGAGCCGGCAACTTCGCCGGCCCGGGTCCGCTCGGCGGACCTGGTGCCTTCGGCCCGAACCCCGCCTGAGAGCGGGCCGACGGACGGGAGACCACGATGGAATCGCTAACCGTGTACTACGACGTCCACTGCGCACTGTGTCGCCGGTGCCGGGAGTGGCTGGAATCCCAGCCCACCCATCTCCCGCTGCGCTTCGTGGAGGCCGACGCCGTCGAGGCGGCCCGACTCCTCCCCCAACTCCCGTGGCTGGGCCAGGAGCTCGTGGTGGTGGCCAGCGGAGGCTCCGAGGAGGGCTCGGCGTGGATCGGACCGGCCGGCTTCATCGTCTGCCTCTGGGCCACGGTCCGGTATCGGGAGTGGTCATGGAAACTCAGCAGACCGGGCCTGGCCCCGACCGCTGAGAGCTTCTTCCACCTGGTGTCGGCCAACCGGGACCGGATCGGACGCCGCCTCGAGCCACCCGAATGCACCGGGGCGCGCTGCACCCACCGGCTCCCTCACCCGGCTCAACCGCCGATCCCGACAGGCGCTCCACGATGAGAGCCGTGCTGTGGATGGTCGTCCTGTACGGGTATCTAATAGTCGTCGTTTCTGTGGTGTGCGCCGCCGCCTTTGTTCTGCGTGCGCTGTGGAGGCTGGTTGTACGCATGGCGGGGTCACGGCCGGGGGGTCTGGAAGGATGACACCCATGCCTGCGGCCAGACGAACACCAACTGGCACCCATCGCACCGCCAGCGAGTCCGGGGCCGAAACCCGCGATCGCCTTCAGGCCGCGGCCCGCGCCTGCCTCCGCCAGGACGGCATCGCCGGGGTGAGCGCCCGGGCCATCGCCCGCCACGGCGACCTAAACCAGGCGCTGGTCTTCTACCACTTCGGATCGGTCGACGGACTGTTGCAGGCGGTGGCCCGCACCGACGCTGAACGCCGAGCTCTGCTCTACGCCGAGCGGCTGGCGGGGGTGAAGACCCTCAAGGACCTGGTTTCGGTCGGACACCAGATCCACCAGGTCGAGTTCGCCGAAGGGAACACCGCAGTTCTGGCCCAACTGGTCGCCGGCGCGGCGTCGTCACCGGAACTGGGCGCGGCGGTGCAGGACGGAATGCAGGCCTGGACGACGTTGGTGGAGGACGCACTGGCCAGGGTTCTGGCCGACACACCGCTGGGCGCGGTAGTACCCCTGGCCGACATCGCGTACGCCATTGCGTCGTTGTTCCTGGGGCTCGAACTGATGGGCGGCGTAGACGGAGACAGCACCAGGCTGGACAGTCTGTTCACCAGCCTCGACGCCGTCTCTGGCCTGGTCGATCTGCTGCTCCACCCACCCACCTGAACCCAACGTCCCACGGATCGTCACCAGAGCACGTCGACACCGACCAGCAGGCGGGGCCTTCTGGAGGTCAGGTTGGACCGGGGAGGCGGACTGCCCACTGGAGGGTCTGCTCGTCGGCGTGGATCAGTTCCCAGCCGGGCTCGCTGACAAGCTCCTGGACGGCGCGGAACACGCCGTGGTGTGGGTGCGCCGGTGCGGGGCGCCAGTCGTCGCCGGCGATCAAGCCACCGGGTTTCACCTTGTGGCGCAGGATGGCCAGCTCCTGTCGGGTGTGCTCGTAGGCGTGGGACGAGTCGAGATACACCCAGTCGAAGGTGGCATCGGGGAATCGGGCCAGCACCTCGCGGTCGTCACCGACATGCACCACCACCCTGCCGGCCTCGATCTCGGGGCGAAATCGACCGAGGATCCGACGTAGCGCGTTGACCGTGCTGCGGTCACCGCGCCCCCAATGCCACTCGGGGGTCAACAGGTACCAAGGGTCGATCAGGTGTAACTGCACGGCCCGGGTCTCCCGGAGCAGCACCGGGGAGAACCGGCCTTTGAACACGCCGATCTCGGCTCCGACACCCCCGGGTGGAATCACCTCCCGCAGGAACGGCACCCGGGCCTCGCAGGCGCCCCGGTCCCGACGTTCGGCCACCAGCTCCTCGGCGTGGGCGAGCACGCGCCGGGCCGGGGAGACCGCCCTGACTGCGTGGGTCGAGCGGGACTCGCTCATCGGGCCGGCTCCCACACCACCGTCGCCTCCACCTCGCACCCGGTCACCACCGTTGGCTAGACAGCCCGCTCGACGGTCCGGCTCGAGACCGTCGAGCAACCCCGCGAGGTCAAGCCCACGTGAGCACGGCGCGGTTGAGGGCGCCGCCGTGCATGGCGTCGAGCGCCTCCTGCACCTGTTCGGGTTGGTAGGTGGCTGACACCAGCTCGTCGAGCTTGAGCCGCCCCGACTTGTACAGGTCGATGAACAGGGGGATGTCGTGGTGGGGACGGGCCGCCCCGTAACGACAGCCGAGGATCGACTTGTCGTTGTAGAGGCTGTTCACCACGAAGCTGGCCTCGCTGCCCAGCTTGGGCACCCCGAGCAGCACGCAACTCCCACCCCAGTCCAACAGGTCGATGCTCTGGCGGATCAGCGCCGGGTGACCCACGCACTCGAACGCGAAGTCCACGCCTTGGGGGCAGATCTCCTTCACCGCGGCGGCGGTGTCGACGTCGGGCCCAGCGGCGATGAAGTGGGTGGCACCGAACTGGCGAGCTGCCGCCTCCTTGGCCGGATTGGCATCGACGGCGATGATCGGGCCGCAGTTGGCGATGGCCAGGCCCTGCAACACGTTGAGCCCGATACCGCCGATGCCGATCACCAGTGCCGACTGACCCGGCCGGGGGCGGGCCCGGTTCAGAACCGCTCCGGTCCCGGTCAACACCGCGCAACCGATGAGGCTGGCCGAGGCCAGCGGAACCTCAGGGTCGATCACCACGGCCTGGGTCTCTTTGACCACGGTGGTCTCGGCGAACACGCCGGCGTTGGCGAACTGGAACGCCTTCTCCCCTGCCACCGTGAACGGAGCGCTGAGGCGCCCCGCGGTGTCGCGGCAGTGGGTGGGCTGGCCGCGGTCACAGGCGTCGCACTGCCCGCAGTTGCCCAGCGTGGTGAGGACGACGTGGTCGCCGACCTTCACCTTGCGGACGGCTCCGCCCACTTCCTCGACCACCCCGGCCCCTTCGTGGCCGAGCACGGCCGGGGTCGGGAACGGGATGGTGCCGTTGACCACCGACACGTCGCTGTGGCAAAGGCCCGTGGCGTGGACCCGGACCCTCACCTCGTTGGGGCGTAGGTCCCGTACCTCGACGTCGTCTCGCACCTCGAGCGAACCGGTCCAGACAATTGCTTTCATCGCGACGTCATCCCTTCCACATGATCGACTGCATCTCGCTGTAGGCGTGCAGGCCCCAGGACCCGCCGTCTCGTCCCACACCGCTGTACTTGAACCCACCGAACGCCGCCTCGTGGTTGCGCTGGAGGGTGTTGATCCCCACGTTGCCCGAACGCAGGAGCTTGGCCACCTCCATGGCCTTGCCGCTGTCGGCGGTGAAGACGTAGTTGTACAGCCCGTACTGGCTGTCGTTGGCGATGGCGATTGCCTCGTCCTCGGTGTCGAAGGGGATGACGGTGATGACCGGGGCGAAGAACTCCTCGCGAGCCGCGGTCATGGCGTTGGTGGCATCCACCACCAGCGTCGGGGAGACGTAGAAACCGGTGTCGATGTCGGGTCGAGTGCCCCCCACAGCCAGGGTGGCCCCCTCTTCGGTGGCGGTGCGGATCATGGCTTCGACCCGGTCGCGGTGGGCGCCGGAGATGACCGGCCCGACCACGGTGTCGCGCTCGAGGGGATCGCCGACCTTGAGGTGGGCGGCCATGGCCGTGAGCTTGCCGACCAGCTCGTCGTACAGGCCTCTTTGCACAACCACCCGGGTGGGCGAGGTGCAGATCTGGCCGGAGTGGAACGTCCAGGTGCTCGACACGTTGGAGATCACGTTCTTCAGGTCGGCGTCGTCGAGCACGATGGCCGCACCCTTACCCCCCAACTCCAACAGCAGTCGCTTCATGGTCCGGCCCCCGACCTCGGCGATCCGACACCCCACCCCGGTGGATCCGGTGAAGGAGATCATGTCGACGTCGGGTGAGGAGGTGATGACCTCGGCCACCTCGACCGTGTCGGCGGAGATGGTGTTGACCACTCCGGGCGGGAGCCCGGCCTCTTCGAACAACTCAACCATCCGGATCACGCCGAGGGGATCCTGGGTGGGGGGTTTGACCACCAGGGTGTTGCCCATGGCCAGGGCCGGTGCGATCTTGCCGGCCATGTTGGTGACCGGGAAGTTGTAGGCGGCGATGGCGGCCACCACACCTACCGGGGCACGGTGCTCGACCGCACCGATGATCCCACCGGGGGCCAGTGGTGTGGTGGGCATGACTGCGGGAGGCAGGGGGACCAGGTTCGGCTCGACCTCGGCGTAGCGCCGGAACCGGGCGGCGGCCTGGGGTACCTGCATGGTCTTGGCTACCCGCATGGTGGCCCCGGTCTCGGCTTGGACCACCGGAACCAACTCGTCGCGGTGGGCGTCGAGTACGTCGGCGATCCGGTCCAAGATGGCGCACCGCTCGGCCATCGGCGTGCGACTCCACGAATCGAACGCCTCACGAGCGGCGGAACACGCCGCTTCGGCCTGGGCCACCGAAGCGTTGGGGGCCAGGCCAACCACCGCCTCGGTAGAAGGGTTGATCACCTCGTACCCGGCAGCAGCAGCAACCCGCTCCCCCCCGATCAACAACGAATAAGAGTCAGACATGTGAACGGTCACCGATCAAAGAGATGAGAAAAGAACGAGTCTGCACCCGACCCAGGCCCCAATGCCCACGAATCCACCCGAATCCGAACGCACCAGCCTTGACTGCCACACAACCAACAGGAGGAGGCCACAGGAAACAGCAGACACCGAGGCCAACCAGCCCGAGTCCCCGTCGAAAGTCAAGCCGCCGAAATGGAGGCTTGAAGTCCCGGAGAGGCGGTTGACTATTTGATGTCGAGGTCCATCAGGCGGATGGCGTTGCCCCGGACCAGCTTGTAGACGATGTCGTCGGGGAGCCCGGCCATCATCTTCATGGCCACCTCACGAGAGTGCGGCCACGTCGAGTCCGAGTGCGGGTAGTCGGTCTCGAAGCAGACGTTGTCGGGGCCGACCTTGTCGATGTTCTCCAAGCCGTACTGATCGGCGAAGAAGCAGGCGTAGATGCTCTGGTAGTAGTAGGTCGACGGCGGTTCCTTGACGATGTCGCTGACACCGCCCCACCCTCGGTTCTCCTCCCAGACCCGGTCGGCCCGCTCGAGGATGTAGGGGATCCAGCCGATCTGTCCCTCGCTGTAGGCCAGCTTGAGGTTGGGGAACTTGGCCAGCCAGCCCGAGAACATCCAATCGGCCATGGAGCTCATGGCGTTGCCGAAGGTGAGCGTGGAGCCCACCGCGGCGGGGGCATCGGCCGAGGTGGAGGGCATCTTGGACGATGACCCGATGTGCATGTGGATGGAGACGTTGGTCTCCGAGCAGGCCCGGAACAACGGCTCCCAGTAGTCGGTGTGGATCGACGGCAGGTTCAGGTAGGGCGGGATCTCGGAGAAGGCCAGCGCCCGCACGCCGCGCTCGGCGTTGCGGCGCACCTCGGCGGCGGCCAGCTCGGCGTCCCAGAGCTGCACGATGATCAGGGGAAGGAGGCGGCCGTTGGTACCGCCGCACCACTCCTCCACCATCCAGTCGTTGTAGGCCTTGACGCACAGGTCGGCCAGCACCTTGTCCTGGGCTTCCATGAAGGTCTGACCACAGAAGCGGGGGAAGGTGGGGAAGCAGACCTGGGTGTCGGTCCAGTTGGCGTCCATGTCCTCGAGGCGGGCCGTCTGGTCCCAGCAGCCCTTGCGCATCTCCTCGTAGGTGACGCCGGTGACCTTGACCTCGTCACGGTCGAAGCCGACCGCGGCGGCGAGGCGGGTCTGGGGGATCTTCTTGTCCTCGTAGATCCACCAGTCGCACAGGTCGCCGTCATCGGAGGGTTCGTAGCTGAACACCCCGCCCACGAAGTTCATGGTGCCGCGCTCTCGCACGGTGCGGGGTCCGACGTCGTGGTACTTCTTGGGAAGCCGGTCGAGCCACACGTTGGGCGGCTCGATCACGTGGTCGTCGACCGAGATGATCTTGGGAAAGTCGTCGGCGTTGGGGGTGCCTGCGTCAGTCATGGTCATGATGCTACCTCACAATCTGACGGGTCGTCAGAAACTGAACGGGTGGTTGGAAACAATGGTCGGGGTAAGGACTGTGGTGGGCCACGCCGGGCGGCGGTGGGCGTTGGCGCTTCCGAAGTCATTCTGAGGGAACTTCAGGGCAAACCTCACCGGATCACCAGATCTGGTCCGTGTAGGTGTCGGTTCCGGGCACCGTCGCCCGGAACGGTGCCACCAACACCAGTCGGCCCAGTCCCGCCGAAGCGAAACGCTCGCCAAGCCCGGCGAACTTCTCCTCCCAGATGTCGGTGATCTCGTCGTCCACGAACCAGAGCTGACTGAAACGGTTGGCCGCGCTGTCAGCGCGCACCCCGGGAGCCGAGTCCCCCGGCAGCGGGATGGCGGTGAACTCGGCCCCCACCACCCCGGGTAGCGGCTGCTCACCAAACCAGGCGTCGACGTCGTCGAGGGTGCGGCCATCGGCCGGCTCTCCGATGACCAACACCACGTAGGGCGAACGGTGATCCAGGGCCAGCTCCACCGGCACCCCATCGGGGGCCTCGTACTCGGTGCGGAACCGGTACATGAGGGTGTGGATGTGGTCACGGTCAGCGAACATCCGCCCGTTCTCGTGCAGCCACTTGACCTGCTCGGACCCCCACTGCATCCATTCGCCGAACCGGCCCGCCAACACCCAGTACAAGGCCAGGAACGAACCTGCCTCCGCGTCGGGTGCCACCGGCGAGTCGGCGGGGTACCGCAGCTCCTTGAGGTCACGGGTGGCCACGAAACGTGCTCCGCTGATGGTCCAGGCCCCGATCATGCAGCCGGCATAGAAGTGATCCCGCTCGTACCAACGGTTGTAGGCCACCTCAGAACCACGGTGCGGTTCCACGAGCGTGACCAGTGCGCCCCCCAGCCGCACCGGCCGCTGATCGGTCTTGCCGCTGCCGAGATCCTGCACGTGCTGGTCCCCTGATTCGGTGGACCCCACCAACGGCGGGGCATGAAATTAGAACAGGTTCCAGTTTGCCCGCCTACGACTCCCCCCGCCATTCGCCATCCTCTCCCCCACCACCCGCTCCCCCGCCACCGGCCACCGCCACCGGATCGTGGTGACCGGTGGCGCTGCCTGGTCAGGCGAGAACGGCCGGGGGTCGGAGACGCATCGGACGCGGTAGCAACGACCAGGACGCGACTGGGCAAGGATGGGACCCATGAGCGAATCGCCTACCTGTTTCGACGTCGAACGCATCGGCAAGGTCGCCCACGTGCGCCTCAACCGACCCGATGCCTACAACTCGATGATCAAGGAGTTCTGGTCCGAGCTGCCCGCGGTGGTGCGCGGCCTCGATGAGGACGGTTCGGTTCGAGCCATCGTCATCTCCTCCACCGGCAAGCACTTCTGCTCGGGCATGGACCTGGGGGTGTTCGCCTCAGGTGGCGGTGACGCCCTCGGCGGACCGTCGGCCGACGGGTCACCGGCCGAACCGGGCCGGGTCCGGGCTCGACTTCTCCAGAGCGTCCGGGTGCTACAGGAGTCGTTCACGGCGCTGGAACGGGTCCGGATGCCGGTGATCGCCGCCATCCAGGGCGGCTGCATCGGAGGGGCGGTCGACATGGTCTCGGCTTGCGACCTGCGCTACGCCAGCGAGGACGCGTTCTTCTGCATCCAGGAGATCAACATCGGCATGACCGCCGACGTTGGCACGCTGCAACGCCTCCCCAAGATCATCCCCGAAGGGATCGCCCGGGAATGGGCCTACCGGGGTCACCGGGTTCCAGCGACGAGGGCCGCAGAGGTGGGCCTGGTCAACCAGGTGTTTCCCGATCACGAGTCACTGGTAGCCGGTGCCCTCGAGATCGCCGCGGAGATCGCCACCAAGAGCCCACTGGCCATCTGGGGCACCAAGGAGATGATCAACTTCGCCCGGGATCACTCGGTTGCTGACTCGCTGAACCACATGGCGGCGTGGCAGTCGGGAATGTTCCAGCCCGCCGACATGATCGAGACCTTCATGGCCAAAGGCGAAAAGCGCGACCCCAACTTCCCGGACCTCCTCGGAAACAGCCGCGGCCTCTAATCCTGGATCCACCGATGAGGTCGCCACATGTGATCGGGATAAACTAGCTCGATGACTAAGTCCGTTGGGGTGCACGAGGCCAAGACTCACCTGTCCCGGTTGCTGGCCGAGGTCGCCGCCGGCCAAGAGGTGATCATCGCCAACCGAGGCGTCGCGGTCGCCCGTCTGATACCGGTCACCAACACCGAGACGCGGACGCTGGGATCAGACAGTGGTGCGTTCGAGGTCCCCGAGGACTTCGACGCACCACTCCCCGCCGAAGTCCTCGACGCGTTCGAAGCATGAGGGTCCTGCTCGACACGCACATCTTCCTCTGGTTGCAGACCACCCCGGAACGCCTCGGGGACCACCTTGGGCTGGCCGAGGACCCGGCAACAGAACTGCTGGTGTCTGCCGTGTCGTCGTGGGAGATAGCCATCAAGTACGCCCTGGGAAGGCTTGCTCTGCCCGAACCCCCATCTCGCTACGTCCCTGATCGAATCAGCCGGATCTCAGGCACCCCGATTCCCGTCGAACACCACGACACCCTCGCAGTTGCCGAACTCCCACCGATCCACCGCGACCCCTTCGACCGACTGCTCGTCGCCCAGGCCCGACATCTCTCGGTGCCGTTGCTGACCGCCGACGCCACCCTGGCCGCCTACCCAGTCGAAACGCTGCTCGTCGGCGATCACGGGCCCCGTAGCTGAAGTCATCCGCCCGCTACCTTCCAGCCACCGCCAAAACACCGCCTTTACCGTGCGGCGTCTGGCTAGCGCCGAGGGGCCACCGCTGCTTCTATGACCGCGGCGGTGGCTAGTAGGCGGGGTTCGTGGTGGTCGGGGGCCACCAGTTGAAGGCCGGCCGGCAGCAGGCCCCCGCTGGGAACAGGCACGGTCAGGGCTGGGTGACCGGCTAGGTTCACCGCCGCCGCCGCTGGGTTCGGCCCGACGCCGTGTTCGCCCAGCCGGGCCGGGTAGGCGGTCATGGCCGGGAGGACCAGCACCCCGAAGGTCCCGAAGACCTCGGCCAACTCGGCCCTCCAGGGGGCCCTCATCGCCCGGGCGTCGGCCAGTTCGGTCGGGCCGATGGTTTGGGCGAAGGTGAAGCGTTCCACCAGATCGGCACCAAGTTGGTGTCGGTGGTGGCGCCAGATGTCGTCGTTGACCATCAAGGCTTCACCGAAGAGGACGTCCAGCGCGGCACGGTGAGCGGCCTCCCACCCCACCGAGATGAGGCCGGTCACGTCGGTGACCGTCATCCCCGCGGCGATGAGAGCTGAGTCGATGGCAGCGTCGATGGTGGGATCGGTACCGGGTAGCCGCAACCGAGCCACCGAGTGGACGGCGGTCACCTCTCCGTCGGTGAGCCGGTGGTCGAGCATCGTTGCTCCCACCGCCACGTCGTGGACCGAGCGACCCAACACCCCGATGGTGTCGAGCGACGGGGCCAAGGGGCGGGTGCCCACCACCGACACCACCCCGAAGGTCGGTTTCAGCCCGACCACCCCGCAGGAGGCTGCCGGGGTCCGGACCGAGCCGGCCGTATCGGTGCCAAGGGCTACATCGGCCTCATCGATGGCGACGACCACGGCCGACCCGCTGGAAGAACCTCCCGGTACCCGCCGGGAGTCGAGCGGATTGGGAGGTGTGCCGTAGTGAGGGTTCACCCCGCTGGAGCCGAAGCACAACTCGTGCAGGTTGACCTTGCCCACCAGTCGGGCGCCGGCGGCTCGAAAGCCGGCCAGACATTCCGCGTCGGCCAGGGCCGGCTCGGCCCCGGCGGCCACCGCCGGTGACCCAGCCGTGGTCACCTCCCCAGCCACGTCGATGCAGTCCTTGACCGCCAGCCTGATGCCGTCCGGTAGAGCGTGGGGGTCCCGGTCAGGGTCCAAACGGGTGATGAAGGTCGGGTCTCGTTCGAACTCACGGGAGGTCACGACAGGCATTGTGGCGGGTGCCAAGCCGATATGGTCCGCTGATGATCGTCTTCGTCCATGGGGTACCTGAGACAGCCAGCTACTGGGACCGCCTCAGGGCCGAGATCGCGGAGCCGTCGATCGCGTTGAGCCTGCCGGGCTTCGGGTGCGCGAGACCCGAGGGATTCACGGCCACCAAGGACGCCTACGTCGACTGGCTGGTCGATCAGTTGACCGACATCGACGAACCGGTCGATCTGGTCGGCCACGACTGGGGGGCAGGATTCACCTACCGGCTGGTGACTACGCGGCCCGAATTGGTGCGGTCCTGGGCCGCCGACGTCGCCACCATCGTTCACCCCGACCAGCGCTGGCACGAGTTCGCCCGGGTGTGGCAGACGCCTGGTGACGGTGAGGCGTTCATCGAGGCACAACTCGCCACTCCCCCAGAGGATCAAGCCCCGACGTTCGAGGAAATGGGCATGAGCCGGGAGGCGGCGTTGGCCACCGTGTCGGCCATGGACGCCACCATGGGGGCCTGCATCCTCGACCTGTACCGCTCGGCGGTGCCCAACACCTACGCCTCGTGGGGAACGGAGATGGGCCCGACCGGCCGGCCGGGACTGGTGATCGATGCGACGGCCGACAGCTTCTCCAACACCGCCAAGTCAGCCGAGGTCGCCGAGATGCTCGGCGCCGAGGTGGGCACGTTGGAAGGCCGACGACATTTCTGGGCCGTCGAGGATCCGACGGGCGCCGCTGCCCTGCTGACCGACTTCTGGTCCCGAAACCGCTGACGCGGACCTAGATGGCGCGCTGGCCGGGACCCAATGATCAGGCGGTCGGCGGGCCCTCTTCCAACAACGCCAACAGGAGCGACGTCACCGCGGCGTAGAGCGGTTGAGCCATCGGGTCAGCGCTCAGGGCAGCGTCGGGACCTTGACCGATCACCGGGCCGCCGGGGGTGAGCAGCGTGAAGCGGGACTCCCCGGGGTCCAGGGTCGGCAATTCTGGTCCCGCCCACGGTCCGAGGTCATCGGCCAACTCTTGACCAACGGCCAGCAGGGCCGATGCCCCCAGCACCAGGTCGTAGCGAGCGCTGTCGACGACCAGCGCCGAACCACCGTGGTTGAGGTAGCGGATGGACCCATCGGCGTATGTGGCCAACACGTCGTGGGCGCCACCGATCGCCAACTCCGCCACTACGCCCAACACGGTGCAAGCAATCGACTCGTCGGGTTGGATGCCGTTGGCCCGCAGGAACGTCCAGGCCTGAAGCCGGTGGCGAGGCTCGAACATGTCGAACATCGAGATCCGGCCCCAATCCCGGATGGCCAGATCCAGGTCTCCGTTGGCCAGGTGACGGCGAGCCCGAACAAAGGTGCTCCAGGGCTCGGCGGTGGCGTCATCGCCGGCCGGCCAGCCATCGATGGGGACGTTGCCGAACAGAAGCGGACGGAGCTCGTCGGCCGCGGTCACGTCGGTCCACGACCGTCGGTGAAGGCCCGCAGCAGGGCATCGGACTGGAGACTCGGTAGCACTGACCCTCCGTCTACCACGATCGTCTGGCCGGTGATGTAGGCAGCATCCTCACTGGCCAAGAAGGCGATGACGCGAGCCACCTCCTCGGCGGTGCCGACGCGCCCCATAGGGGTGCCCGACTCGGCTGCCGCCCGCCAGCGCGGGTTGTCGATCACCGGGGCGGTGAGCGGAGTGTCGATCATCCCCGGGGCCACGGCATTGACCCGCACCAGCGGAGCCAGCTCGAGCGCCGCGGTCTGGGTCAGGTTGATGACCCCGGCCTTGGCCGCCGAGTAGGGGCCTTCTCCCCTGGTGGGTCGCAGACCGGTGAGCGACGTGTTGTTGACTATGGCCCCGCCACCGCTCTCGCCGATGACGGGAGCGGCGGCGCGGATCATGTTGAAGGTGCCGGTGAGGTTGACGCCGATCAGCAGGGACCACTCCTTGTCGGTGTAGTCCACCAGCGTCTTGGCCATTCCGACGCCCGCGTTGTTCACCACGATGGTGAGCCCACCCATGGCCAGGGCCGAGTCAGTCACCGCTCGGTGAACGGCCTCGCTGTCTCCGACATCGGCGGCCACCGCTCGACCGCCGACGGCGGCAGCCACCCGACCGGCGGCATCCTCGTCACGGTCCAACACCGTCACCACTGCCCCTTCGGCCGCCAGCAGGTGACAGGTCGCTTCGCCGATCCCCGACCCGCCACCGGTTACCAGGGCCCGCGCCCGGAAGAACCGCAGGATGCTCTGGCCCGTCACCGCGACCGCTCTCGGGGTTCGCGGCCACCCTCCGGGGAGAGTTCATCTAGAGGGGTGACTGGCTCGTCGAGGGTCATCTCTACGTCGGAGGTGAGCGCATCGTCACCGATCACCACCACGCGATCGGCGGTGAACACCACCTTGGTGGAAGCCGGGTCGAGGAAGGCCTCCTCATCGGCCCGCATGGCCGCCGCCGCCGGGTCCGACAAGAGGCCGACGAAGTCACTCCAGGACCTGAACTGCTGCACCGCTACGCCGTCCCATCCGGAGCGGTCCCCGGGCCGGGCCGCCATCTGCTCGTAGCGTTCTATGTGTCGAGCCAAGCCCGGTGTGTCGCGGATCAGGGGGCCGTGTCGGTCGCGCCAATGTTCGAGGAACTCCTCCCGGGTGGTCCCCTCCCGGCGCTTCACGAAGGCGATCAGGCGAACCGGCCCATCGCCTAGACCTTCGCCTTCGACTGGCGCTGGACCGTCGGGGCCAACCATCAGCCGTTGAACCAGTGACCGGCGTTGACGCCGATCATCTGACCGGTGACCGGCCGGGCCAGCGGCGACGCGAAGTAGACGACGGTTCCGGCGATCTCCTCGGAATGGGGCAGATACCCCAGGCAGGTCTCCGCCGCGACCTCGTCGTACACATCTTGGAAGGTCACCCCCCGCTTGTCGGCCAGATGGTTGAAGTACCACTCCACCGATTCCCCGTAGATGTAGCCGGGATGGACACCGTTGACCCGGATCCCCTTGGCCCCCAGCTCTCGGGCCAGCGTCTTGGTGATGGCCGCCAACGCCCCCTTGGATGCCACATAGGCGCCCCATCGTCGCTCGATGCGTTGCACCGACATGGTGTTGATCATCACCACCCGCCCGTCGCCCGATGCCTCGAGGTGGGGAACACAGGCCCGGGTCAGATACAGCGACCCGAACAGGTTGACCTCCATGGTGGTGTGCCAGTCGGCGAAGTCCGCCTCCATGAAGGGCTTGGCGTCACCTCCGTGGTAGGCGTTGTTGACCAACACGTCGATGCCCCCCAACCCGTCTGCCACCGCTGCGGCTGCGGCGACGCAGGCCCCTTCGTCGGCGATGTCACAGACCACGGGCAGCGCCCGCCGCCCCAATGCTTCGACTTCCTCGGCCACCGACCGCAGACGCGCCTCGGTCCGGCCCAACAGCGCGACGTCAGCACCTTCCCGGGCGAAGGCGAGGGCGATGTCTCGACCCATGCCCGGCCCGATGCCCGACACCAGCCCGACCTTTCCTTCCAACAGCACGAGATCATCTCCCTTGGAGGTCTTGTTAACCGATCCGGCCGTCAGGTTGGCCAGGAAGGTTCAGGGTGAGGCTATGCCTCGATCTTTCGGTGGGTGCTCATGTGCCAGCTCCGACAGGCGCGCCGTCCTCGTCGCAGCCCGTCCCCATGTGATCCATATCGACCGAGAGCTGCATCGGACCCAACGATGGTGGGTCAACCTTCGAGGAGGGGAAGAACGCCGGTACCGAACAGCTCGATCTGTTCGACGAGTTCCTCGACGGACCGGGACCGCAGCCGGATCTGAACCTGGTCGACCCCCATTGCCGCGAACTTGCCCAGAACGTGAGCGATCTTCTCGGGTGGACCGCTCAGTACCGGTCCACCGGTATCCCAATCCAGGGTGCCCACGAAGGTTGGGCCAACCAGCGCGCCGACGGTGAACGGCTCGTGGCGCCCGGCCGCCGTTCGCAGGTCGGTCAGGCGGCCGATGATCTCGGGGTCGACGGGCCCTTGAGGCAACCAGCCGTCCCCCCGCTCGGCCGCCCGCCGGAGAGCGGCGGGTGAGGAGCCCCCGATCCAGATGGGCGGTCCATCCTCTTGAACCGGGCGCGGGTGCTGGCCCATGTCGGCGGCGGGCCAGCGGGGTCCGGGCAGCGTCGGGTAGTCCTCGGCGAAGGCGGCCCGCAGCGCGTCGATCGACTCGTCGAGCAGTCGGCCTCGCTGTTCGAAGGGAAGGCCGAGCATGTCGAACTCTTCTCGGACGTGCCCCGCACCCACACCCAAGATGACCCGGCCGCCCGACACCACGTCGAGGGTGGAGAAGGCTTTGGCCACCTGGAGAGGGTGGCGGTAGGCGGGGACGTAGATGTGGCTGAGGAGCCGGACCTGCTCGGTGATCCCGGCCAGCCAGCCCAGGGTGGCCACGGTGTCCCACCACTCGGTGCCCATCACCGGCGCCTTCTCCGAGGGGATGGCGGTGTGGTCGCAAACCGCGATGTAGGCGAACCCTGCCGAGTCGGCGGCACGCGCCACCCGGGCCAACTCGGCCGCTCCGGCATCGGCCTCCCACGCCTCGGCGAAGTTGGTCGACTTGGACTGGATGGGCAACTGCATGCCCACCGCCAGGGTTCCCGAAAGGCTCATCGCTGCCATGGGCTTTCTCTCCGAAGAGGTCGTCACCGGTGTGAGGATCCGGAGCGTAGGCCGTCTTCAGGTGGGTGGCTTGGTGCCGGTGATCGACCAGTAGACGATGCGGGCCATGACGGTGCGGAGGTCCGGGGCCTGTACCCCCCAGAACTCGAAGCCAACTCGGTAGGCCGCCACGTGGACCAACATGGCCACCAGCACGCCGGCGATGGCATCGGGAGCGACGTCGGGCTGGCCCTTGCCGTTGGCCTGATGGTCCTTGGCGGCGGCGGACAGGGAGTTGTTGAGGTCTCGCAGCAACCGGGTGCGCACGGTGGCGAAGCGATCGTCGCCCTCGTCGGTGGCCAGGTTGACCACCCGGAGGACCGGCTGGTTCTCATCCCAGAAGGTGAGGACGGCGTCGGCTAGGGCCTCGGCCGCCTCGTAACCGACGCGGCCCTTCCACGTGTTGTCGGCCATGACGGCCGCGAATCGCTCCACGCCGGCGTCGACCATTTCGTCAGCCAGAACCAGGATCGCCGACTCCACGTCGGGGAAGTACTGGTAGAAGGTGGCGGGCGACGTCCCGGCTTCTCGGGCGATGTCGACCACCTTGAGATCCCGGTAGGAGCTGGAGCGCAGCATCTCGGTGGTGCACTCCAAGAGGCGCTGGCGAGTGGCCAGGCCTCGACGTCCGGGGACGCGCCCGTCAGCAGCGCGGGGCTCGACGTCGTCGTCGGGCAAAGTTGACGGGGCGTCAGATGTCACGGGGCGTCAGGATAGGAGGCGGATCGGTCCGGTACCGCCATCGCCTACTCGGCGGCCTTGGCCGGCGGCCGATAGCAGGCGGCCAACAGTCCGACCGCGCCGGCAACGCCAACCCCGATGGCGATGCCGAAGGCGGTGTAGGGCTTGAAGGCGAACGAGAGCTCGAGGGCGTGGTCGATCGAATGACTTCCAGGGCTGGTGGCAGCCACGTAGGCGGCGAACACCGCCAACACCGAGTTGTACTCCCAGCCGTCGATGCCGCTGCGATACCCGTTGGCCCGGTGAACGGTCCATGCCGCCACGATCATCAGGCTCACATAGCCAGCCGCGGCCAACGGGGTGAGAAAGCCGACGGCCATCAGCACCCCGCAACCCAGTTCGGTGGAAGCGGCCAGGTAGGCGTGGACCTTGCCGTTGGGCTTCATGCCCATGGAGTCGAACCAGCCCGCGGTACCGGCGATCTTGCCTCCCTTGAAGAACTTCCAGTAGCCGTGGAAGGCCAGGGTGAAGCCCAAGAAGATGCGGACCAACAACATGATGTTGTCCATCTGGTCGGCGTAGTCGGTCACTTCTCTGTCTCTCTTTCCAGGAGCTCGCGGAGCTCGAACTTCATCACCTTGCCGCCGGCGTTGAACGGCAAGGCGTCGACCACCCGCACGATGCGGGGGACCTTGTAGTTGGCCATGTGGTCACGTGCCCAGGCCACGATCTCGGCCGGATCGGGCGTGGTGCCGGTGGCGGCCACCACGAAGGCGGCGCCGACCTCCCCCAGGCGTTCGTCGGCCACGCCCACCACCGCCACCTGGGCGATGTGGGGGTGGGCCAGCAGGAGGTTCTCGATCTCGGCCGGGTAGGCGTTGAACCCGCCGGAGATGAACAGGTCCTTCTTGCGGTCGGTGATGCGGAGGTAGCCCCGCTCGTCCATCACCCCGACGTCTCCGGTGTGGAGCCAGCCGTCGGCATCGATGGTCTCGGCGGTGGCCTCGGGGTTCTCGAAGTAGCCGGCCATCACGTTGTAGCCCCGCACCACGACCTCACCGGCTTCACCGGCGACCATCTCCTCACCGTGGTCGTCGACCACCTTCACCTCGATTCCGGGCATGGCCCGCCCCGAGGTGGTGGCGATGGTGACGGCATCGTCGCCGCGGCGGCACATGGTGGCGAAGCCGCAGGCTTCGGTGAGCCCGTAGGCGGTGATCACGGTGTCGAAACCGAGGTCGGTGTGCATCTGCTCGATCAGGGCGACCGGCACGCTGGCCGCACCGGTGACGGCCAGACGCAGAGTGGACGAGTCGAGCTGGGCCCGGTCGGGGTGGTTCAAGATGGTCTGGTAGAGGGTGGGCGGTCCCGGGACCATCGAGATGCGCTGTTCGGCTATGAGGCGCATGGCCTCGGGCACGTCGAACACCGGCATCGGCACCAGCACGCAGCCGGTCGCCAGCCAGGCCACGATCCCGGCCTTGTAGCCGAAGGAGTGGAAGAACGGGTTGATGGCCAGGTACCGGTCGTCCTCGTTCAGTCCGACCACGTTGGCCCAGGTGGCCACGGTGCGCAGCACCTGGCTGTGGTCGCAGATGACGCCCTTGGGCTTGCCGGTGGTTCCCGACGTGAACAACAGGTCGGCGGTGTCGGTCGGCTGGACCTGCCCGCGCCGCTCAACCACCTGGCCGACGGTGACCCCGGCTGTTTCGGCTCCGGCGAGGAACTCCTCCCACGTCTCGGTTGGCACCGGAGCACCCGGGCCGTTGGAGTCGGCCTCGGCCCGCAGGACCACGATCCGCTCCAGGTGGGGAAGGTCATGGCCAGCCAGCATGGCCGGGTAGTGGTTGCCGAGGAACCCGTCGACGGTGACCAGGATCCGAGCCCGGCTCCGCTCGATGATGTCGGCGGCCTCGGCCCCCTTGTAGCGGGTGTTGAGCGGGACCAGTACCGCCCCCACGCTCTGGAGTCCAAAGAGGGCGATCACCCATTCGGCGCAGTTGGGCGCCCACACCGCAACCCGGTCGCCTCGTTCGATGCCGGCGGCCAGGTAGGCGGCGGCGGCCCGATCGGTCTCACGGGCCACGTCGGCCCAGGTCCAGGTTCGGAACCCGCCCGCCCCGTCCTGATCGACGATGGCCACCCGGTCACCGAGCCGTCCGGCAACGTCCATCACCGCAGCAGGGATGGTCGCCCACCGAAGGTCCGCCCGCGGATCGTCCCCGTCACCCCCGCCGCCCATGTCGCCCATGTCGCCAGCGGCGCCAACACCGTCCCCATCAAACTCAGTCGTCATCAAGTCCTCCCGACCCCGTCGGCCGCGTGTCTGTTCTTGGGCAGAAAGTGGTCGCCAGCCAGCCAGAACTCGCCCCAGAACCGACCCGGTTCGGACGCCCGCCCATACTCGGGCAAGAAGTGGTCGTCGATCGACCGGTTCTTGCTCAAGAACTGACTCCCGACCAGGCGGCCACCAGGTCATCCACGGTGGTGAGGGTGGCCAGCAGGGCCAAGGTGTTGTCGATCACTGCGTCGGCGTAGGCGGCGGGGATGCCGCACACCGCGTCTCGGGGGAGGACCACCTGGTAGCCATGGTTGACGGCGTCCATCACCAGGTTGGTGACAGCCACGTTCACCGAAACGCCCGTTACCACCACGGTCTTGACCCCGAGGTTGCGCAGGACAGGGTCGAGGTCGGTGCCGGCCATCGGGTTGAGCCCATGGAGGCGGGTGAGCACCAGGTCCTCGGGCTCGGGGCCCAGGGCCGAGACCACGTCGGCCTCGAGTGAGCCGGGCAACAACGCCACCGGTGACTTCTTCACCGCGGCGAACAGGCGGGCGTTGGTGTTGGAACCCGCGGCGTCGGCCCGTCGGGCCGCGGTGGCATGGATCACCCGCACCCCGGCGGGACGGGCTGCGCCGAGCAACACCGCGAGGCGCTCCACCATGGGACCGGCCGCTTCGGCCAAGGCCGGCAGGGCCGATCGCTCCCCCACCACCCCGTTCTGCACCTCAGAGGTGACGACGGCGGTGTGCGCGGGATCCGCAAGGGTGGACAGATCAAGCGGTGCCATGAGCCGACCACCGTATCTGACGGCGTGTCAGACGCGAATGACGACGGAGCTCAGAACGGCTTGAGGACCATGTCGAGGAGGATCAGGGCGAACAGGAGGTGGAGGATTCCGCCGAACATGGCGGCCTTCTTGCCGCGTTCTTGAAGCTCAACCAACTGCGGAGGTGGGCCTCCCTGGGGCGGCCCGGCCGCCGCCATCTCGCGTTGGAGGTTCAGCATTGCCCTCAGGTTGGGGTAGTGCAGCCCCAACGACACGCCGATCGCAACGATGTAGAGGGTCATGGCGATGCTGATCCAGGTGTCGGAGAACTCCCAGTAGGCGGGATCGGCGGTCGCTCCCAGGATCACCAGCAGCAATCCAGATCCCCCGGCGGCCCAGATGAACGGTGCACTCAGGACATGGCCGGCCTCGTCGATCATCTCGCTGACCTTGAGCATCAGCCCGGGATCACCGCTGTTGCGCGCCTTCACGCTCAGTACCGGCCACACGAACGTGGAACCGAACCCAACGATCGAAGCGAAGATGTGGACGAACACGACCAACTCGTAGATCGTCGAGTCAGGCGACACAGCCAGGATCATCTCGGCGCTCCGTTCCTAGGGCTCGACGGCGCCGTCGCGCCGACGCAGGGAGACTAACGACGCTGGACTGTGACAGGGTTGGATACCGGTTCCGGTGGTTTCTGACGGCTCGTCAGGTTATTATCTGACGGACCGTCAGAAACTGACGGAGGCCACCCCAGCACCTGCTGCCCCACCGAAGGGATTCCCATGGGCGAGTTGCCGAAGATCATCAGCGTCGACGACCACGTTGTCGAGCCGGCCCACGTCTGGCAGACCTGGCTGCCCGAGAAGTTCCGAGCCGACGGCCCCCGCGTGGAACGACGCGGCATCGGCCACATGAAGCACATCGGCGGCGGCGCCTACGAACAGACCTTCGACCCCGACGGGCCCCAGGCCGACTGCTGGGTGTTCGGCGACGTCGTGTACATCCAGAAGCGTCATGTCGCCTCGGTCGGTTACAGCCGCGACGAGATGACCATGACGCCCATGACCTACGAGGAGATGCGGCCGGGGTGCTACGACCCCAAGGCCCGGGTCGAGGACATGAAGATGAACCACACCGAGGCGTCGCTGTGCTTCCCCAGCTTCCCCCGCTTCTGTGGCCAGACCTTCACCGAACACCCCGACCGTGAGATGGGGCTGGCCTGCGTCAAGGCCTACAACGACTGGATGGTCGAGGAGTGGTGCGGCGACTCCGACGGCGCCCTGATCCCGCTGATCATCGTCCCCCTGTGGGATGCAGAGCTGGCCGCCGCCGAGGTGCGCCGCAACGCCGAGCGCGGCGTGACCGCGGTGTGCTTCAGCGAGGTACCCGCCCACCTCGGCCTGGAGTCGATCCACAGCGGTTTCTGGGAACCGTTCTTCGCCGCCTGCGAAGAGACCGACATGGGCATCCACATGCACATCGGATCTTCCTCCCGCATGCCCGCCACCTCACCCGACGCCCCCGTCGCGGTGGCGGCGTCGCTGTCGTTCAACAACTCGATGGCGTCGATGACCGACTGGATCTTCAGCGGAAACCTGGTCAAGTTCCCCAACCTCAAGCTGGCCTACAGCGAAGGCCAGATCGGGTGGATCCCCTACATGCTCGAGCGCATCGACAACGTGTGGCGCGAGCACCGGGCCTGGGGCGGCGTGAAGGACACCATCCCCGAGCCGCCCAGCACCTACTACTACCGGAACATCTACGGCTGCTTCTTCCGGGACAACTTCGGTCTCACCGCGCTGGACGTCATCGGCGAGGACAACGTCACCTTCGAGACCGACTACCCCCACACCGACTCGACGTGGCCCGACTCCAAGGAGGTCGCCACCAAGATGGTGGAGGGACTCACCGAGCAGCAGATCTACAAGATCATGCGGGGCAACGCCATCCGCCTGCTCAACTTGGACCTCGACAAGGACATTCCGACGCCCGAACGCGCCCCCGCTGGGCCCCGCAACTGAGCGAACCCGCCGTTTGCACTGCGTGAGGTGATGGTCCACCAGACCGACGTCTCCGCCCAGCAGAATCGATGGTGGCCGGGTCAACGGCGACCCGGCCACCATCGCGTTCACGGCCCAGTCCACACCCGACCTGCACGTTGTGACCTCGCGATCATCTGGCCGATGGGGATCGCGGTCCACCTGACCCGAAGGTACCGTCACCACCGATGACCGACACCCCCGCCGCCACCGACCCGACCGCCGACCTGACCACGCTGTTGTACGAACAGCGCGGCGCGGTGGCCTGGATCACCCTCAACCGGCCCGAGCGCTACAACGCCTTCAACAAGGTGCTGTGCGACGAACTGTCGGCCCTGTGGCGTCATCTGCGCACCGACGACTCGGTTCGAGCCGTGGTCCTGACCGCCGCGGGAGACAAGGCGTTCTGTACCGGCATAGACCGTGACTTCGTACCGGCCGAAGGCGGAGCGACATATGACTTCACCCCCTTCACCTATGACGACCCGGGCCAGCTCCTCGGCCCCAAGGCCAACGACCTCTGGAAGCCGGTGGTTTGCGCGGTGAACGGCATGGCCTGCGGCGGTGCGTTCTACCTGTTGGGCGAGGTCGACATCATCGTGGCCGCCGACCACGCCACCTTCTTCGACCCGCACGTCACCTACGGCATGCCCGCGGTCTACGAGCCTCTCCTGATGCTTCACCGCGGCATGCCCTTCGGGGAGATCCTGCGCATGACCCTGCTCGGCAACCACGAGCGGATGTCGGCGGAACGCGCTCACCAGATCGGACTGGTGAGCGAGGTCTGTCCGTCGGCGGACCTGGCCGAGCGAGCGGGCTGGCTGGCCGACGCCATCGCGTCGGCGCCCACCCGCCCCATGCAGGCCACCCTGCGCACCCTGTGGGCCGGACGGGAACTGACCCGCCGCCAGGCACTCGACCTGGGCAACACGTTCCTGAACCTGGGCATGAACGAGGAGGACCTGGCCGAGGGACAGAGGACCTTCGCCGCCGGGCGGGTCGAACCAAGGGTCCGCTGACACCACGAGGCAACGAGCAACGCGAGTCGAACGCCTCACGTCACCACGCCCGCCACCGCGCGCCCCAGTTCCGGGGCGAGGTCGCCCGCCGGTTCCACCACCACCCCCTCCAGGCCCAAGAAGGACGCCAGTCCAGCCAGTTCCTCGGCCAACGCCACCGCGACATCCACGGCGCGCGAGTCCACTTCGAGGTGCGCGGCGCGAACCCGCAGAAGGCGAGCAGCGCGGTCGGCCTTGAGGTCGACCCTGGCAACGAGGGAGTCTCCGAGCAGGAACGGAAGCACGTAGTAGCCGTGGACCCGACGGTCGGCCGGCACGTAGATCTCCACGCGGTAGCGGAAGCCCCAGATCCGTTCGACCCGGCTTCGTTCCCAGATCAACGAATCAAACGGGGACAGCAACGCCCGGACAGAGACCTCCCGGGGCAGAACCGCCCCAGCGTGGCGGAACGCCGGCTCCCGCCAGTTCTCCACGACCGCGGGGAGGACGACCCCCTCCTCGACCAGCTCCGCCAGCAACGGCCGGGCCTCACGGATCGGGAGGCGGAAGTAGTCGGCCAGGTCCCGAGCGGTACCGACGCCGTGGGCCCGTGCCGCGTGCGCCAGCAACTCCTTCATCGCCTCGCTCCGAGTGGGAGTGGGCTGATCCAACACCCCAGCCGGGAGCATCCGCTCGGGCAGGTCGTAGCGGCGTTCGAAGTTGGGGCCACGCCGGGCCGAGATCTGGCCGCTCCAGAACAGGTACTCGAGCGCCACCTTTCCGGGGCTCCAACCCCACATACCTGTCGTACGTTCGCCGGTTCCTTCGAGGTCGCTCACCGTCACGGGCCCGCGTTCGGATACCTGCCGGTACATCGAAGCCACCAGATCGGGCCGCTCACGGGCGATCGCCGCGACCCGCCCCCAGGTACCCCGGCCGTCGCGCGCATCGTCCATTCGCCACCGCAGCAACCGGTGCATCGACGGCCGAAGATGGGAAGCCTCATGAGCCCAGTACTCGAAGAGGTCACCAGAGTCGGTCATACGCGGCACCAGGTCGCGAGGGTGGGATCCGAGGCGCGCCAACAGTGCGAGTTCCTGGGATCGACACACGACGTTGACCGAATCGATCTGGATCACACCCACCCGGTCCAGCACCCTCCGGCCATGGCGACGATCGACCTGTGACGATGTCCTCTTGTCGCAAAAGCCTTGGGCCGCCAGGGCGAGCCGGCGAGCCTCGGAGCCAGACATCGAACCTGAGCTGGAACGGGCTGTGGTCACGGCCGAACGCTACGGTCGCCCGCGTGACCACATACGGATCCCGCCCCGGTCAGGCCTCGGTCGGAATTGGTGACGCCGCCGGATCCGCGCCCGGTCACTGGCTGGCTCCGGGTACCACCCGTCCCGGCTACCTGGCCGCAACCGTGGCGGAAGCCGCGACACGCTTCGGCGGCCGCCCGGCGTTCGTGGACCCCGACGGCACACCGCTCACCTACCTGGAACTGCACCGGCGTTCCGACGCCGTTGCGGCGGGCCTCATCCGTCGTGGGCTGGGTCCCGGAGCGCTGGTGGCGCTGACTCTGCCGTCGACCTCGGCCTGGGTTCTGGCCCACGTGGCAGCGGCAAAGGTCGGCGCCACCAGCGCTGGTGTCAACCCCCGACTCACCGGGCCGGAGCGAGACGCCTGCCTGGAGCGGGTTCAGCCCGACCTGGTCCTGGCCACGCCCGATGATGTTCTCGGGCTGGCCCGAGACGGGTCGACACCCGACAGCCCGACCAACGACCCCGACCGACCGACCTCGGTGGTGTTCACGTCCGGAACCACCGGCGCGCCGAAAGGGGCCTGGTTCACCGATCGCCAACTGACAGCGATCACGACCTACGACATCGGAGACCGGTGGGGGTCCGATCCGTTCCCTCAGTTCGGGTCGACCCAGTTCGCCCATGTGGGCTTCACCACCAAGCTGGCCTGGTACCTGCGACTCGGTACCACCACCCACCTCCTCGACCGCTGGAAGGCCAGCGACGTCTTGGACCTCGTCGCCCGGACCCGGATCTCCACCATCGGCGCCGTCGCCCCCCAGATCGCCCTTCTCCTTCAGGACCCCGACTTCGACCGTCGCGACCTGAGTTCGGTGAAACTGCTCGTCGCCGGTGGTGCGGCCTCGCCACCGGCTCTGGTGAGCGAGGCTCGGTCCCGATTCGATGCCGCCTATTCGATTCGTTGGTCCTCGACCGAAAGCGGCGGCGTCGGCACGGCAACCGGTCCCGACGACCCCGACGACGCTGCCCTCTACACCGTGGGTCGCCCGCGACCGGGTATGGCCGTAGAGGCGCGCCAACCCGACGGAGAGGTTCTCCCGCCAGGCGTGACCGGGGAACTGTGGCTCCGGAGCAGGGCGCTCACCTCCGGATACTGGCGTGACCCCGAGGCCACGGCGGCGACGCTGGTCGATGGATGGCTGCGAACCGGTGACCTCGGGAGAGTGGATCCTGACGGGACCGTGACCCTGAGCGGCCGGTCGAGCGAGATGTACATCCGGGGCGGCTACAACGTCCACCCTTCTGAGGTCGCAAGCGTCCTGTCCACACACCCCGGCGTGATGGACGTAACGGTTGTCCCACGCTCCGATGAGGTCCTGGGTGAGGTTGGCGTAGCGGTCATCGTGCCTCGCGACCCCACCGAGGTCCCTTCACTCGAGAGCCTGAGGGCCCACGCCGCGCAGCACCTCGCGCACTTCAAGCTCCCCGAGGCAACGGTCGTGGTTGACGTGCTACCCCTCACATCGATGCAGAAGGTGGACCGGACCGCTCTCATCGAGCTTGTCGATCCCGGCGAGCACATCTCCGGGCACGCATGACGCTCAACGCGCTCACCGGCCCGTGATCCTGTGACAAGCTGTCTTCTCATGATGTCCAAAACCCCCCGACTCCTCGCCGTAACCGCCCTCGCGGCCTCCCTCATTTTTGCCGGATGCTCAAACAAGTCAGATGATGAAGGCAAGAAGCCCGAGGTTTCAGCCGAGAACAAGGAGTTCTGCGAGACGGTGCGGGATGCCATGAACGCACCCACGTCCGAGGAGGTCGATGCCGTCAAGGCCCAGCTGGCCGCGGCCCCAGAGGAACTCAAGGCCGACTACAAGATGGTGGTCGAGTTCTTAGAATACCGGGCCGAGAACCCCGCCGATGCCGCTGGCATCCAGGAACGCCAAGCAAAAATGAATCCAGCCTTCCAGCGCCTGTTGTCGCAGGTCGAGGAAATGTGCGGATTCAACCCCTTCGTCCTCTGATTTGCCGGTCCGGGAGATTGGACCGACTTGTCGCGGTGGCCGGTGATGCTCACACCGCAGCTCATTGACCCACCGGTGATCTGACGGGTCGTCAGGTCGCGGCGTACGCTCCTTGCACCGCTACCAAGGAGCGCACGCCGTGACCACCCCGTCCATCGAGTTGCCCATCACCGAGCAGGTCCTGCACAGGGTCGACGACCGGGGCATCGCCTGGATCACCTTGAACCGGCCCGACGTCAAGAACGCGATCAGTCCCGATCAGCGCGACCGCGTCATTGCGCTCCTCGCTGAGGCCAGCAGCAACCTCCATGTTCGGGCGGTGGTGATCGGCGCCACCGGCGACGCTTTCTGCACCGGCGCCGATCTGCGGGCCCCGCGGCCACCCGCCCCCCGCCCCGATGACGCCCCCAAGCGGGCCACTGGCGAGGTAGCCAAGATGATCCGGGACGGCGCCCAGGCTCTCGTTGCCGCTGTACTCGATTGCGAGAAACCCGTCATAGCCAAGGTCAGTGGAACGGCGGCGGGTATCGGTGCCCATCTGGCGCTGGCCTGCGACCTGGTAGTCGCCGCCGAAGGCGTGCGCCTCATTGAGGTGTTCGTGCGGCGTGGCCTGGTTCCCGACGGTGGTGGCGCCTACCTCCTCCCGAGGATGGTCGGCATCCAGAAGGCCAAGGAACTGCTGTTCTTCGGTGACGACCTCTCCGCCTCCGACGCCGCCGCCCTGGGGCTGGTCAATCGGGTGGTACCCGCCGACGAACTAGACGCCGCCGTCGACGAGTGGGCGGACCGGCTGGCTCAGGCCCCGACGCGCGCTCTGGCTCTCACCAAATGGCTGGTCAACCGGTCGCTGGACTCCGACCGTGCAACGGCCTTCCACGAGGAGGCAGTGGCCCAGGAGATGAACATGAACACCGTGGACGCCAACGAGGGGGTTGCGTCGTTCGTCGAGCGTCGCCAGCCCGTCTATCGAGGCTGGTAGCGACCTCAGGAGTGAGGGACGACCACAACCGGGATCGGCGACCGCTCGACCACCGTACGGCTCACAGAGCCGAGGATTATGCCCTTCACGCTGCCCAGGCCGCGGGAACCGACCACCGCCAGGGCCGCTCCTTGGGCGATCTGGTCGAGCAGTCCCTGGGCCGGCAGGTCGTTGACGGTGACCGCGTCGACCAGTGGGGTGCGCTCCCCTGCCACCCGGTCCACGAATTCAGCAAGGTAGCGCTGAGCGTCGTCCTCGGTAACGAGCGGGCCCAGGCCTCCACCAGCCGATCCCAGGTAGGTCCAGGTGAGTACGGCACGCACCCGGACGCCCCGCAACTCCGCCTCGTCGAGGGCCCAGGACATGGCCTTCTCCGAGTTCTCGGATCCGTCGATGCCGACCACGATGTCGGTGCTCATGGTGTCTCCTCCTACGAGCGTTGATGCGACATTGTCCTACATCTGGGCTCGTCGTGGTGACCGGGACGCCAACTGAACGCCGGCAGACCCTCTGATGGGGAAGTGAGCATTGCCCACGCCACTCTGACCACATCGTTTTTCGAGGATCGGGCGCCCCCGGCTAGTCTGACCATCCACCCGTTCGGGGGTGGTGTAATCGGTAACACAACTGGTTCTGGTCCAGTCATTGGGGGTTCGAGTCCTCCCCCCCGAGCTCACCCGGCTAGGTTTCTCGCCGGCACAACTGAAGATCTCGCCCCCATCGTCTAGCGGCCTAGGACACCACCCTCTCAAGGTGGCGGCACGGGTTC
>JAGQSO010000237.1 GCA_020439505.1 Acidimicrobiales bacterium
ATCGTGCACCATCGGGTTCCCGGGTACGGGCACGTCCACCCGGCGGCGGACTCGCCCGTCGACACCGACCACGACGTACTCCAGCAGCTCCGGTCGCCCCCAGTAGTAGTTGACGGCGAACAGCTCGCCGGTGTCAGGGTCGCGCTTGGGGTGGGCGGTGAACCCGTACGGGAGGGTGCCGTCGAAGTCGCTGTGGCAGATGGTCTCCAACTCGTCGGTCAGCTCCACCGGTCGGGCCCCGGCCTCTACCAGCGCGAAGGTGCGTCCGGCATGGCCGATCACGTTGGTGTTGGCAGTGTCGAAGAACTGGCGTTCCCCTGGCGCCGGGGGCTCGCCCAGCAGCTCGCTCACCTTGGTCGAGCGCACCCAGCGGTTCCGGTACCACTCGGCTCGGCCCCCTCGCAGCGATAGTCCGTGGACCATGCCGTCGCCCGTGAACCAGTGGTAGGAGGCGGCGTCGATCGCGCCGAGCGGGTTGGGGCCGTTGCGGACGTAGCGGCCGTCGAGCTCTTCGGGCAGCTCGCCGGTGACCGGGAGGTCGACCGCGGTGTACTCGGTGGCGATCGGGGCCAGGTTGCCCGAGAGGTAGGGGTTGGTGGAGGTATCGGTGCTCATGGCCCTCATTCCGCAACGGTGTTGTGGGTCTCTGTTAGGCGTTTGGTCGGGTGTCTACCAGGCGTGGTCGGGGTACTTTGGAGGCCATGGATCTCACCACGGTCATCGAGACCCGCTCTGGTGTGCGGAACGGCAAGCCTTGCTTCGTCGGCACCCGGATCGCGGTCTACGACGTCCTGGAGTACCTGGCATCGGGCATGACCGCCGAGGAGATCGTCGCCGACTTCCCAGAGCTATCGCCAGAGCACGTTCGAGCCGCTATCGAGTTCGCGGCCCTACGTGAGCGCCGCCTCGCCACGGCGTGAAGCTCCTCTTCGACCAGAACCTCTCACGACGCCCCGGCTGACGACTGACAAGGCTCCAGTCACGATCGCGGCGCCTTGCCCACCCTTATCGAAGGTGTGCGGTTCATGGCCCCTACACGCTGACTTCTAGCTGTTCGGAAACGCCGAGCCGGTCAGCAGACTCCAGTGCAACGGTCTTCGCTCTCTCCGACAGAGATTTGAGCGTGAGCCTGGCACCACCCTCTAGGCAGACGGCAAGGATCAACTCGTCCAGGTAGGACGGAGTGGCCGCGGAACGCTCCGGAAATCTCACCACGACGACCGACCCCGGCCCGAGGTCGAGGTGGCTGACATCTTCTCTTGCGCGCTGCCGGCCGGCCACTCGGGGAGCTTCAATCGTGATCATCGCTTTGCTCCTCCCTTCAGATTGCCAACTGGCAGGTGAATCTCAGCGACTGTACCCCTGAAGGGTGCCAGGGTTCCCGAGTCAATCCCTCCCTTGGTCACACGCAGGAAGGCATCCCCGCTACGAAGCACCACCCGACCTCCTCCAGCCGGGATGTCTCTGGCGACGTAGTGGAGGCCGAGCCCTCTACGGTTGCTGATGCCTGAGACGCTCTCGGTGATCGCGCTTCGTGAAGCTGCGCCTCTGTCATGCCGTATCCGTCATCGGCGATGAGAACGTATGACTCGTACCCGTCGAAAACGATCTCAATGTCCACCTGAGTCGCTCCGGCGGCGACGCTGTTGTCTACGACATCGGCCAAGGCGGCCACGAAGTCGTACCCAATGTCCCGCAGCGACCCCGTCAGCCGGCGCGCAGACGGTGTGACGTCTGTGGTTGTTCTGGCGGCACTGAACATGGCTGCTACTTCCTCTGGAGCTCCGACCTACACCAGGATAAGCGGGCGCGCCGACAAGCTCTGGGAGGGTCCCTACCAGCTGGCAGGTCTCAGGCGAATGACCGAAACTCCAACTTCCACAGCGAGCGGGACAACCTCCCACCCTCGCGACGCCGAGCAAGCCCGGCGCACCAATGTCTCGAGTGCGCTAAGCGGGTGCAGCAGATCGGCCATTTGTGGACCCAGCCTGACCGTCGCCGACAGGCGCATATCCGCAGGTCAGGGGTGGTGCCCGGGGCGGGGATCGAACCCGCACGGAGGTTGCCCTCCGGAGGGGTTTAAGCCCTCCGCGTCTGCCAATTCCGCCACCCGGGCGTGGGGCGAACTCTAGGAGAACTCCGAGCGGGTCATCGGCAGCGGCCGTACCATCACCTCAGGGGCACAGGGGCGCAACGAAGGGGACAGAGCCATGTTCGATCTGGTCATCAAGGGTGGCACGGTGGTGGACGGCACCGGGGCTCCGCCGGTCGGGGCCGACGTGGCGGTTCAAGATGGTCACATCGTCGAGGTCGGCACGGTCACGGGTGGGGCCCGCCGGGAGATCGACGCCGACGGGGCGCTGGTCACGCCCGGCTGGGTCGACGTCCACACCCACTACGACGGGCAGGTCACCTGGGACGAGGTAATGGAACCGTCGGCCAGCAACGGGGTGACCACGCTGGTCATGGGCAACTGCGGGGTCGGGTTCGCTCCGGTGCGTCCCGATCACGTCGCCGCCCTCATCGACCTGATGGAAGGGGTCGAGGACATCCCGGGAACAGCCCTCCACACCGGCATGCCGTGGGGTGAGTGGGAGACGTTCCCCCAATACCTCGACGTGTTGGCCGGGCGTCGCTACGGGCTCGACATCGCGGCGCAGATCCCCCACGGGGCGGTGCGCTTCTACGTCATGGGCGAACGGGGCGCCGCCAACGAGGACGCCACCGCCGAAGACGTGGAGGCGATGTCGGCCATCGTGGCCGAGGCCATGGCGGCGGGGGCGGTCGGGTTCACCACCTCTCGCATCCCCGGCCACAAGTCCCACTCGGGCCGTCCCGTGCCCGGCACCTACGCCGATGCCGACGAACTGCTGGCCATCGCCGCCGAGCTGCGCTCCGCCGGCCACGGTGTGTTCGAGGCCATCGCCGCCGGCACGTTGGGCAGCGTGTCGGGTGACCCGGTACGCCAGGTAGACGAGGTCCCGCTGCTGACCGACCTGGCCCGGGCCAGCGGTCGGCCGGTCACCTTCACCTTGCTCCAGATGTTCGAGGACCCCG
>JAGQSO010000238.1 GCA_020439505.1 Acidimicrobiales bacterium
CAGGCTGGGCACCTCATTATCCCAACCTGACAGCACGATTCATCTCCTGTGTTCAACTATTAACCGAGGTTCGTGGCTACGGCACGGTCTCGCGTGACAATCCGGGAAACTGTCCTAACCGGGGCGAGGGATGGTACCTGCCCGGAACATCGGTAAAGATCGAGGCTAAGCCGACCATCGAGGCCACCGTGGAGATCAACGCATTCCTCCAATGGGAGGGAGGCGGGCTCGACGGTCGTAGAGCCGATTTCGCCTATCTGAACCTCAATCGCACAACCAGGGTCAGAGCGGTCTTCTACGATGGCCGTGACTGCGTCAGTTGGAAGACCAGTGTCGTCCCCGTTGGGGCTGCGACGGTGACGGCGGTAGACCCAGGCGACTGCCCTGACGGTATGGTCCTTCGATCATCCGCCGGGCATGGTGTCGTGGCCACAGCTGTTGACCCGAATGCTCTGGTGGCGTGGAAAACCAACGCCCCGTCCAATCGGCCTGACTTCATCAACAACCCTGGTCTGGGTTCTGCTTCAGTGCAGACCGAGGCCACGGAGCTGACCGCGTGGGTATGCGCCCGCCTGGATGCTGAACTCACCATAGTGGGCCCCAGGCGATCGGTGACCGCACCACTCCCACCGACCGGGAGTTTCATGGTTGCCGGCCCGTCGCCCAATTGTCCAGCAGTGGATGAGTTGGCCTGGACCGTCGGCTCGGTGATCGAACTGGCCCCTGGAGCTCCGAGCGAGGCTTTCCGGTTCGTTCGGTGGGAAGGTCGGGTCAACACCACGGTGCCTGAGCCGAAACTCCCGATGACGCCCGGCCCCGATGGGGGGGTCCCTCTCCGAGTCGTCTACGAGGCGATCTGTCATCGACTCACCATCCACGACCCTGCCCACACGCAGGTGAGCCCGAAGCCGAACTGCCCCGGAGCGGACCCAGAGGACGGCCTCTACCTGAACGGGACGATGGTGGTGCTCAACGCGCTGGCCCGCGATGAGCATCATTGGCGAGGCTGGACCGTTGACCTGTCGGGCACGAAAACCCCGGCCCTGCTCCAGATGAACGGCGACAAGGCGGTAGGGCTTGACTTCGAGGAGTACTCCTGGGATGAGAAGGCAAATGACTTTTTCGAGGATGTCGGTGACAACCTGGCGGTACTGGCAAAAAAGGCGACTGGTGTACTGGCCGTAGCGGTCGGTGATTACATCTTCAGTACGATCCTGGGAAAGGCTGAGCTTGTCATCAACTTCGGTCTCCCTGGTATCACCTATCTGGCGAAAGGCTTCGACTTTCTCCTGGGAGAACTCGGTGTTGACACTGACATTGGCGGAGCGCTCGAGGAGAACATGTTGAACTATGTCCAACAAACGATGACGTATCTGGAATCTGGCTTCACCTGTGCGGGCGCATGGGCGGCCGGGACCGGCAATACCGACTCGGTCCTGGCAACCTTGGGAAAGGCCACCGCAAAGGGCGTCGAGGCGAAAGAGCAACAGAGCAAGTACGAGGCTGGTAAGATCTCGAAGAACTCACTGCGGAAATCACAGGCAAAAGGTGCCGCGAACGTGGTTGCGACGGGCCTTTACAACATGCTCAGTTCGGGTCCGGGCGTGGTGTGGGAGGACTCCGCCCATGACGCTTGGACCGGTGGTGGCGACATCTTCGTCGATTGCTTCAAGGACAGCGTCCCCGATTACCTGGGCCTCGACAAGACAAAGTGACCGGCTCCGCGTAGCCGGCACGCACTGGAATGTGCTCAGCTCCCTAGATCAGAGCGGTTCGTTTGCCCGAGCGGATCGAGATCCGGGTCCTGAGGTGATGCACGGGAATACCCTCGCCTCGGGGGTCGGAAGCAGACGAAGGTCCGGGTAGTCCCGGTAGCTCAGAACAAGGGGTAGGAGTTTGGAACCACGGATGAAGCAACCCGTCGCGGCACTGCCAGGAGCGATGCAGGCCATGATGGGGTTGATCGATGCGGTCGCCAAGAGCGGCCTCGACGACAAGATCAAGATGTTGGTCGACCTGCGAGCCAGCCAGATCAATGGCTGCGCTTTCTGCGTAGATATGCACGCCAAGGAGATGAAGGCGGCGGGGGAATCCGACGAGCGGATCTTCTCGGTGGTGGCCTGGCGGGAGACGGCGTTCTATACCGAGGCCGAACGGGTTGCACTAGAGATGACCGAGGTGGTCACCCGGATGGCGGACAAGCCCGACCCGGTGTCAGATGAACTGTGGGCCCGGGCCGAGGCTCTTTTCGACGAACGTCAGATGGCCGGCCTGCTGGTGGCCATCGCCACCATCAACGTCTGGAACCGAGTGAACGTGGCGACCCGCCAACCTCCTGGTATCCCCCACACCTGACGGGCCCAGCGCGGTTTCGCCGGATCGAGCGAACCCGTCGGTGACGTCCCGCCGAGAGAAGCTGGTGAAGCCGTCGATCGATGGCCTCCCGTGAAGTCCGAAGAGCCGGTCACGCCCGAGGCCAGCTTCGAGAGCAGAACGCGGTGTCGACACCGGTGGGTACCTTTCAAGATATGTGCCGCAACATCACCCCGCTCCGGGGCCTTCAGCCCGCTGCTACAGCCGAGGAGATCGAGGCTGCCGCCCGCCAGTTCGTCCGCAAGGTGGCATCGCAGCCCTCCCCGTCGGTCATGGCGGATGCAGCCTTCGAGCTGGCGGTGCGCCGCGTCGCCGAGGCGACGACGGACCTGTTGGCATCGCTCCCCGAGCGCCGAACGCCACCCAAGGTCGACCCGCCCCTACGACGCTTACCGGCTGGTTCCACCTTGGGCTAGCCCATCCACCACGACGGCCATCGACATTCTCGAACGACGAAGGCCCAGGGCGTCGGAAACACCGACTGACCTGGGCCTTCACACTGGAGCGGGTGAGGAGAATCGAACTCCCGTATTCAGCTTGGGAA
>JAGQSO010000239.1 GCA_020439505.1 Acidimicrobiales bacterium
CTGGAGTATGTGGCCCACGTGCTGGCCGGGTTCGGTCTGGCCGCGCTAGGTCTGGCGTTGGCCGAGTCGGGGGCACCGGGCCGGGTGGGGGACCGCTTCGCCCGTGTCGGTGGCCGAGTGCCTAAGCCGCTGGCGCCGGCTGGCCGGGCCGGAGCGCCGATGGGGTTGGTGGTGGCCGGGGTCTTGGTGTGGGAGCTCACCTTGGGTGGGCCACTCGATGTGCTCGACGCCGCCAACACCGTCATGGGAGGCCTCCTCGGGGTCGCCGCCATCTTGGGGGCATGCGCCGACTTGGCAGTGGCCCCGCGGGCTGGGGCTGACGGGGATTCGGGGGTGACGGGCGACCCTCCTGCGGTCGGTGACAGGGAACCGGGGCGGGAGCCGGGTCAGGTGGATTCACGCGGGCTGGCGTTGGCCGGGGTGGCGTTGGTGGTGGTCGGGCTGGTGCTGCGCTATCCGGTTCAGCATGAACTCAAGACGTTGTGGTGGTTCGGGCCGTGGGGTTGAGGTTGCGTCTCGCCCTGTGTGCGGCGGTGGCCGTGGTGGGCATGGTCCAGGTGGGCATGGTGTTCAACCGTTCGTTGATCCCACACCGCATAGACGGCCGTCTCGACAAAGTCGGCTTCGTCAGTGACACCAGGGGCCGGCTCCACACGATCACCGTGGACGGCAGAACCTATGAGACCGACAACCGCCAGGTAGCCGAACTGAGGGTAGGGCGATGGTTGTCCAAGGACCCATGGGAGATGACCCTGTGGGCCGACCACCGCAAGGGCGTGCGCCTACCCGTAGGCGACGAAACCTTCCAGTTCGCCACCCTCACCCTGTTGGCCATCGCCGTCACCTGGCACCTCACCCGCTAAACCCTGACAACCGGGGATCTGGGTCAGCGTGGGTGTTGTGGGCTTGCCGGGGCTCGAGCCAACACCATGTGTGGCCGTGTCGTATAGACGTGGCGTGAAGCTGTTTGAATGTGGCTGTTGCCATTTGGCCACGATCGAGCGGGCACAACCCACTGGCCAATGACAGTCGGTTGAGCGGCGACGGTCCCCTGCATGTCGTCATGGAAGGAGCCGCCTACTCCCCGCTATCAGCCTTGTCAGGTGGTTCTGGTTGCGGGATCGGAGCAGCTCCTTCGACGGTACGGCGACTCCCCAGAGAAATGCGAGCCGGTCGTTCCATGGGATCTCGCGCAACGTGGACCACTGGAAGGGTGTCTGTCTGGGGGTCCTGTCCCGCTCGATCAGGTCCCGTTCACGGGGGTCGACCGGGGTGGTGGCCAACCACTCCTTCCACTGCGGCAGGTCGAGATCCAATTCCAATAGCGTCTGTTTCACCGCGAGGGCGAGTACTGCTTCGCCTCGCCAGAGTCGGGCCTCAGCGGTCAGGTCCTCAAGTGGCAGCTCGGGATCGCACAGGTACGAGGCGATGTCTCGCACAGTGCGCAGCGGGGGTGTCTGGGACCAGGCGTAGGCGTGGTAGCAGGCGTGAAGAGCCCGGTGGATCTTCGCCGGAGCGTTGAAGGTCCGGCCGCCGATCTCGAACTGGTCGGACATGGAGAACATGCGGTGGAGGGGGATGCGGTAGCCGTGGGACCCTCCACAGAGGGTGCGGTGGACGTCGACCTCGATTCCGTCGTCGAAACGGGTGTTGACCCCTTTGCCGAACCGGCCCTCGAACCCGGGGCGTCGGCGGGGTTCCTGCCGTCTGTCACCGTGGCTCACCAACACGTCGAGGGCTCGATCCATGCATGGTCCCGCGATCAACAGGTCGAGGTCGCTGAAGGATCGTAGGAACGGGTCGAACTCGTCGAGGTGAGCGACCGCAGCACCCTTGAGCACCATGTAGTCGATACCGCCGGCCTCCGCGAACCACTGGTCGATCTCCAACAGTCGCTGCTCAAGCATCAAGCACCACCAGAGGGCGGCTTCGTGACGGTGCCCAGCTCGCTGAGCGGCGGCATCCTCCAGGTCGATGACCCCAGTGTCAATGGCCGCCACCAGGGGCCCAAGTAACCCTTGTGCTTCGGCCAAGCGCACCAGCGCATCACCATGGTTGGTGCTCAGTGGGCGGGTGACTTCAAGTTGGTTGACGCTCCAGGCCGCCAGCAGGCGGAGCGTGGTTTCCGGGCCCGGCTCTGGCCGGTGGTCGCTTCCTGTGCGCTCAACCGGTGGCATCGGTGGGAAGGCTAGCGGTGCACAACAGCGGCGAGCTCGAGGTCGAAGTCACCGCCATCGGTCCGGTACTGTTGCGGCCGACCATATTTCGGCCGGGGGTGTGTACCTCTCCGGCATTCCACGAGGCCATCACAGGGAGGGGAGGCAGCGGATTGGAACCTGAAGCATCCTGCCCCTTCGGTGATGGCGTTCTGATAATCGCGGAGGTTGCCCAGACCCACGACGGCAGTCTCGGGCAGGCCCACGCGTTCATCGATGCCGCCGCAGACAGCGGTGCCGATGCCATCAAGTTCCAGACCCACATTGCCGCGGCTGAGAGCACTCGTGACGAACCATGGCGGGTGCCGTTCAGCCGCCAAGATGCAAGCCGCTACGACTATTGGCAGCGCATGGAGTTCACCGCTGATCAGTGGGCAGGGTTGGCCGAACACGCCCGCGAGCGAGACGTTCTCTTCGTTAGTTCACCGTTTTCGGCGGAGGCAGTCCGACTGCTCGATGAGGTCGGCGTCGACATCTTCAAGGTTGCATCAGGCGAGGTCGGTCACGTCGCGCTGCTGGAAGACATCATCGCCACTGGCCGGCCGGTAATCTTCTCGAGCGGGCTGAGCGACTTCGCCGAGCTCGACACCGCGGTGAAGATGGCATCTAAGGCTGGCGTTCCCCATGCCGTGCTCCAGTGCACCACCGCCTACCCGTGCCCGCCGGAGCGTGTCGGCCTGAACCAGATCCAGGTGCTGGCCGATCGGTTCGATTGCCCGGTTGGACTGTCGGATCACTCAGGGACGATCTTTCCCGGGCTGGCATCTGTGGCGCTCGGGGCGGCGATCATTGAGATTCACGTCACCTTCAGCCGGGCGATGTTCGGCCCCGACGTCCCAGCGTCGATAACTCTCGAGCAAATGAAGAAACTGGTCGAAGGCATCCGCTTCTTGGAGGTCGCACTGGCCAATCCTGTCGACCGTGTCAATGTCCCGGGCCGTGAGGAGCTTCGAGGGCTCTTCACCAGAAGTGTGGCTCTGCGCCACGACCTCCCGGCCGGGACTGTGCTGAGCCGTGAAGACCTGACATTGAAGAAGCCGGGCTCGGGTATACCGCCTGATGATCTAGACGGCCTCGTCGGCCGGCGTTTGCGGCGAGCCACCGCCGCTGACCGTCTGTTGACGTCCTCGGACCTGGAGGATTGATGGCTCGCAAAGTGTGCGTAGTGATCACGGCCCGGCCGAGCTACTCGCGGATCCGCACCGCTCTGGCTGCGATCCGAGATCATCCCGACCTCGAGTTGCAGGTGGTGGTGGCGGCATCGGCTCTTCTCGATCGTTACGGCCACGCCGTAGGTCAGATCGAGGCCGACGGATTCTCCGTCGATTCCCACGTCTACACCCTCATCGAGGGCGAGAACCCCACCACCATGGCCAAGTCGACAGGGCTCGGACTCCTCGAGTTGGCCTCGGTCTTCGACGAGTTGCGACCCGATGTGGTCGTGACCGTGGCCGACCGGTTCGAGACCATGGCCACGGCCGTGGCCGCGTCGTACATGAACATTCCCCTGGCTCATGTGCAGGGTGGGGAGATCACCGGTTCGATCGACGAGAAGGTCCGCCACGCCGTCACCAAACTGTCCGATCTCCACATGGTGTCGACGGCCCAGGCCGCAGATTTCGTGGTGCGGATGGGGGAGGAGCCCTCGGCCGTTCACGTAACCGGTTGCCCATCCATCGACATAGCGGCGGAGGTGGCGCGCGTTCCCGAGATGGACTTCGACCCCTTTGAGCGCTACGGCGGCGTTGGGAGCGCACTCGACCTTGCCGATGGCTACCTGGTCGTGATGCAGCACCCCGTGACCACCGAACACGAGATGGCCAGGGCCCACGTGGAGGAGACGCTGCACGCGGTGGCCAAGATCGACCTGCCAACCTTGTGGTTCTGGCCCAATCCTGATGCTGGTACCGACGGCACTTCCAACGGGATCCGGGCGTTCCGTGAGAACCACCGGCCCACGAACCTTCACTTCTTCAAGAACATGGCCCCAACCGATTTCCTCCGACTTCTCCTCGGGGCCCGGGCGCTGGCCGGGAACTCGAGCGTGGGGATACGTGAGTGCTCGTTCCTTGGTGTTCCTGTGGTGAACATCGGTTCTCGTCAACAAGGTCGGGAGCGGGGAACAAATGTCGTTGATGTCCCGCACGACAGCACTGAGATCGCCGTAGCCCTTGAAGACCGGATGACCAAGGGCCGCATGCCGTCGGAGGCTGTGTACGGCAACGGCACCGCCGGTCAACAAGTAGCTGCCGTCCTCGCCAACGCGCCCCTTCAGACCACCAAGCGGCTCACCTACCGATGAGTGTGTTTCTGAATCCTCCGAATCTCTTGCGCGAGATTGTGAGCAGCCCGGTCCGGATCCTGATTGCCGAACCTGATGGTATGACCCCCGGTGTTCCCGATCTTCTGACCGAGGCGTTGAATGC
>JAGQSO010000240.1 GCA_020439505.1 Acidimicrobiales bacterium
ATCGACCACCACATCGATGCCGCGGTGCTGGTCCGCGCCGGGGACGAGGAGGTGCCCACTCCCCACGAGGACGGGGTCCGATGCGCCATCCGTGCCGGTATCCCCCTGGTCGAGGTCAACGATGACGGGCCCGATCCCTTCGCAGAATGGGTGGCGCTACGGGCCGACACCGGCTCGGTCAGCGAAGCGTGCCACACCGCGGTGGAGCTGGCGGCGCAGCCGCTCCTGGCCGCGGTGCTCACCAAGGTGACCCCGCTCCTGAACGACGCCGGGTTCGACCCCGACGCCGTCGACTGCTCGCTGCGAGGCGAGTTCCCCGACCTCGACTTGGACCTTCGCGTCCCCGGCACGGTCGACCGAGCCCTGGAGCAGGCCCTCGGGGTGCGGGCCTACGACGCCCTGAGGCCCCTCACCCAGGACTACAAGACCGTCAACGTGACGGTTCACGGCGTGCCCTGATCTTCTTTCAGTCCTAGGGGAATGTGATCGCTGTCACCGGTGTCGCGGCCGTTTCGTACCATGGTCCGTGATGGAAGTACCCGAGGTCGACCGTCGGTGAACGACGACATGACCCCCGACAACGACGATCTCGACGACGACAACCTCGATGGCGATGGTCTCGACGGCGATGGTCTCGTCGACGACCTTCGGCAGCTGATCACCCTCCGGACCCGGACATCGGTCCGTGACCGGCCCTTCCCCGTCCTTGTCGGCCTCCTCGACCCCGAGGACCGGCACGCTCCCGACCGTCGTTTCAAGGCCCTGAGCGATCTCATCGACACTGGGATCGACAGGATCGATGACCCAGCCCACCGGCGGGCCGCCGCGGCGCTTCTCGGGGGAGGCGATGGACGTTGGCGGACCGTCGCGGCGCGCGGCTCGGAAGCTGCCCGAGAGTTCGGCTGTGGATGGGACGCCTACCGCCGAAAGCGGGCCTCGGGGGCATCTCAACTCGATGACACCCTCGAGGTGCTGGCCGAGTCACTGAGAACCGCCGCCGCGACCGGGCAAGTCTCGGCGGCGGTTGACGGTCCGTTCGCTACGCCCGGTCCCACCGTGGCCGGTCCCACCGCGACAGGTCCGACCGGGGCTACCTCCACCGTCGTCCTCGGCCCCATCACACCCGGGACCATCGAAGAGACCGAACCGGGAGCGCCTACCCATGAAACTCCCCGTCGCTTCCTCGGCCTACGCCGCCGCGACGCCCTGACCGCTGTCCTGGTCATCCTGGCGGTGCTGGCGGGCGCGGGCATCGCCTGGAACGCCAGGTCCGATCACGGTCATTCCGAACAAGCCGGCCAAGTTGACTCAGGTGATCGCCCTGAGAGCTGTGATCAGCTCACCTTCCGCCCCGGCGACAAGAGCGAGAAGGCCGACCCTGAGATCACCGCGTGGGCGCCACGGTTCGCGACCACGTCCCAGGACCTGCACGACGGGGTAGGAGTGTGCGCCGGGGTGATGGATCGGCTGAACGACCTGGTGATCCAACCGATTTCTGACGGTTCTCCCACCGGAGTAGGCGCCCTGATCGGGGTGGAAGGCGAGCCTCCTCGGGTGCTGATGCTCTACCACCGGGAGTACTGGGTGTACCGGAACTTCACCCTCACCTTCGGCGAGATCGCCGGTTCGCCCTATCGCCGTGCCGACCGCGACGACGGGACCAGGGTCGTCAAGCTGACCCAGGGGATCATCGTCAGCCGTGAACACCAGGACGCCTACCTGGTGTTCGGCACCGTCTACAACGCATGGCGCGAGCACGGCGGCATCGACGGCGACATGGGACGCCCGGTGTCCAACCAGCGCGACGTCCCCGACGTCGGCCGGGTGCAGGATTTCGAGCACGGTCGGGTCACCATCGATTTCGTCGACCCGACCATCGTCGAGTGGAAAGAGGTCCCCAACCCGGCCGAGCTTCTGCCTCCTTCCATCGGGGAGACGGTCGTGGTGGCCGACGACGGCTCGGCGTGGTGGATCGACGCCAGCCGTGTCCGCCACTGGTTGCCCACCACCAACGACTTCGGATGCGTGAGCGTGGTGGGTGGGCCGCCCATTCGTGACGTCCCTATCATCGCAATCGCCACCCTGCCCCTAGGAGAGCCGTCGCGATGTCGATGACGCCCACCGATCAAACGGTCACCAAGGCCCCGAGACGGAGCCTGAAACCAGCCGCCGTCTTTGCTGCCGCCGGCCTGATGGCGACGGTGGCGTGGGTCGGCGCCCACCAGACCGGCGACGACGTGAGGACCGACAAGACCCGGCTCGAAGCGTTGGACGATCGCACGGTGGAGACCGCGGGGCGCCACAGCCGGGAGCTGACGGCACCCCCGACCTCGTCTGATTCCGGTGAGCCAACCTCCACTGAGCCAACCTCCGCTGGGCCGACCACCACCGGAACCGGGCCACCGACCACGGCACCGACCACCACCGACCGGAACGGGGTCGGAACCTCTGGAGGTTCGGGCCGAGCCTCAGGGTCATACGGTCCCCTGCTCGGGCAAGCGGGCACCGCGACCGGTCCGTCCAGCGACCAGTCACCGGGCGGCGGGGACGGCACGCTGTGGCTGCCGGGAACCGACGCCGAGGCGCCCATCACCGGCCCCCCCCGCCCGCCTGCCGGACCAGCCGGGCGAGTCGGACCCGCCGTCGGCCGAGGAGTGGGACGCGCCCTCAGATCTTCCCGAGGCCGACCCGATCCCGTCGATCGACGACTTCGACGTGGACGAACTGGGTTGCCCCAACCTCGGTCTGGTGCCGATCGGTGGCTACAACGAGGACCCGAACTCGACCTATTCCTACCTGTACACCTATTTCCGGGCCCTGGCTCCGGCCGAGTGGGATTCACCGGACCTCGTGTGTGGGTACCCGCTCGAGCCCTGGCGTGACCTCGTGATCCAACGTCTGGTGGCGGGCGGTGCCGACGTCGGCGCCATCATCATCGCCGCCGACGGCACCAGCATCCCGATGCGGCTCACCAGGCATGAATGGCTCACCTACAAGTTCCGTTACGGGGGATCGCCCACCGGAATCAACCTCCTCGGGTATCCGGTGGGACGGCCCCGCCTGGGGAACGTCTCGGTCATCCGCACCACCAAGGGTGGCCTGGTCTTCCCTCAGGCTGGCGGCGTGGGCCTACCGCTGATCGGCGGAGCCTGGGACTACTGGATCGCGGCAGGCGGCCCCACCGGGACCACCGGCCTTCCGACCGGCATTCCCGAGTCGGCCGCCGGTCCCACCGGGGCCATCACTTGGCAGCCCGGGATGCCCTCCACCGGAGCACGTCAGAGCTTCCAAAACGGGTGGCTGTTCCTGCCTGGCGTCATCACCGACGTGGACGCCGCCGCCCAGCCCGCCGACCGCTACGAATGGCATCCGTGGAGCGAACTACCCACCGATCC
>JAGQSO010000241.1 GCA_020439505.1 Acidimicrobiales bacterium
CCACCCACCTCTGGACATCGTCGACGGGGCGGCACGAATCGTCGATCCGATCATCGACGGAGCCAACACCGGCGTTCACGTCTGGGGTCAGTTCCTGAAGGACTACGCACCCACCGACTGGTGACCCAGCCACGGTCGCGCCGATCAGCGACGTTGGTCGTTGTGGACGTGGTGTGGACATGGGCGACGTCCGTCGAGGGTCGCCAGCAGCGTGCTCGCGGAACCGTGGGTGCGGGCACGGTTGGTGATCGTAGACTTCGGGCCATGACGGTGACCGTTGACCTTCCGGACGATGTGTTGCGCCGGCTGAAGGCTGAGGCTGACCGGCGAGGTGTCACCCTCGATGGGTTGCTCGCCGACGTGGCGGGGAGGTTCCCTGCTGAAGCGGAGCCCATCGGACAGGCCGAAGGACTCCGCAAGCTCACAGGTATCGCTCCTGGCATCAGTGGCGCATACAGCAAGGATGAGGACTGGCCGGAGTGATCACAGCCGACGCCAGTTGGTTGATCGCTCTGCTGGATCCCCACGATGCCCACCATCAACGGGCAGTTGAGGTTCGTGACGCCATCGGTGACGAACCGGTCATCCTCCATCCGTTGACGCTCGCGGAATGCCTCGTCGGGCCAGCCACGGTCGGCACCCTCGAAGCGGTGGAGCAGGTGGTTCGAGCCGAGGTACAGGTGGTGGACTTTGATCCGCAGAGTCCAGCCCGTTTCGCTCGGCTCAGGGCAGAGCATCGCCTACGCCTACCCGACGCCGTCGTGCTCGATACGGCCCGTGAACACCAGGCTGATATCGCCACCTTCGACGATCGTCTGGCCCGCGCTGGGCTAACCGAAGGTCTCCGAGTACTCGGAGCCAGAGGCACAGACGGCGCCATGTCATGACCAGCCCTCCAGAGGACCAGCCGTACGTGCGCTTCCTGTTGTCCCTGTAGAGCAGAGGGCCTGCACCCGGGGCGTACCATCGCCAGGTAGTTCGTAGGACGAAGGGGAGAGCGTGTCGGTCAGCCAGAGTGGGTCGTTCGGCGACAAGGTCAACTTCATCTGGTCGGTCGCTGACCTGCTGAGAGGCGATTACAAGCAGTCCGAGTACGGCAAGGTGATCCTTCCGTTGACGGTGATCCGGCGTCTCGACTGCGTGATGGCCGACACCCGGGACGCGGTGATCGCCCGAGCCGAGGCTTTGGCGGGCAAGGTGACCGACCCCGATCAGGCGTTGCAGGTTGCGGCGGGTCGCGAGTTCTACAACACGTCACCGTTGACGTTCGACAAGCTCGCTGCCGATCCGGCGAACGTGGCCACGAACCTGGAGGCCTACATCGCCGGGTTCTCGCCCGGCGCCCAAGAGGTGATCGCTCGTTTCCGGTTCGACGACCAGATCCGCAAGCTCGAAGAGGCCGACCTGCTGTATCAGGTGGTCGGCAAGTTCGCTGGCGTGGACCTGCACCCCGACGCGGTCGACAACACCCAGATGGGCTACATCTACGAGGAGCTGATCCGGCGCTTCTCGGAGCAGTCGAACGAGACCGCAGGCGAGCACTTCACGCCCCGTGAGGTGATCCGGCTCATGGTGGATCTGTTGTTCACCGAGGACGATCAGGCGCTGCGGGGCGACGCTGCGGTACGGACCTTGTTCGACCCGGCCTGTGGTACTGGTGGCATGTTGGCGGTGGCCACCGAGCGCCTGCACGAGATGAACCCGCGGGCGCACCTGGAGGTGTTCGGCCAGGAACTGAACGACGAGTCGTTTGCCATGTGCCGCTCGGACCTGATGTTGAAGGGCCAGACGTCGACGAACGTGCAGCAGGGCAACAGCTTCAGCCAGGACCGCTTCACCGGAAGGCGGTTCGACTACCTGCTCGCCAACCCACCGTTCGGTGTCGAGTGGAAGAAGGTGCAGGAAGCGGTGAAGACCGAGGCGAAGAACCTGGGTTTCGGTGGCCGGTTCGGGGCTGGTCTGCCCAGGATCAACGACGGGTCGCTGCTGTTCATCCAGCACATGATCTCCAAGATGAAAGAACCGTCTGAGGGCGGTTCCCGGCTGGCGATCGTGTTCAACGGGTCACCGCTGTTCACCGGAGCGGCCGGTTCGGGTGAGTCTGAGATCCGCCGGTGGATCATCGAGAACGACTGGCTCGAAGCGGTGGTCGCCTTGCCGGATCAGCTCTTCTACAACACCGGGATCTCCACCTACTTCTGGATCGTCAGCAACCGGAAGTCCCCTGAGCGACGGGGCAGGGTGCAGCTCGTCGACGCCCGGGACCTGTTCGAGAAGATGCCCAAGTCCCTCGGCGACAAGCGCAAGCGCATCAGCGAAGACCAGATCGCCGAGATCGTCCGCCTCTACGGCGACTTCACCGAAGGCGACCGGGTGAAGATCTTCCCCAACGAATCGTTCGGGTTCCAACGCATCACCGTCGAACGCCCCCTGCTCGACGACGACGGCCAGACGGTTACCGACCGCAAGGGCGCACCCAAGCCCGACTCCTCGCTACGTGACCAGGAGAACGTGCCGCTACCAGATGGCACCCCCGACTGGGACGAAGCCGACGAAGGCGCGGCCAAACGCCTAGCCGACCCGGCCCACCGGGCCGTGGTCGACGCCTACGTAGAAGCCGAGATCCACCCCTGGGTCCCCGACGCTTGGGTCGACCACACCAAGACCAAGATCGGCTACGAGATCCCCCTCACCCGCCACTTCTACAAGTACGTCCCACCCCGCCCCCTCGAAGAGATCGACGCCGAGTTGAAGGCGCTGGAGGCCGAAGTGCAACGGCTGCTGGCCGAGGTGACCGAGTGAGTGGGCCACGGCTGCGGCACGTCGCTGAGGTAAATCCATCTACACCCGAGTTCGACGCATTGAAGGACGAAGATGAGGTCTCGTTCGTGCCGCTGGAGCGCGTGTGGCCCAACGCCTTCGATCCCTCTGAGAGTCGGCAAAAGGGTTCCGTATCGACTGGCTACACCCGTTTTCGAGACGGTGACGTAGTCGTCCCCAAGATCACCCCGACCTTCCAGGCTGACCGCACGCTGATAGTGCACGGCTTGAAAGGCGGTGTAGGAGCAGGGACGACCGAGTTGCACATCGTTCGTGCCGGCCCGGGGATAGAGACGCGCTACGTGCGATACCTCATGTCCACTTGCTCGTTCCTGCACGGCGGGGAGGCCGAAATGATCGGAGTCGCTGGGCAAAAGCGAGTACCTGATTCCTGGCTTCGAGATTGCCAGGTACCTGTGATGGACGTCGATCAGCAGCGGCGGATCGCTGACTTCCTGGATGCCGAGACGGCCCGCATCGACGCCCTCATCACCGCCAAACAACATCAAGCCGAGGCCGCCCGGAGCAGAACCTTCACAGCCGCCCGGTTCATAATCTTGGGTAGTAGCAACCCGATGGATCGGTCACCGGTGGGCGCAGACGGGCGCAGACGGCCAAAGTTGAATCGCGTGTGCTCACTGCAGCGCGGACACGACCTGCCGGCCGATCACCGGGTGGTCGGCCCCGTACCAGTCATTAGTTCCGGTGGCCCTAGTGGAAACCACAATGTCGCGGTGGCAGCGCCGCCCGGTGTAGTGACTGGCCGCTACGGGACGGTCGGCGACGTCTACTGGTCCGACGTGCCCTTCTGGCCCCTGAACACGACCCTGTACGTCATCAACTTTCATGGCAACAATGCGCGTTGGGTTTACTGGCTGTTGCGGTGCCTGCCGCTCGATGCTGAGAGCGAAAAGTCTGCTGTAGGCGGCATCAATCGCAACGTGATTGGAGAATTGCGGGTCGAACGACCGTCGCTTGACCGACAGGCCGTCATCGTTGCCGAGTTGGACAAGCTGGAGGAATGGTCCCTGGAACTGACGTCCGTGCTGACCCGCCAGATCGAGTTGTTGCGGGAGCGGCGGCAGGCGTTGATCACGGCCGCGGTGACGGGTGAGTTGACCGTCTGATCGAATCGACGCGCCCGATCCTGCCTGAGATGCAACGGCCAGCCCCGTCCGTGGCCGGGTCCCCCTGAGGTTGGTGACCATCCAGGGGCAGGCCTCGGCGGCTCCTCGCACCCCGTTATCGGTTGGGTATGGGGCCGATGCTGCGCCAACCTGGGGGGATGGGGATGGATGGATTCGTTCACTGCAGGTGTGTCCAGGACGGTTTGGTGACACCACCGGTGGCGACGACGTTCGACGGCCAGTTCCTGGAACCCGTGGACCGCACCTCGATGTCTCTAGAGGAGGTGATCGCCTTCGATAGATGGAAGCTCGATGCCTGCGAACACCCGGAGATGGATCTTGTGGTCGAGCGCATCGGCAACTGGGCGGAGTACGGAATGGTCAAAGACTTCATCGGGGCGTCGACAGCAGACCTGCCCGTCCTTCGGGCCGAACTGCCCAGCTCTAACGGTGGCACCACTCCTTGGACTCGTTCACTGATAGCGCTTGGGGAGCTCGACCAATTGGTAGCGAGCCAACCGTTCTTCGAGATTCTCGAACTGGTGGACCTGGGCACTGGTCGGGTGGTGCGCGAAACGGGACACTTCGGAAGTGAGTTCATCAACGAACAGGGCGACGTGCTGATTCATTTCGATGAGACTCACCTTTGTGTCTCCGTGGGCGGCGCCACCGTCTTTCGCTCGACTCGCTTCCAGCAACGCCTGTCCGCCGATGTCGAGTCAGCGTTTGACCTGATCGACGTTTACGGAGCCAGCGTTACCCTGGGCAGTCCGATATGTGGACCGCTGATTGGCAGAGACGACGAGGATGGCCTTGAGGTGCCACCTACGGAGTTCGAAGTGCGACCGGCACGGTTTGGCGTCGAGAACATCGAATGGCGACTCGGAGCTCTCTCGCGCCTGTTCCGTGCATCTGTGGACAGTCGCAACCCCGTCGTTTGGTGCTGAGACGGATTGTCGATCTGGCATGGTGGTGAACGGGCCACAGGGTTGCCCTTCGGGATCTACGGTCATGGGAGCCACGGTTACGAGGGAGAGCTAATGGCAGCGAGGCTGGAGCGGGACTTCGAAGATGAGGTGGTCGAGGTCCTGACCACCGAGTCAGGGTGGCTGCTTGGTGCTGGCCAGGACCTGGATCTGGTGACGGGGATCAACTCGGCGGATCTGGTGGCCTTCATCGGTGCGACTCAGGCTGACGAGTGGGAGAAGTGGCTGAAGCGCTTCGGTGACGTCGATGCTGCCCAGGTTGCGTTGCGGCAGCGGGTGGCGGCCGAGGTTGATCGTCGGGGCACGATCGACGTGTTGCGCAACGGGGTGAAGGGCAACGGCTGCAAGTTCTCGCTCTGCTACTTCAAACCGGCTCATGGTCTGACGCCGTTGTTGGTGGAGCGGTACCAGGCGAACCGGTGCACGGTCACTCGTCAGCAGCGCTACACGTCGTCGAGCACGAACACGGTCGACGTGGTGTTGTGGGTGAACGGGTTGGCCGTGGCCACGGTCGAGTTGAAGAACCCGTTGACGGGCCAGACCGTCGCCGATGCCAAGGCCCAGTACCGCTCAGATCGTGACCCCAAGGACCTGTTCTTGTCGAAGCGGGCGGTGGTGCACTTTGCGGTGGACCCGCATCTGGCGTTCATGACCACCCGCCTGGCTGGTGCGGGCACCAGGTTTCTGCCGTTCAACCAGGGTCACGACGGCCGTGAGGGCAACCCGCCGTCGCCGTCGGGTCGACACGCCACCGCGTATCTGTGCGAGCGGGTGTGGCAGCGCGATGCGTTCTTGGATCTGGTCGGGCGGTTCATCCACACCGAGGTAGACGAGCACGGGAAGCTGACCGGCACGGTGATCTTCCCTCGCTATCACCAGTGGGACTGTGTGCTGGCGCTCGAAGCGCACGCCCGGGCCAACGGGGCCGGGCACCGGTACCTGGCTCAGCATTCGGCCGGGTCGGGTAAGTCGAATTCGATCGCGTGGTTGGCGCATCGGTTGTCTCAGCTTCACGACGACCACGACAAGGCGGTGTTCGACAAGGTGATCGTGATCACCGACCGCAAGGTGCTCGATGAGCAGCTCTCGGGGACGGTGAAGCAGTTCGAGGCAACCGCTGGTGTGGTGCGAAGGGTCGACGGCGGCGGCGGGGCCAAGAACAAGGACCTGGCTGATGCTCTGACATCGCCGACGGCTCGGATCATCTTGTGCACGCTTCAGACGTTCTCCTACGTCGACACCACGCTCGGGGTCGGGCACCGCAACTACGCCGTGATCGTGGACGAGGCCCACTCGTCCCAGACCGGCGAAGCCGCCAAGGACCTCAAGGGTGTGCTGGGCACGGCCAGTGAGGAGGAACGCCTGGCGATCGCTGAGAAGGTCGAGGCCGGTGAACCGGTCACTGGTGAGGACCTGATCGCCGAGGCGGTGGCGGCGAGGGCCACCCAACCGAACCTGTCGTTCTTTGCGTTCACTGCCACCCCGAAGGCCCGCACGGTTGAACTGTTCGGCACACTCGACCAGGTGAGCGGGAACAAGGGGCCGTTCCATGTGTATTCGATGCGCCAAGCCATCGAGGAGGGGTTCATCCTCGACGTGTTACGCCAGTACACGACGTTCGACGTGTTTTGGAAGGTCCGCCAGTCCGGCCACGGCGATCCCGAGGTCGCCAAGGCGAAGGCGTCGGCCACGATCGCAAAGGCGATCTCGCTGCACGAACACAACGTGGCCCAGCGGGCCAAGATCATTGTCGACCATTTCCGTGAACACATCGCCCACCAGCTCGACGGCACCGCCAAAGCCATGGTCGTTACGGCGAGTCGTCTACATGCGGTGCGTTACAAGCAGGCGATCGACCGCTACCTCGCCGACCACCACATCTCCGACACCCGAGCTGCGGTGGCGTTCTCAGGCAAGGTCACCGACCCCGACGACCCTCACGGTGAGGCGTTCACCGAACCGTCGATGAACGGGTTCCCCGAGTCCGAGACAGCCAAGCGGTTCAAGGGCGAGGACGGTTTCCCGGTCGACGGCTATCAGGTGTTGATCGTGGCCGAGAAGTACCAGACCGGCTTCGACGCTCCCCGGCTGCTGGCCATGTACGTCGACAAGAAGCTGGAAGGGGTCAACGCCGTGCAGACCCTGGCCCGGCTCAACCGGAGCTTCCCCGGCAAGCCGCTGCCGTTCGTGTTGGATTTCCGCAACGACGCCGAGACCATCACCGACGCCTTCCGCCCATGGTTCGACACCACGATCGTCGAACCGGTCGACGCCAACATCTTGTACCGCTACCAGGGAACCATCGAAGCAGCCGGGGTGTTCGACCAGACCGACGTCGACCACTACTGGGAGGTGTTCGCCCCGATCTCGGTCAACGACCGCAAAGGCAACGGTGCCCTCTACGCCGCTCTCGCCGGTCCCCGCCAACGCTTCACCGACGAACTCGACGAAGACGAACAGGACCAGTTCCGCTCCGACCTCGACTCGTACTGCCGGGCCTACAGCTTCCTCGCCCAAATCGTCGACTGGACCGACACCGACCTGGAGAAGCTGTACGTGTTCGCCCGGTCACTGCTCGCTGACCTTCCGACCCGACCCGGCGATGCCGGCATCGACCTCGGCTCGGAGATCGAACTGACCCACCTTCGCATCGAGTCCAAAGGGACCGTCGACGCCGCCATCGGCGACAACACCCCCGACCCGCTCGACCCATTCACAGGTGGTGGAGCGGGGCCGGCCGGTGACCCCGAGACCGAACGGCTCTCAGCGATCGTCGACCGTCTCAACGAGAAGTACGGGTACCAGCTCACCCTCACCGACGCATTGTTGTTCGAGCAGTTCAAGGGTGACTGGATGAGCGACCCGGCCCTGGCCGACGCCGCCAAAGCCAACACCTTCGAGAACTTCATGATCGTGTTCGCCGCCAAGTTCATGAACGTCGTCCTCGGTCGCATGGATGCCAACGCCGACATCTTCAAAGCCATCCTCGACGACACCGCCTTCGCCGAAGACCTCAAGCTCAACTACGGCAGAGACCTCTACCACCAACTCCACGACTGATCGGCTGTGCTGTCCCGCGGTCCTCGCAGGGGCCTTCGGGACATCGCCAGTGGACCTACGAGCTTTAGCCGGTAGCCCAAAGAATCATGGCGAAAACGACGCCAGCCGCCCTGAAGGGGCGGCTGGCGTGCGGATTCTTGAGTGGGCGTAACAGGATTCGAACCTGTGACCTCTGCCGTGTGAAGGCAGCGCTCTAACCAACTGAGCCATACGCCCGCATGGGATGGTGGACGTTACCGTCCCGCTGGCTCGGGGTGCCAACCATCGTGGTGGGCGTTGCTCGACGCTGCGAAACTCCACCCATGATCGAGCGAGAGATCGACGTGGAAACCCCGGACGGGGAGATGAAGAC
>JAGQSO010000242.1 GCA_020439505.1 Acidimicrobiales bacterium
ATTTCCTCCTCACCGACCTGCTCACCGAGCGGCTGGTGGCCAGCGCCCCCGCCCGGGTGGTGGTGGTGTCTTCGGTCGCTCACCGCCTGGCTCGCGGTGGGCTGCGCTTCGACGACCTCCAGACCACGCGCGGGTTCAAGATGTTCCCGGCCTACGGACGCTCGAAGCTGGCCAACGCCATGTATGCCCTCGAGCTTGCTCGCCGCCTCGAGGGCACCGGAGTGACCGTGAACTGCCTCCACCCCGGAACGGTCCAGAGCGGCTTCGGCAGCGACGGTGACACCCGTCTGCTCGGCCGTCTGATCGGCCTAGTCGGAGGGTTGGTCATGTCCGATCCGACCCAGGGGGCGAGCACGTCGGTGATGCTGGCCTCGTCGAACGATCCGAGGGTGGCAGAGGTGAGTGGTGGGTATTTCTCCCACCGCCGTCAATGGCGTCCGTCCAAGGCGGCGCGCGATGTCGTCGCCGGGGGCCGGCTGTGGGATGTCAGCCGGTCGTTGGTAGCTGAGGGTGATCTCGTCGAGGCCGGTCTGTCGGGCCGAGCCGCGTCTTGAGCCGGCCAAAGGCCGGGTCGTTGCGGGTGGTCTCGGGGTCGGCTCGTGGGGTGCGGCTCACGACCCCACCGGGGTCCGCGACCCGTCCCACCGCGGATCGGGTCCGCCAGGCCGTGTTCAACGCCCTGGAGAGTCGGGGGGCGGTCGAGGACGCCGTGGTGTTCGACGCCTTCGCCGGCAGCGGTGCATTGGCATTTGAGGCGTTGTCGAGAGGGGCGCGACACGCGACCCTGGTCGAGGTGGATCCCGCGGCGCGACGGGCCATCGCAACCAACGCGGAGGTCACCGGCTTCGCCGATCGGGTTCGGGTGATCGCCGGGGCTGGGGAGAGGGCGGTGGCCGAAGGGCGGTGGGACCTGGTGTTGTTGGACCCCCCCTACGACTACGACCGGTGGCCGGAGTTGTTCGAGGCATTGTGTCCCTGGCTGAACCCCGATGCCGTGGTGGTGATCGAGTCCGACCGCGAAGTCGACGTGGAGCCTCACCTCGGTGTCATCTGGACGCGCCGGTACGGCGGTACGGTTGTCACGTTCGCCGTTCCCCCTGGAGCCCCTGAGTGACGCGTGTCCTGTACCCCGGATCGTTCGATCCGATCCATGCCGGGCACCTCGAGCTGATCGAGGTGGCGTCGCGCCTGTTCGACGAGGTGGTGGTGGCGACCATCAACAATCCCCAGAAGGGCAGCGGGCTTTTCGACCTGGCCGACCGCCAAGCGATGATCCAGGAGTCGGTCGCCCATCTCCCCAACGTGACCATCACCAGCTTCTCGAGCCTGGTCGTAGACCTCGCCCGCGAGTTGGAGGTCGACTTCATCGTCAAGGGTCTGCGGGCGGTGTCGGACTTCGAATCGGAGCTTCAGCAGGCCCAGACCAATCTCGCCATCGCTGGCGTCCACACCGTGTTCCTGCCGTCGGCCACTACTCACTCGTTCGTGGCCTCCCGCCTCATCCGTGAGGTCGCCCGGCTGGGCGGTGACGTCACTTCGATGGTCCCGCCGTCGGTCGCCCGTCGACTGGCCGACCGTTTCGCCCCTGGAGGCACCCGTGAACGATGAGATCTACGACGTGGAAGCCGAGGGAGATCTCGACGACGACCTGTCCTTCGACGACGAGGAGTTTCGCTCCCGCCGCCGGCGGGGTGAGGAGCCTGGCACCGAGGGCCTGCTGCTCGAGCTCCTCGATCTGCTCGAGGCCGCCAAACCGATTCCGTTGTCGGCGTCGGCACGGATCAACAACAAGGAGGAGGTGGTGGCTCTCCTCCAAGAGGCGATAAGCAAACTTCCCGAGGAGCTGAAGGATGCTCGCTGGCTCCTCAAGCAGCGGGCCGACTACCTGGCCAAGATTCAACACGACGCCGACGACCTGACCCGGACCGCGCAGGCTCGGGTCGCCCAGATGGTGCAGCGGACCGAGGTGGTCAAGGCGGCCGAGGTGAAGGCCAGAAAGATCTTGACCGAGGCGGAGGGGAACGCTCGTCGGCTGCGCCTGGAGTGCGAGGATTACTGCGATCAGCGCCTTGCCACCTTCGAGATAGTGCTGGAACGGACCCTGGACGGGGTGTCCAAGGGGCGCGAGAAGATGCAGGCGTCGATGATTCCCATGGCCGAGTTGGACGATCTCGACGACTCCGTCTTCTTCGAAGACAACGACTGATCCACGTGGACGCCGACACCCACCAGCCTCGCCAACTGATCTCGGTCACCGAGATCCGCCGGCGGCTCGGCTCGCGGGCCCCGGTCAACACCGCGATCGAGGCGGCCGGCCTGGCCCTCAGCGACTCGGAGGTCCCCGACGGGGCCCCGGTCGTGATCACCGGTGAGGTCGAGTCGATCTCTGACGGTGTGGTGCTCACCGGGGTGGTCGGCGTCGATTGGCGCGGTCAGTGTCGGCGCTGTCTGGGGCCGGTCGCGGGGCGGGCCGAGGTCGAGGTGCGTGAGATCTGGGAGCTCAACCCGACCGAGGGCGAGACTTGGCCCCTCGACCACGACCACATCGATGTCGGTCCGCTCCTGCACGACACGGCCCTGTTGGCTCTGCCGTTGGCGCCGTTGTGCGGGCCTGACTGTGCAGGACCGGCACCCGAGAGCTATCCGGCGACGGTGGCCAAACCAGACGACGATGCACCGCCGCGTGACCCCCGATGGGCGGCTCTGGACGACCTGGAGTTGTAGCGACAGGGTTTCGTCGCTTGGACCCCTGCGAAGCGGTCCCGCTACGATCATCGCCTCGCAAGGCGTGCCACCGCGCGCTCCCGAACTCACCTCCAGGACCACGACGATGGCTGTCCCCAAGAAGAAGACCTCCAAGGCCAAGAGCCGGAGCCGCCGGGCCTCGGCGTGGAGGCTCGATGCCCCCTCGCGCAGCCTGTGCCCGCGGTGCGGCGCCGCCAAGCTTCCTCACGTGGTGTGCGGTGGCTGTGGTTGGTACCACGGCCGCCAGGCCATCGACGTTGACTGACGTCGACCCCGCGCCGAACAGTCGCTGAGCCCCACTTGAGCGGACAGCCTCGCCTTCCCGTAGCGGTTGACGCCATGGGTGGCGACCGCGCCCCGGCCGAGATCGTGGCCGGGGCGATCCGGGCCCGTGACGAGGCCGGTATCGACGTGGTTCTGGTGGGGCGCCCCGACGAGATCGGTGACACCGCCGGCTTGGCGGTGATCCCCGCGTCCGAGGTGATCGCCATGGACGCCGACCCCGGCCGCAGCGTTCGCACCATGAAGGACTCGTCGCTGGTGCGTGCCGCCGAGGCGGTACGTGACGGCAAGGCGTGTGCCATGGTCTCGGCCGGCAACACCGGCGCCACCATGGCCTCCGCTTTGTTGCGTATGAAGCGCCTTCCCGGGGTGGGTCGTCCCGCCATCGCCACCCCGATCCCGTGCCCGGGGGCCGAGATCCCAACGGTGCTGCTCGACGCCGGGGCCAACGCCGAGTGCACCCCGGAGTGGCTGGTGCAGTTCGCCCAGATGGGGGTGGTCTACGCCCGTCAGCGCTACGGCATCGACCAGCCCAAGGTGGGTCTGTTGTCGATCGGGGAGGAGCCGTCCAAGGGGACCCCGCTGGTCAAGGACACCCACCGGCTTCTCGCGGAGGGAGACTGGTCGGCGGTGTCGGGCGGATCCTTCGTGGGCAACGTCGAAGGTCGAGACATCATGTCGCCCGACGTCGACGTGGTGGTCACCGACGGTTTCACCGGCAACGTGGTCCTCAAGACCCTCGAGGGCGGGATGAAGGCGTTGGTCAAGGCCATCCTCGCCGCCTTCGGAACCGACGACGCCACCCGTGCCGCCGGTGATGTGCTGCTCCCGGCATTGTTGCCCCTCTACGGCCAGTTGGACCCCGACAACACCGGTGGTGCGCTGCTGTTGGGCCTGAACGGTCCGTGCATCATCAGCCACGGGTCCTCGTCGGCCACCGCCATCGTCAACGCGGTGAAGGTCGCCGCCGAGATGGTCGACACCGACCTGGTAGGCGCCATAGCCACCACCATCCGCCCCCCAAGCCTGACGCCCCGACCAGGGCCGCGGCCCGGGGCCTGCTGCTAGGGGATGGTCAGCTCGACTGGGCCTCGGTGGGTGAACTTCACGGTGAGCGTGTTGCTCTTGTCGTCCCAGGATTCTTTGAGGGTGGCTCCCTTGGCGGTCACCTTGGGGCGGGCAGTGCCGCTGGGGTAGGTGAAGGTGAGCGTGGTCGTCTCGGGTTCGGCGTCTCCGACTTCGTCCTGGTTCATCTTGGCGATGGCATCTTCTGAGATGTTCTCGTCCCACAACCGGTCAGAATCGGTCCGGTAGTTGTTGACCAGCAGCGACAGTCCGTCTCGGCCGTCGACCATCACGAAGGTGTGTCGGGCGATGTCACCGCCGACCTCGACGTTTGCAGCACCAGCGATGGCTGGGAGCTCGAAGGTGGCTCTGACGTCTTCGTTCTCGTGGGGGTTGGCCACGAACCAGGTGTCATCACCGACGGCCCGAACCGCCCAGGCATCACCGCTCGCCGGGTCGGTCGTCTGCGCCTTGGGGCCGATCTGGTCGCCTCCGGCCGCGAGGGCCTCTGAGGGGGTCATGACCGTGGCGAAGCGGTCCGCGATCTCGGGGTCGGCCAGTGCCGGCAGCGTCGGGACGATCCCGTAGCGCCCGGTCGACGACAGCCACTGGTGTTGGGCACAGGTGAGGCGGTCGGCCTCGGTGCAGCCGTCGGGTCCGTACAGCTCGGAGAACACCAAGTCGGTACCCAGGGCCGGGTCATCGCGGTCGGCGGGCTGGAGGGCCAGGCGGACCCGGGACTGGACCTCGGCGCGGCTGGGGATGAGGCGATCGTTGATGAGTCGGCGCAGAACCGGGAAAACGACGTTCTCGCCCGCCGGGGACAGCTCACCGGTGCCCAACGGGTCGATGGTGCCCCTCTGGGGTGCCTCGATCGAGAACACCGATCCGCCCGAGGCCGCCACCAGCAACATCTCGGTACCGAAAAGGGCTTCTGGGTAGGTGAGGCGAGCTCGCACCTGGAACTCGCTGCGGGTCATCCCCGCCACCGTTAACCCCCCGGGGACCTGGGGGTCACCGAGGCGTTGAAGGCTCGCTTCCCACCACAACCAGTCTTCGCTGTTGATGCCCCACGCCGACGCCATGTCCGACATGAACAGGCCGAACGCCGCGGACTGGGAACCGAACCGGCGCCCCAGGCCGTTTTGCTTCACCTGGATGATGATGTTGTCCCGGTGCTTGCGCATCAGCGGGTACAAGGTCTCGTCAGCACCGGCGTCCACGAACACCTGGGGGCCGAGGTAACCCATGTCGGCCCACAACAAGATGGCGTCGTGGCGAGCGGCTTGTTCGATCCGCTCGGCCAACGCCACCCTCTGGTCCTCTTGGAGGCCACCCATCGAGGCCTCGTACTTGGCGCTCAGTTCGGCTACCCCGATGCCCACCAGAGATGGGTGCTCGTCGAAGGCGGCGTCCACCGCGGCCTCGCCCGGGCCTTCGTCGCCGAACAGGGTGAAGGTTTGGAGGATGACCGCGACCTGAGCCTTGTCGGCGGCATCGAGCATGACGTCCACCGCCTCGGCTCGCTCTGGGAGCGTGAGCTCGTCGAACCCGTTGGGGATGATCTGGATGGCCAGGTAGGGGAGTAGATCCTCGGGCCACAGGTCCACGACCTGCTCGATCAGTTCGGGCTCGGCACCGGAGGGATAGACGTTGTAGATGACCAACGGCTCGGTGTTCGACACCGCTAGGCGGATGCCCTCGGTGCGATAGCGCGGCAGCGTCAATGCGGGTGCCGTGGTGGTGGTGTTCTCGGCGGGACGACTCTCGTCCTTCTCGTCACTGCCCGAACAGCCGCCGGCGATCAGGGCCGCTACGAGTACCAGCACCAGGGCCAGGGAGGATCGCCTCACCGGGCGGTGGTGGATTGAAGGGCCGGATTCGACGTGTCCAGACAACTTGCGTGCTCCCGTGTCGAGCGGTTTCCAGGCGGATGGAAGTCCCCGAACTCCGATGGGGCTGGAGATCTGGTGC
>JAGQSO010000037.1 GCA_020439505.1 Acidimicrobiales bacterium
CGTAGTACCGACGTTGGGCATCGAGCAGGTCCTGCACCGCCGACTGCTCGATGACGACCCCACCGACCGTGGCCGCCGGGGTCAGACCCACCGGCCCCTGGCCGGAGCACGAAGCCATGACCGTTGCGGCCAACACGGCGGCGACAACTGACAACAGAGGGCGATGGAACGAGGACCGTCGACAGTTCACCGGTCAAGGATGCCAAGTCAGACCCCCACCGGGGGAATCAGGCCTGACCGGGGGAGGTCAGGGGGCGAAACGGAATCGAGCCGAAAGGACCGGTGGAAGTCCAAATGAACTGTGAGTTAGGATTACCTAACCATCCGTGAACGGGGCCCGTGACGGGCCATCGTCGACCACCCACCAATAGTCCAGAAAGTGACGACCATTGCGCCACACCACCAAGCTCATGCTCGCCCTGCTCGTCCCCCTGGCCCTCCTGGTCGGATGCGGCGGCGATGAAGGCAGTAGCAACAAGGACACCACCAAGCCCGCAACCGAGAACACCACGGAAGCCAAATCGTTCGTCCTGTACACCGGGCGGGACGAAGAGTTGATCGGACCGATCATCGCTGCGTTCGAGAAGGAATCGGGCGTAAAGGTCGACGTCCGTTACGGCAACTCGGCCGAGATGGCGGCCCAACTACTCGAGGAAGGTGACTCCACCCCCGCCGACGCATTCTTGTCCCAGGAGGTCGGCGCCATCGGCGCCCTCGCCGATGCCGACCTGCTCGGCGATCTTCCCGCCGCCACCGTCGAACGAGCCGAGGTGCGCTTCCGCCCCGTCGAAGGCACCAAGTGGGTTGGGGTCACCGCCCGCTCCCGGGTGATCGCATACAACCCCGAAATGCTCGAGACCGCCGGCGTTCCGGTTCCGACCGGGGTCGAAGACCTGACCGACCCGACCTACGAAGGAATGGTTGCCATGGTTCCCACCAACGCCAGCTTCCAGGCGTTCATCACCGCCTTCCGAATCACCAAGGGTGAAGAGGCCGCCAAGGCCTGGCTGGAGGCGATGATCGCCAACGGCACCAACACCACCTTCGAGAACAACGGTGACGTGTTGGAGGCAGTCAACAGCGGCGACGTGGCCATCGGCCTCATCAACCACTACTACTGGGCCCGCCACGAGAACCGCGACCAGCTCGACGTCAAGTTGGTGTTCCCCGCCGGTGACGATCCCGGCGGTCTCGTCAACGCCACCGCCATCGGCGTTACCAAGTCCGGCGCCGAGAACTCGGCCGCCCTGGCCTTCGCCGAGTTCCTGCTGTCCAAGCAAGGCCAGGAACATTTCGTGAACGAGACCTGGGAGTACCCGGTGGTGGCCTCGGTGGCCGATCCCACCGGCGTCCCACCGCTCAGTGATCTGGAAGGTCCCCGCTTCGATCTGGCCGATCTCTCCTCCCTCGAACAGACCCAAGCACTTCTGGGCGAGCTCGGCCTCCTCGGCTGATCAACCTCCTAGCACCGCTTAGCGTTGAGAGCGGTGACCGACGACGACCAACAACCGCCGCGCCCCGGCGCTCGCCGCCGTTCCGGGCGTCCTCCCGCGATGGTCTGGATCATGAGGTCAGCAGCGGTGGTCGCCACCGCCGCTGCCACCCTTCCCTTGGTGTACCTGGTGGTGCGCGCCACCGAGCGTGGGTGGCCAGGGGTTAAGGCGACCCTGGTCAGACCCCACACCGTCGACCTCACCGTGCGTTCGCTGGAGCTGGCCGCCATCGTCACCGCCCTCACGGTGGTGATCGGCGTCGCCCTGGCCTGGCTGGTGACCCGAACCGACCTGCCGTTGCGCCGTGGGGTCCAGGTCGCGGCCGGGCTGCCCCTCGCCCTGCCGTCGTTCGTGGCGGCCTGGAGTTGGATCGGCTTCCGCCCCGAACTGGCCGGCCGCAGCGGGGCGGTGA
>JAGQSO010000243.1 GCA_020439505.1 Acidimicrobiales bacterium
CCCGGCGGCAGACCATGGGCACGGAGCACTCCGGTAACGGAAGCGAGCCACCCGGCCAGCGAACGAGGCCCGTCACGGGCCTCCGACTTCGACCCCTTCCCCCGTGCGCTGACCCCGCGTTCCCGGTCCTGCACGACTACTTCGAGATGGTCTACGGACCGCTGATCGGTCCTACCTCGACCCTTCTGGCCAGGGCGCTCAATCGTCACCTCGCCGACGCCGGTGGCCCGGTCACGGTCTGTCCCATCGAGCTGTCGCTCGAGCTCGGCCTGCGGGCCAGCCGCGGCGAGCCGATCGGCACCACCTCGCCGTTGACCAAGGCCATAAAGCGCCTTCGAGACCACCGCCTGGTCCAGCAGGTCGACGCCGATGCGCTGGGCGTCGTGGTCGAGGTGCCACCCCTTTCGCCCCGAGCCCTCAGCAAGCTCCCCGACTCGGTTCGTAGCGCTCACGATGCGTTCGTCAGAAGGGACGGCAGCTTCTGAGCCCTAGTTCAGGCTGCCGCTCGGCCCCACCTCCCGAGGACACTCGAAGCCACCGTTCACCTGCCGATATGTCATAGGCAGCAACGGGCAGCGTCACGGCCGTCTCGTACAGTCGTGTGGTCGACCGAACGGTCCACGGCCGGGGGAACACATGGACGTCTTCGAGGTACGAGAGCAGCTGGTCAGCGACTACAGGTCGTTCACCGCTGCCTTCGTCGAGCCGCGGGACGAACGAATCGCTGACTTCCTGAATCAGCAGATCATCGCTGGCGCGCAGTGGCCAGACCCCTGGCTGTCTCTGAATCCGAGCTTTGAGACCGGCGGGACGGTATCGGACCTGGTCCGCGATGGACGCCTACATCCTGAGTGCGAACAGATCTTCCGTGTGAAGCAGCACAGGGACGATCCCGGTCGCGTGGGGCTCACGTTCCACCGGCACCAGGCTGACGCCATAGCTGCGGCGGCGACCGGGCACTCGTACGTGCTGACAACTGGGACCGGCTCGGGCAAGTCCTTGGCCTACATCGTGCCGATCGTCGACCGGGTCTTGCGTGAGCGCGAGCAGGACCCTCGGCGGGGCGTGAAGGCGATCATCGTGTATCCGATGAACGCCCTGGCAAACAGCCAGGTGCTCGAGCTGGAGAAGTTCCTCCAGTACGGATACGGCGACGGTGACCAGCCGGTCACTTTCGCTCGCTACACGGGCCAGGAGAGCCAGGACGACCGTCGGAAGATCCTTGCGGATCCGCCTGACATTCTCCTGACCAACTACGTCATGCTCGACCTGGTGCTGACACGCCCGGACGAGCGTCGCCACCTCATCTCCGCAGCACAGGGCCTGCACTTCCTGGTTCTCGACGAACTCCACACCTACCGCGGACGACAGGGCGCGGACGTCGCGTTGCTGGTCCGGCGGGTGAAGGACCTATGCCAGTCACCGGACCTCCAGGTCGTCGGCACGTCGGCGACGATGGCATCGGGCGGCACCCGTGCTGAACGATCCGAGGCGGTCGCTTCTGTTGCCTCTCGTCTGTTCGGCTCCGACGTTGCCCCTGAGCGCGTGATCGGCGAGACCTTGATCCGTGCCACCGCCGGCGGATCCGCTTCGCGAGACGACCTCGCAGCTTCAGTGCATCGAGCTGCGGCGGGGAGTTTCGATTCGTCCTATGAGTCCCTGGCGGCGGACCCGTTGGCAGGGTGGATCGAGTCGACCTTCGGCCTCACCGACGATGAGACCGGTGCCCTTGTCCGCAGCGCACCCACGACCGTTCCAGCTGCCGCCGAGAGCCTTGCCAGAGAGTCCGGTGCAACCGAGGAGGACTGCAGCAAGGCCATCAGGAACGTCCTGCTTGCTGGCAGCCGAACCCGTCACCCCGAGCATGGTCGGCCGCTGTTCGCGTTCCGCCTCCACCAGTTCATCTCCAAGGGCGACACCGTGCACGTGAGCCTCGAGCCGGAGACCAGCCGGCACATCACGGCTCAATACCAGCTTCGAGTGCCGGGGCATCCAGACAAAGCGCTCCTTCCGCTTGGGTTCTGCCGGGAGTGCGGGCAGGAGTACTACGTCGTCTCACGCGTTTCGCGCTCCGGTGCGGCCGCGTACGTGCCGCGCCATGACAGCGACGCGTCCGGTGGAGATGCAGTCACGGGCTACCTGTACGTCTCCGACGATCACCCGTGGCCAGCCGATCCTGCTGTCGAGGGACGTCTACCGGATCACTGGCTCGTCGAAGACGACGACGGATCCACCTCGGTCGCAGCGAACAAGCGGAAGTACCTGCCCGAGCCTGTGTTCATCGCCCCTGACGGCACCGAGGCCGGCGACGGGTCGGGACTTCGGGCTTGGTTCATGTCCACGCCGTTCGCGTTCTGCCTGCGGTGCCGCGTGTCCTACGAGCAGGTCCGCGGCAATGACTTCTCGAAGCTGGCGACGCTCGACCAGGAGGGTCGTTCATCGGCGGTCACGATCCTGTCGTCGAGCATCGTCCGATCGCTACGCGCCTTCGACACGGAGCACCTGGCGCCGGAGGCCCGCAAGCTCCTCACCTTCGTCGACAACCGGCAGGACGCGTCGCTGCAAGCGGGGCACTTCAACGACTTCATCCAGGTCGCCCAACTCCGTGGGGCGCTCAGTCACGCCCTTGACCGGTACCCGGAGGGGCTGACGCACGATGCCGTGGCCCAGGTGGTGACCGACTCTCTGGGGTTGGAGTTCGCTGACTTCGCCGAGAACCCGGGTGCGAAGTTCTCGCAGAGGGACTCCGCGGAGCGTGCCCTGCGGCAAGTCATCGAGTACCGCCTCTACACGGACCTCAAGCGCGGCTGGCGCGTAACGATGCCGAACCTCGAGCAGGTCGGCCTCCTGCACGTGCACTACGTCGACCTCCCGGAGATCGCAGCCGACGTCGAGACCTGGGAGGGTCGCCATCCCCTCCTGCAACACGCGAGCGCTGCGTTGCGCGAGGAGCTCGCTCGGATCCTGCTCGACGAACTCCGCCGGGTACTGGCGATCGATGTCGATTGCCTCACCGAGCTTGGCTTCGAGCGGGTCCAGCGTGAGTCCCGCCAGCACCTCCGCGAACCGTGGGGGGTTGCCGACGGTGAACGGATCGAGCTGGTAGGAACCGTGTTCCCTCGGTCCGGCTCGCCGGGTGGCCAGCGAAGCGATCTCAACATCTCGGGCCGTACCGCCTTCGGCCGGTACCTGCGTAGCCCGAATGGATTCGGTCGCGATCTCTCCACCCAGGAGGCATTGGAGATCATCGTCGACCTCTTCGACGTGCTGAACCAGGTCGGCACCCTGACCCAAGTCAGCACCGACGCGAACGGCGTAGCCGGCTACCGGCTGAAGGCCGCATCGGTCCGCTGGCTCCGCGGCGACGGGACCAAGGGCGCAGACGACCCACTACGACGGCGCCTGGACACCGAGCAGGTCGCAAGGGTCAACCCCTTCTTCCGCGACCTCTACCGCGAGGTCGCACTCGGTCTCACCGGCCTGCACGCGAAGGAACACACCGCACAGGTCCCACCCGACCAGCGCGAGGTCCGGGAGCACGACTTCCGAGACGGCACGTTGCCGTTGCTGTACTGCTCGCCGACGATGGAGCTCGGCGTCGACATCTCGAGCTTGAACGCCGTCGCACTGCGCAACGTGCCGCCGACACCCGCCAACTACGCCCAGCGCTCAGGTCGGGCAGGCCGCTCCGGCCAGCCTGCACTGGTCGCGACGTACTGCGCCTCCGGAAACGCGCACGATTCCTACTGGTTCCGTCGCAGCCGTGACATGGTCGCCGGTTCCGTCCAGCCACCTCGGCTCGACTTGGGGAATGAGGAGCTGGTCCGCTCCCACGTCCATGCCATCTGGCTGTCAGAGACGGACCAGTCGATGAAGGCCCGCTTGACCGACATCGTCGACGCGACAGGTGACAACCCAAGCCTCGCCATCATCCCGGAGGTCTGGCGGGCGCTCACCGAAGAGCGACCACAACGAGAGGCCATCAAGCGTGCCGAGCGGGTTCTCGGCGAGCTCCGTCAGACCTGGGACGCTCACGACGATCTCGTGGCGTGGTGGTACGACGGCTGGGTCCACGACGTCGTGACCAAGGCACCTGAGAACCTCGACCGCGCCCTCGAACGTTGGCGAGACCTCTATCGGACCACGCTCGCTGAGTACACCGACCAAGGTCGAGTCGCCATCGATCCGAACGCTCCACGGCGAGCGCGCGACGCGGCAGCGAACCGTGAACGCGAAGCCCGCGATCGCCTGAAGCTGCTGCGAAACGAAGACTCCGACATCGGCCAGACCGACTTCTACTCCTATCGTTACCTCGCGTCCGAAGGCTTCCTGCCCGGCTACTCGTTCCCCCGGCTACCCCTCGCGGCCTACATCCCCGGCGGCAGAGCCGGACGCGGAGCCCGTGAAGGTGACTACCTCCAAAGGCCCCGATTCCTGGCCATCCGCGAGTTCGGCCCGGGCGCGCTCATCTACCACGAAGGGGCCCGCTACGAGGTGGTGCGAGTCCAGCTCCCGCGTTCCGTGGAGGGAGCGGGTCAAATCGAAACCGAGGACGCGCGGCGCTGCGAGGACTGCGGCTACCACCACCCGGTCTCAGTCGGCACCGACACCTGCGAAGGGTGTGGCGCGCGTCTCGGAGCCAAGACCTACGGCCTCCTGCGACTTCAGACCGTGCACACCCGCAGGCGGGAACGAATCTCCAGCGACGAGGAGGAGCGACGCCGGTCCGGCTTTGAGCTGGAGGTGTCCTACCGGTTCGCCAGTCACGGCGACCGGCCCGGACGCATCGACGCGAACACCTCAGCCAACGGGACCAGCCTCGTCGACGCCACCTACGGCGACGCCGCGACGATCCGCATCGCCAACGTGGGCCGTCGACGACGGAAGGACGAAGCCGACCGCGGCTTCTGGTTGGACACCATCGGCGGCAAGTGGCTCTCCGACAAGCAGGCCGCCGATGCCACCGTGGACACCGACAATCTCGAAGCCGACCTCGCCGACGTTGCCTCCAAAGCGAAGGTGATCCCCTACGTCGAGGACACCCGCAACATCCTCCTCGTTCGACATGCTCGGTCTCTCGACGACGTCGCCGCGACCAGCCTTCGCTACGCACTCGAGCGAGGTGCCGAGGCGTGGTTCCAGCTCGAAGACTCCGAACTCGACTCGAACGAGCTCCCCGACCCTGCCGACAGAGGACGTTTCGTCTTCACCGAGTCAGCCGAGGGCGGCGCCGGCGTCCTCCGTCGCCTCGTGCTCGAAACCGACGCACTCGCCCAGGTAGCCCGCATCGCACTGGAGCGTTCCCACTTCGACCCGGACAACGGGGCCGACCTCGACCACGCCCCCGGGGCAACCGAACGATGCGAGAAGGCCTGCTACGACTGCCTGCTTTCCTACGGCAACCAGCTCGACCACGCTCGCATCGACCGCCACGCCGTCCGCGATCTGCTCCTCGAGCTGGCGGCCTCGACGACCGCATCCGGATCAGGCGGTCGCACCCGCGCCGAATCCCGCACCCTGCTCGACGCGTTGGCCGACTCGTCGCTCGAACGCGACTTCGTGCAATGGCTCGATGAACGAGGACACCGACTCCCAGACCGTGCACAGACCACCGTGTCGGCCGCTCGCGCCCGGCCCGACCTGGTCTACGACCTGCCAACTGGGCTCGTCGGCATCTTCATCGACGGACCCGTTCATGACGCCCCCACCCAGTCGGAACGAGACATCGACGCCGAGGATCGCCTGATCGACCAAGGTTGGAGCGTGATCCGCATCCGCTACGACGACGACTGGACGACTGCTGTCTCGAAGTTCCGCTCAGTGTTCGGAGACGGCCGAACGACATGAGCACCACCAACTCCGGGTTCGCGCCCGGCACCCTCGTCCGTGCACGCGGCCGTGAATGGGTCGTCCTTCCGGACTCCGAGCCCGACTTCCTGGTGCTCCGCCCACTCGGTGGCGGAGACGATGACACCGCTGCGGTCTTTCCCGCCCTCGAAGAGGTGGTGGAGGCGACGTTCACGCCCCCCACAGTCGATGACCTCGGCGACACCGCCAGCGCCGACCTGCTTCGCACCGCTCTGCGCATCGGGTTCCGCTCATCTGCCGGACCGTTCCGGTCACTCGGGCGTCTCGCCGTCGAACCCCGCGCCTACCAGTACGTGCCCCTCATGGTGGCCCTCCGCCAGGAAACCGTACGACTCCTCATCGCCGACGATGTAGGCATCGGCAAGACCATCGAAGCGGGACTGATCGCCTCAGAACTGCTTGCCCAAGGCGACGCCTCGCGGGTAGCGGTGCTCTGCAGCCCAGCGCTCGCCGAGCAGTGGCAACGAGAGCTGCGCGACAAGTTCGGCATCGACGCCGAACTCGTGCTGCCCTCCACAGCAGCGCGTCTGCAACGCGGACTGATGATGAACGAATCGCTGTTCCAGAAGCATCCGTTCGTCGTCATCTCAACCGACTTCATCAAGGCCCACAACCGCCGATCCGAGTTCCTCAACCACTGCCCTGACCTCGTCATCGTCGACGAAGCTCACAGTGCCGTCGCCGATGGAGCCAGCGGGGGTGCAAAGGCGCGCACTCAGCGCTACGACCTCCTTCGCGACATCGCTCGGGACCCCAGCCGTCACCTGGTTCTTGTCACCGCCACCCCGCACTCCGGAAAGGATGAAGGCTTCCGGAACCTGCTCGGCCTGCTCGACCCGGCCCTCGCCACCGTCAACCTCGATGACGTAAAGGGGCGCGAACACCTCGCTCGCCACTTCGTCCAGCGCCGCCGGGCCGACATCCGCCGTTTCTTGGACGAGGACACTGCCTTCCCATCGGACCGCGAGACCAAGGAAGCTCCCTACGAGCTGTCCGCCGAGTACGCCGCATTGTTCGATCGAGTCCTCGACTACGCCCGGGAACAGATCACTGACGCCACCACTGGCCAACCGGTACTACGCCAACGGGTTCGCTGGTGGTCCGCCCTCGCGCTGCTCCGCACCCTCGCCTCATCCCCGCGGGCCGCAGCCGCAACCCTTCGGACCAGGGCAGCATCGGCAGAGGCGTCGACGATCGAAGAAGCAGACGCCCTTGGACGCGCCGCAGTGCTCGACACGGCCGACGACGAAGCCCTCGAAGGCATCGATGTCACTCCTGGAGCTGACGCCGGAGACCCAGACGAGGAGCCCACTACCTCGAAGAGTCAACGGCGCCGTCTCCTCGACCTCGCCAAGGCCGCCGACAACCTCAGTGGCCCCAAGCTCGACCGCAAACTCGCCAAGCTCGTCGCCGAAGTCAAGG
>JAGQSO010000038.1 GCA_020439505.1 Acidimicrobiales bacterium
CGTAGTACCGACGTTGGGCATCGAGCAGGTCCTGCACCGCCGACTGCTCGATGACGACCCCACCGACCGTGGCCGCCGGGGTCAGACCCACCGGCCCCTGGCCGGAGCACGAAGCCATGACCGTTGCCGCCAACACGGCGGCGACAACTGACAACAGAGGGCGATGGAACGAGGACCGTCGACAGTTCACCGGTCAAGGATGCCAAGTCCGACCCCCGCCGAGGGAATCAGGCCGGTCGACGCCGTACTCATGGGTCGCCTCGCCTCACGGCTCTCCTCCTGAGGTCACCACGCTGTGACCCCGTGGTTAGGACCGCCTAACCTCACTCGTGAACAGGTCTGCCGACAGACCGTCCGAACCGTCGCCGTTCTCCCCATCTCAGAAAGCGACCACCTTGCGCCAGTCCACAAAGCTCATGCTCGCACTGCTCGTGACCGCGGCGGCGTTGGCCGGATGCGGCGGCGACGACACAAACACCGCCACCGGCAAACCCGGCGGTAACGGTGGCGACGAAGCCAAGTCGTTCGTTCTCTACACGGGACGCGACGAGGAACTGATCGGACCGATCATCGACGCATTCGAGAAAGAGTCCGGAGTCAAGGTCGATGTCCGCTACGGCAACTCGGCCGAGATGGCTGCGCAGCTTCTCGAGGAAGGTGACTCCACCCCAGCCGATGCCTTCCTGTCCCAGGAGGTCGGCGCCATCGGCGCCCTCGCCGATGCCGGTCTACTCGGCGACCTTCCCACCGCCACCGTCGAACGAGCCGAGGTGCGCTTCCGCCCCGTCGAAGGAACCAAATGGGTTGGGGTCACCGCCCGGTCACGGGTCATCGCCTACAACCCCGAGATGCTCGATGCGGCGGGCGTAGCGGTCCCGACCGGCGTGGAGGACCTGACCGACCCCGCCTATGAGGGGATGGTGGCCATGGTGCCCGGAAACGCCAGCTTCCAGGCCTTCATCACCGCCTTCCGCATCACCCGGGGAGAGGCCGCGGCCCGCGAATGGCTGGAGGCGATGATCGTCAACGGCGCCGACACCACCTTCGAGAACAACGGTGACGTCCTCGAGGCGGTCAACAGCGGTGACGTCGCCATCGGCCTCATCAACCACTACTACTGGGCCCGCCACGAAAACCGCGACCAGCTCGAGGTCAAGCTGGTGTTTCCCGCCGGTGACGATCCCGGTGGACTGGTGAACGCCACCGCCATCGGGGTGACCAAGGCCGGCGCCGATAACTCGGCCGCCTTGGCTTTCGCCGATTTCCTGTTGTCCAAGGAAGGCCAGGAGCACTTCGTCAACGAGACCTGGGAGTACCCGGTGGTGGCCTCGGTGGCCGACCCCACCGGGGTACCGCCCCTCAGCGAACTGGAGGGGCCGCGCTTCGATCTGGCCGACCTGGATTCGCTCGAGCAGACCCAAGCGCTGTTGGGCGAACTCGGTCTCATCGGCTGACCTGACGTCGTTCAACGGTTCAGCACCACGCCAGACCACCACCGGCATCACAATCGCCCGACACCGCCCGCTGACCCATCTTCGGCTGAACACCCCAACCAACCTCTGGCCACCGTGACCGACGCCGTTCACCAACCTCCCACCGTCCACCCCCCGGCCCCGCCGATACGGACGGCGCGGCCCCCACGGATGGCGCGGGCGGCGCGGCCCACCCCAGTCGTATGGCTCATGAGAACCGCGGCGGCGATGGCGACCGCCCTGGCCGTCCTACCCCTCGTGTACCTGGTGGTGCGCGCCACCGAGCGTGGGTGGCCAGGGGTGAAAGCGACCCTGGTCAGACCCCACACCGTCGACCTCACCGTGCGTTCTCTGGAGCTGGCCGCCATCGTCACCGCCCTCACGGTGGTGATCGGTGTCTCCCTGGCCTGGCTGGTGACCCGGACCGACCTGCCGTTGCGCCGTGGGGTCCAGGTCGCGGCCGGGCTGCCCCTCGCCCTGCCGTCGTTCGTGGCGGCCTGGAGTTGGATCGGCTTCCGCCCCGAACTGGCCGGCCGCAGCGGGGCGGTGA
>JAGQSO010000244.1 GCA_020439505.1 Acidimicrobiales bacterium
CCTTCGTGTTGGACCGCTAGGTCGTGGACCTCGCCGATCACGATGTCGTGGTCACCGGCGGCGTGGACGGTTTGGATGGTGCAGTCGATCCAAGCCAGCGCACCGGCGAGGCGGGGCTCCCCCAACGGGGAGCGATCCCACCCGATGGAGGCGAACTTGTCGGGATCCTTGGAAGCGAACACCCGCGACACCGGCTCCTGATCGGCGGCCAACACGTTGATGCAGAACTGACCGTTCTCGCGCAGCTTGGGCCAGGTCGACGAACCGTGTCCGGCGCAGAACCCCACGAGGGGCGGCTCCAGGGAGATCGAGAAGAACGACCCCACCGCCAGACCGACCGGCTGGCCCTCGTGATGGCCTGCCACCACGCAGACACCGGTTGGGAAGTGGCCCAGCACCTGACGGAAGCGGGCGCTGTCGAAGGCTGACTCGGTCATGTTGGTTGCGTCTCCGGGAGTTATCTGACGAGCCGTCAGACTAGGGCAGACGAGAGGGAGACCGTCAGGCCCTCATGAGCGGCGAGCACCTCGCGCACCGATGTCCCCGCCGCCATCGCCCGGGACTCGACCAGGAGCCTGTCGATGGTGTCGTCGCCGTGAGCCGGATCGTGGTGGAACAGCGCCAACCGTCGAGCGCCCGACGCCGCGGCAACCCGGACCGCGTAGTCCACCGTGCAGTGACCCCAGTCGGCCTTGACCGCCAGTTCGTGGGGTTCGTACTGCGCGTCGTGGATCAGGAGGTCGGCGTCCCGGCACAGCTCCACCACCGACGGGGCGATGTAGGAGGGGTCTGCGGGCTCCTGATGGTCGCTCACGTAGCAGACGACCAGACCGTCCACCTCCACCCGGTATCCGTAGGTGGGACCGGTGTGGGGTACGTCGGCGGCGGTGATGGAGGCCCGCCCCCATGTGAGGCCCTCGGCGGGGAAGTCCGAGAAGGTGATGTCGCCCGCCAACGCCTCAGGGCCGACCGGGAAGAACGGCGGGCACATGAAGGTCCGGAAGGCGCGGTCGACGCTGCACCCTTCGCTGCGACCCTGGACCTGCAGCGACGAACCAGGCATGTGGATCGGGGTGAAGAACGGGAGCCCCTGCACGTGGTCCCAGTGCATGTGGGTGACCAGGGCCAGACCACGGAACGGTTCGGGTGATCCGAGGATGCTCTCGCCGTAGAAGCGCAGACCGGTTCCGAGGTCGAAGATCACCGGGTCCAGTCCGGGGGCCTCGAGGGTGACGCAGGAGGTGTTGCCGCCGTAACGCCGATTGGCATCGCAGAAACAAGGCGTGGACCCTCTGACCCCCCAGAACGTTACGTTCACCATGTCGCTGCTCCTGGTACCCCCGGGCGCTCGACACGTTGGTCCAGCACCCTTAACGGCCGAACCGTAGTCAACGGTTCACCGTCGGTCACCAGGTGTGACCCATTACCACCGTGACACCCACCGCTGTCTCCGAATCCGGTGATGCACCAGGAACGGGCACACCCGGCTTCATGACCGGCCCCCGGCGTGTACCGTCCGCCCATGACCGACCAGGCCATCGCCCCGGGGACCATCACCGCCAACGGTCTCGAGTTCGGATTCCTCACGGTCGGTTCCGGACCGCTGGCCCTGCTCCTCCACGGCTTCCCCGACAGCGCGTGGACCTGGCGCCACCTGATGGTCGACCTAGCCGAGGCGGGCTACCGCGCCGTCGCCCCCTTCCTGCGCGGCTACTCACCGACCGCGGTACCGGCCGACGGTCACTACCAGCCCGGAGCGGTGGCGGCCGATGCCAACGCCCTCCACGACGCATTGGGCGGTGGCGACGACGCCGTTCTGGTGGGCCACGACTGGGGTGCCCTGGCCAGCTACTCGGCCGCTGCCCACCAACCCGAACGCTGGAGCCGGGTGGTCACCGCCGCGGTGCCCCCACCGGCGACGGTGGCCGCCAGTTTCCTCACCTACGACCAGTTGCACCGCTCCTGGTACATGTTCTTCTTCCAGTCCCCCTTCGCCGACATGGTCGTCCCCATGGACGACATGGCCTTCATCGACCGGCTGTGGGCCGACTGGTCCCCCGGCTACGACGCCTCCGAAGACCTCCCCCGCGTCAAGGCGGCCCTGGGCGGCAGCGGGAACCTGGCGGCAGCGATCTCCTACTACCGGGCGACGATCGGCACCGGGGCCCGGAGCGCCGCCTACGACGCCATCGAAGCCGCCGGGGCCGGCCCCATCCCCCAGCCGACCCTGTACCTGCACGGGGCTGACGACGGATGCATGGGTGCCGACATCCTCGCCTCCGACCAAGTCTTGGCCTCCCTCCCCCACCCCGAGTCGCAGATGGTCGTCGTCGAGGGCACCGGTCACTTCCTCCACCTCGAACGACCCGACGAGGTGAACAGGCTGATCCTCGATCATCTCGGCCGGTCGCGGTAACGCCATGTCCTCACAATCCCCTCCCTCGGTGCCGACCGGGTGACGATGGCGAAACGGTCGCCGAGGGGGGCGCTGCGACGCCTGGAGGACCGGACCGGATGGTCTCGGGACTGGACCTCGGACCGCCGCGTCCGGGAACGGCTCTTCTACCAGCGCTACGTCGTCGTCATCGGCCTAGCGGTGGTGATCGTCCTCCTTCCCGAGCTGCCCCACACGCTCGCCCTGGCGATCCTCGCAGTCGGCCTCTCGTTCAACGCCGCCGGTCACCTCACGTCACGACGCACCGGCACCATTCCGACCTGGCTGTTCGCCACCGACCTAGCGGCGTGCATCGGGTTCCCGTTCGTCTTCCCGGTGACCCTCGTCCCCTGTGCGTTCATGGCCCTGACCGTGATCGCCATGGCTGCGGCCCTCAACGGCCTCGCCGTGGCCGCGGTCCTCGGAATCGTTGCCACCCTCGGCCTGGCCGCCGCTCAGGTCATCACCGACGCGGAGGGAGGGGCGGTGGCGGTCATCGGCCTCGGGGCCACCGCGTTCGTCCTCACCGAGGCCATCGGTCGCCTGGGGGCCGAGCAGGCGGTCCTGCGTCAGCACCTCAACGACGTCATCGACGGACTCGACGCCGCCCTGTGGGTGCGCTCCGTCGGAGAGGGACGCATGGTGTTCGTGAACCAGCGGGCCGTCACCATGTTGGGCTGGACCGAGGACCAGTGGCTGGAACCGGGGTTCTGGGAGGCACGCCTCCACCCCGACGACCAGGAGAACACCACCTCCACCCTGGAGCGGGCGGCGGCGCTGGGGGTCGACACCGACGTCACCTACCGGTTCCGAACCGCTGACGGACGTTGGGTGCACCTGCACGACCGGATCACCGCGGACGTGGACAGCAGCGGCGACACCACGGTCCTGCGGGGCCTGAGCGTCGACGTATCGGAGAAGTTCCGCATCGAACAGCGCGTCAACCAGTACGCCGACATCGTCGAACGCATCGACCTGGCCCTCCTCGTCCTACGGCTCGACGAGGGAGGCGAACCGACCCTGATCATGGACGGCGCCAACGCGGCGGCGAGCCGCCTCGTCCACCGCGACCTCCACCCTCTGATCGGTACCGCCTTGGAGGACGCCTTTCCGGCCCTGGCCGGATCCCGACTGCGGACACGGCTGGCGCTGGTGGTCGAACGGGGCGTACCGCTGCGCGTCGACGACCTGCTGGTACGCCCCACCCGAGGCGAGCCCCGCATCGTCACCCTCCGGGCCTTCCCCCTGACCGGCCGTTCGGTGGGGGTGTCCCTCCAGGATGTGACCGAAGCGGTCGCCGCCTCGGAGGCTCTGCGGCGCCAGGCCCTCTACGACAGCCTCACCGGCCTGCCCAACCGTCGACTTCTCGACGAGGAGCTCCACCGCACCCTCAACCGCGATCCCCTTCCGGGCGAGACCATCGCGCTGTTGATGATGGACCTCGACCAGTTCAAGGAGGTGAACGACGCCCTGGGTCACCACGTGGGGGACCAGCTCCTGCGCAGCATCGGCGACCGCCTCACCAGCGAGCTGGACGACGCCCTGGTGGCCAGGCTCGGCGGCGACGAGTTCGCGGTGGTGTTGTCGGGCCTGGTCGACGAGACCGACGCCCGCAGCGTCGCCGACCGGGTGCGCAAGACGCTCTCGGAACCGTTCATGTTGGAAGAGGTCCGCCTCCAGTCCAACGCCAGCATCGGCATCGCCCTGTACCCCGAACACGCCCGCGACGTGCCCACGCTCATCCAGCGCGCCGATGTCGCCATGTACAACGCCAAGCGGGCCGGGACCGGGGTGGCGGTCTACGCGGCCGAACACGATCGCTCCAGCATCGAGCGACTCACCCTCATCGGCGACCTTCCCGATGCGGCGGACGCCGGCCAGTTCGTCCTCCACTACCAACCGTGCGTCGCGCTGCGCACCGGTGAACCGGTGCGGGTGGAGGCCCTCATCCGCTGGCAACATCCCCGCTTCGGCCTGTTGAGCCCGGACCGGTTCGTCGAACTGGCCGAGCTGTCGGGCGCCATCCAACCGATGACGCGCTGGGTGATCAGCGAAGGGCTGGGCGCGGTGCAGAAGTGGAGGGCTGCCGGGCACAAGCTGGGGTTGGCGGTGAACCTGTCGGTGAGGAACCTCTACGACCCCGACCTGGTCGACCATCTTCAGTGGGCGTTGATCGACCACGGTGTCAACGCCGGAGACCTGGTCTTGGAGCTGACCGAGACCGAACTGATGGACGACCCGTCGCTGGCCCAAGAGGTGTTCAAGGCGTTCGGGGATCTGGGGGTCAACACCGCCATCGACGACTTCGGTACCGGTTACTCGTCGCTCACCTATCTCCGCGACCTCCCGCTCCAAGAGATCAAGATCGACAAGTCCTTCGTCGCCGAGATGCACCGACGTAGCGACGAGTTCACCATCGTCCGCTCCATGATCGACCTGGGCCACAACCTCGGCCTCGAGGTGGTGGCCGAGGGCATCGAACACGCGGATGACCTCCAGCTTCTCCGGCGACTGGGTTGCGATCTGGGTCAGGGCTATCACTTCAGCCGACCCCTTCCCTTCGACGAGCTCATGTCCTGGCTCGACGAGCACCACCCGGCTGCGCCGGAATCGACCAGCCAACGCCCCACCAACTGACGCCGCGTCAGATAGCCCGGGGCCGGGGACCGTCTATACGATCCAACGCCATGACCGCACCCGATCTCGCTGCTGCCGCCACCGTCACCGAAATCGCCTCGGGCGTGGTGAAGGCTGCCACCCGTCGCCTGGCTGCCGCCGGCTCACTCGACGACCACCAGGTCCTGGCCTATGACCTGGCCCACGCCGCCGCTGCCGTGGCTACCGCCCAGGGCCTGTTGGAGTACGGCGCCAAGGGCGATCTGGAAGGCCGCATCACCTGTGCCTTCGTGGCCGACGCGGTGGGCGAGCTTGCTGGCAAGGTCTTCGGACGCGAAGCCGACTGGGGTGTGGACCCCGGTGCCCTCGACGCCACCCGCGAGTTCCTGGCCACCTACAGGGCCCCGGAGTTCCTGGCCGCCATCGACCAGGCTGGTCCCCGTCACCTCGACGACGACTTCGAGCTGGTGCAGGACACCTTCCGCCGGTTCGCCGAGGAGAAGCTCAAGCCCATCGCCGAGCACATCCACCGCACCAACGGCGACATCCCCGAGGACATCATCGAGGGCCTAGCCGAGATGGGTGCCTTCGGGCTGTCGATCCCGAGCGAGTACGGCGGCTACGGCGAGGGCGGCGAGGGCGAGTACATCGGCATGGTGGTCGCCACCGAGGAGCTGTCGCGGGGGTCGCTGTGCGCTGGCGGCTCTCTCATCACCCGCCCCGAGATCCTGACCCGGGCCCTGATGGCGGGTGGGACCGAGGAGCAGAAGCAGGAGTGGCTGCCCAAGTTGGCCACCACCGAGGTCATGAACGCGGTGGCGGTCACCGAACCCGACTTCGGCTCCGACGTCGCCGGGGTGACGGTGTCGGCCACCCCGACCGAGGGCGGTTGGCTCATCAACGGCGTCAAGACCTGGTGCACCCTGGGTGCCCGGGCCGACGTGTTGTTGCTGCTGGCTCGGACCGACCCCGACAAGTCCCTCGGCCACAAGGGCCTGTCGATGTTCATCGTGCCCAAGGAGCGCGGTGACAGCCACGGTTTCGAGCTGGTCCAGCCGGCCGAAGGCGGCGCTCCGGGCGGCGGCAAGATGGAGGGCCGCCCGATCGACACCATCGGCTACCGGGGCATGCACTCCTATGAGATGGCCTTCGACAACTGGTTCGTGCCGGCCGACAACCTGATCGGCCTCGACGGCGGCATGGGCAAGGGCTTCTACTACCAGATGGCCGGGTTCGAGAATGGCCGTCTCCAGACCGCGGCCCGTGCCCTCGGCGTCATGCAGGCCGCCTACGAGGCGGCCCGTCAGTACGCCGAGGATCGCAAGGTGTTCGGCCAGCCCATCGGCAACTACCAGCTCACCCAGGCCAAGCTCGGCCGGATGGCGGTGATCATCCAGTCCAGCCGCCAGTTCGCCTACGTGGTGGCCCGGCTGATGGCCAAGGGCGAGGGTTCGGCCGAGGCCTCGATGATCAAGGCATACGTGTGCAAGGCGGCCGAGTGGGTCACCCGTGAGGCCATGCAGATCCACGGCGGCATGGGTTACGCCGAGGAGTACGACGTGAGCCGTTACTTCGTCGACGCCCGGGTGCTGTCGATCTTCGAAGGTGCCGACGAGACCCTGTGCCTCAAGGTGATCGCCCGCCGCCTGGTGGCCGAAGCCGCCAGCTGACGCGTCCCCGACCTCGGGCGGTCAGGTGACCGCCCGACGGATGGAAACCGAGGACTGCCCGGCCTGGGCATCCGCCGCCGGCCAGGGGTCGACGGTCAGGGCCTCGACCACGGCCTCGTTGACCGCGGCCACGACAGCTCGCGGCGGTGACTCGCCGGCGTCGGGAAAGCGAACCAGGACGTCACCGTCGCGACCGACCACGGCCAGAACCGTCCCCTCGGCTACAAGTTCGGCCAGGCGCGTCCCGGCGGGAGGACCGACGTCGCCGTCGATGTCGGAGCGGTGGCAAACCCAGCGAACCACCTCGGGGGTCGCGGTTCGTTCGACGTGGACCCGTGCGTAGCCCTGCCCGCCCGAACCGTTCATGTCACCACGCCCACCACCGTGTGGGCCACCAGCGCCGCCCCATAGGCCAGGGCGAACATCGAGGTGAAGGCGATGGTCGGCCACTTTCGGGAGTTCGACTCCCGCCGGAGCACCGCCACCGTGGACAGGCATTGGAGGGCGTAGACGAAGAACACCAGGAGTGCCGCCACCGTCGGCGGAGTGAAGACCGGGTTGCCGGAGTCGTCGGTCACCTCCTTGACCCTCTCAGGCAGCGACCCTTCGTCAGCCGACGCGGTGGTGACCGACAGGGTGCTGACGAACACCTCACGGGCCGCCAGGCTCCCGATGATGGCCACGTTGACCTGCCAGTTGAAGCCCAGCGGTTCGAACACCGGCTCCAGCGCGCTGCCGAGCCGGCCGGCCACGCTTTGTTCCATCTGGTAGCTGGCGGCCTCGGCCGGAGCCAGATGGGCCGGGGCATGGACCCGGGGGAACGTGAGCAGGAGCCAAAGCACGGCGGTGACGGTCAGGATGACGGTGCCGGCCTTGCGGACGAAGGCCCACACCCCGTCCCACACGAAGAGCGCCACGGACCCGACGGTGGGCATCCGGTAGGGCGGCAGCTCCATCATCACCGGGGAGGTCGGGGCCCGCAGGGCGGTCCGGTTGAGGATGCCGGCGTAGATCAGGCCCGAGACTCCCCCCAGGAAGTACAGCCCGAACATGACGAGGCCCTGGGCGCCGAACGGGCCCAACACCCGCTGGTGGGGGACGAAGGCCGCGATGAGCAGGGTGTAGACGGGCAGGCGGGCCGAACAGGTCATCAGGGGTGCGGCCATCATGGTGGCCAGCCGTCGCCGTTCGCTGGGGATGGTGCGGGTCGACATGATCCCGGGGATGGCGCAGGCGAAGGCTGACAGCATGGCCACGAAGCTGCGCCCTTCGAGCCCGAACCGGCCCATCACCCGGTCGGCCAGCAGGGCGGCCCGGGCCAGGTAGCCGATCTTCTCCAGCAGGGCCAGGATGGTGAACAGGATGGCGATCTGGGGGATGAACACCAGCACCCCGCCCACCCCGGCCACGATCCCGTCGCCTAGGAAGGACCCGAGGGTGCCGCCGATGTGGTCGGTGACCAGGCCGGCCAACCACACGAACATGGTGTCGAGGGCGTCCATGGCCGGTGCGGCCACTGTGAACACCGCTTGGAACAAGAGCGCCATGGTGGTCACGAACAAGGCGGTGCCGGCCGCCGGATGCAAGATGACCCGGTCGATCCGCTGGGTCCGCTCGTCGACGGCCGGCTGGGTCACGGCTACCGACAGAACCGAGTCGACCCAGCCGCTCAACTCGGCTCCGCCGCTCGGCGGGTCGACGATCGGTCGATCCCACCCCAGCGGCTCCTCCAGCAGGTGGCGCACGGCGTCCATCCCGATTCCACGGTGACCGACCACTCCCACCACCGGCACGCCGAGGGCCAGCGACAGCCGGTCCAGGTCGACACGGCCATGACGGGCGATCACCTCGTCGAGCATGGTCAACACCAGCGCGGTCGGCAGCCCGAGAGCCAGTACCTCGGCCACCAGCAGCAGCGACCGTTCCAGGGTGGTGGCGTCGGCCACCACGAGCACCGCGTCGGGGGGCTCGACCTCTTCCACGTGACCGGTGAGGGCCCGATACACGATCTCCTCGTCGGGACTGACCGGTGACAGGCTGTAGGTGCCCGGTAGGTCGACGAGGGTCACCTCGCCCGCCTCGGTCCGTACCGAACCTTCCCGCCGACTGACGGTTACCCCCGGATAGTTGGCGGTCTTGGCCCGCATCCCGCAGAGGGCGTTGAACAACGTGGTCTTGCCGGCGTTGGGGCTCCCGGCCAACGCCACCACCAGGTTGTCGGTACTGGTGAGCAGAGCCCCGTCCGCGCCATGACAGCTCATCGGTGAGCTCCTTTCGGACCGGATGTCGCGGTCTCGACCACCTCGACCTCGATCAGGCGGGCCGACTCGCGGCGCAGCCCCAGCCGGTAGCCCCGCAGGACGTAGACGGTGGGGTCTCCGAGGGGAGCCCGCCGTTCGACGGTGACGGTGGTACCGGGGATGAAGCCGACGTGTTCGAGGCGCACCTCTAGCCTGTTGTCGGTGGGGGTCACCGCCCGCACCACCGCGGTGGTACCGACCGCCACATCGCTGAGGGGCACGGTTTGAATGCCACCCCTGGTCAGGCCCGGAGATCGTTGTTCGTTAGGAATGCCTAACCCTAACGGGGCGGGAGCGACCTGTCACTGTCTCGTCGGTCACGACCCGGTGGGACTCACGGCCCTGTTCCGTCGCACCACAGCTCGTTCTCCTCGTCGTCGGCCACCCCGGCATCCGCGGGGAGGATCGCGTCGTCGACCAGAGGGATCACGTTGTGACGGGCAGCCTCGGCCCGCACCAGATCGGCGGCGGCAGCGGCAAAGGGAAACCACGGCGAGAGCTCCTCGACGCCGCCGACCCGGGCCGCCCAGGTGTCGATCCAGGAACCGAGGTGGTCCCGCAGGAACGACCTCGCGCAGCGGGCGGTGGACTTCTCGTCTTCGGTCGAGCCGGACTCGATCGCCTCGGCCTCGGCCAGCACCGCCACCGCCATGAACTCGAGCTGGGCCAGCACGTGGTCCGGCCGTTCGTCGACGACGGCCATACCCAGAGCCCGGTAGAAGCCCGCCACATCGGCCAACCGCGGGGTCACTCCACCGGCGTTGGATGCCACGTTCGATCCCTCGTAGGGAGCGACCCGACCCAGGTCGAACCACCGCACCCACAACCCCGCCAACTCTTCTACCTCCAGGTCCGAGGGGGCCACACCGTCGAGTCGGGCCAGCGCGGCGGATGCCCGGCCCGCTCTCAGAGCACCTCGCAGCGCTTCGATCCCCTCGGGGTCGACCAGCAACCGCCCGTCGGGACCCAGGGCCTCGGCCAGCAGGATGAAGGCCACCGACCGGGCCCGGAGCTCGGTCGCCTCCTCGAGGGTCTGCACCGAACCCACCGTCACCCCTCCAGTTCCAGGGCCGCGACAGTGGTGGCGGGGCACTTGCGAGGTCCGACGTCGCGCCGTCTCCCCGACCAGACGGCGAAGGCACAGGTCGAAACGGTGCCCGGCTTGAGGTCCATCTCACCGTCGTCGGCCGCCCCGAGCGGTTTGACCAGTACCACGCTCCAGCCGTCCTCGCTATGACGGCCCCGACCGCGGGCGTCCTGGGTGGGGGCCGAGGTGGTGGTGCTGAAGCTGTAGGCGATGGCCTTCTCCACCGAGGTGAACCGGGTGGTCCTGCCGGCCACGGGGTTCTTCACATGGATGGCCGGTAGCCATTCGGTCGCCCCTGCCTCCACGTAGCTGTCGATGGTGACCTCGTCGGCGGGCGTCTTCCAGATGATCGGATAGGTGTCGACGCTGCGGTTGGGGAAGGCGGCATCGAGTCCCTCGTCGCCCTTTGCCACCATCCGTTCCCAGTCCGCCTTCCAGTGCAACAGGGTCACCGGGACGGTCGCCGTGCCCATCATCCTCATCGCCTCATCGGCGTCGCCGGGCGCCAGCAGGACGGCACAGGCGTCGCGGTAGTCATCCACCCGGATCGTCTGGTCGTTCACGTCCAGGTCCTCCCAGTCGAGCCGGAAGGCGATCCGTTCACCGTCGTGGGCGGATCGGACCCGCACCCGGGTCACCGCCGGGTTCAGCTGCTGGGGCAGGGTCATGTTCTGGGGGCCGAGCTCGATGTCGGTGTAGGGGCTGTCGCCCCACGAGTCGTGTCCCGGGTCGAGCTGTACGCGCTCGACCCGTCGTGAGTACACACCTCGTCCGTCGTAGCGGTCGCTCTTGGAGCACGCGGCGAAGGCCACGGAACCGGCGCCCACAAGTGCTGCTCCCTTGAGGAGCGACCGGCGGGACGGGGCGGGAGCTTGCTGGCTCATTGCGCCTCCTCGGGAGGTATCGGTTCAGGTGATGTTGTAGCGGTAGACGTTCAGGTCGGGGTCGAAGGGCACCCGCTCGACGGTGGGCACCTTGAGGGGCATGCTCACCACCTGGTCACCGTTCTCGGCCCAGGCGTCGACACGGTCGCCGACCAGTTGGAACCGGGTGATGATCCGGTCGGTGGACACCGCCAGCAGCAACGCCGCCAGAAGTTCGCGGTCGTCGCCGTTCATGGCGGCCTTGTAGGCGTCGATCGCTTGGAGGCAACCCGGGCCGAACATCATGGTGAGGAAGTCGTCGCTGTCCACGTGGATCGGCGGGATGTAGTACACGTTGGGCTCCAAGCCGAACTGCGGGTACAGGGGCTTACCCACCTTGCGCACATGCACCAAGAAGTCGATGGGGTTGTCTTCGCGGACCTCGTCGGGCTGGCTCAGGTAGCCGAAGGAGCGGATCTTGCCGATGCAGTTGCGCATGCACCGGGGCTGGATCCCCTGTTCGACCGCCGGGAAGCACATGATGCACTTCTCGGACACCTTGGTGGTGTGGTTGTAGAAGATCTTCTTGTAGGGGCATGCCTCGTAGCAGACCCGGTAGCCCCGGCAGCGCTCCTCGTCGACCAGCACGATGCCGTCCTCGGGGCGCTTGTAGATCGACTGACGGGGGCAGCCCTGGAGGCACGCCGGGTAGGTGCAGTGGTTGCAGATGCGGGGCAGGTAGAAGAACCACATGTCGTGGGGCAGCTTCAGGTGGTACCGCTTGACCGTGAGCGAGACGTTGGTCTCGTCCTCGCCCCGGTTGGGGTAGGCGTAGTCCATCTCGGTCGGCTTCCAAGCCACGTTGCGTTCCCCTTCGGGGGCGGCCTCGAAGATGGTCTTGCCCGTGTACTTGTCGCCGGTCCAGCCCTGGGGTCCGAGCAGGTCCAGCTCCCGCACGTCCCAGGCCAGGGGGTACGAACCCCACGGCTTGGTCTCGACGTTGTTCCAGAGCATGTACTCCTGACCGTTGCCCGAGGTCCAGCAGGTCTTGCAGGCCATGGTGCAGGTCTGACAGCCGATGCACTTGTTGGTGTCGAACACCGCCGCCGCCTGGCGAGTCGGCCGAGCCTCCCCGTAGGGGTACTGCATCGTGCGGTTCAGCTGCCAGTTGAATACTTCAGCCATTGCTGCTCCCAGTGGTGTTGATGTATGCGCCTTCTATGAACTTCTGCATCGAGGTGTTGGCACTGCCTGGGCGGTAGCCCTTCTTGGCCGGATGCCAGTCCCCCTCGCCGTCCTCGCCCCCGTCCTCGGCCTTGGTGAACTTGACGAAGGACTCCTTGGGAGCACCTACCGCTCCGTACACGTCGAGCTCGAAGCCCTTGCCGATCACCTGTCCGACGCCGTCCTTGCGGTGCATCGAGTCGGTCAACAACGTCGGCCGGAGCCAGGCCCGGGTGACCGACTGGTGGCTGCCGTAGCGGTAGCCAGCCTGGTAGTCGGTGCGAGGGTTGCGGGCCAGACCGTCCTCTCTGGTCTCGTGGCCTTCGACGCTGCCGTGGGTGGAGACGTGGAAGTGGAACCAGGCCCGGGCAACGTGGCGGACCACCGACGGGTTCACCCGGGCCCTGACCATCCAGCGGAAGACCTTGTAGTCCTCGGGGTTGTCCTGCCACCCCTTGAACGGTCGATCGGCGGGGTCGGCGTCGACCCACACGTAGTCGCCGTCTCGGACGCCGATCTCCTCGGCGTCGTCGGGGTGGAGGTCGACGTAGCCCTCCGACATCCAGGGCTTGCGCTTGTCGTGGCGGTAGAAGTCGCCGAAGGGACCGAAGATCAACACGTCGAGGTCCGTCGAGGCACCCATCGAGTGGCAGGCGTGACGGAACTTGGGAGTGACCAGCACGTGGCTGAACCCGTCGGTTCTCAGCGGATGCTTGGACTTCACGATCTCATCGGGGGTGCGCACGATGTGTCGGACCTGTCTGACCTCGGCCGACATGTCGTCGGGGTCGAGGCCGTAGTCCTTGGGCTGGGCGGGCTTGATCAACGGATGGGGTTCGGCCACGAGCACACCGGGCTCGTAGATGGTCCCGTCGACCGGCTCGCGGTGGACCGGCAGGTTCTCGCCGTACTCGATGAACTCGTCCTCGTCCCGGTAGAACTCGAGCCGTCCGGACTTGGTGTACCAGGGCTTGGACTCGTTGGTCTGCTCCCAGCCCACGACCCTGGGGGTGGTGCGCATGAGGAACGTGAACGGTGTCCCCTGCTTGCAGGACTCGTGCAGGGCATCGAAGGAGTAGCCGCGGGTGGCGTTGCCGGCGTCGAACACCCGCTGGATGTAAACCCCGGGGTTCTTCTCGGTGACGAAGCGCCAGTAGTCACCGAAGCGGGGATCGTCGAGTTGTTCACCCAGGGCTCGGGCCACCAGGGCGTTGCACTCCATGTCGTCACGGGTCTCATGTACCCGCTGCATGGGCGTGGCGGGCCAGGCCTGGAGGAACGAGTTGGTGACCGACCCGTAGACGTCGGGCAACTGGCGCTCGGGCCAGGAGTCGACCCCGAACACGATGTCGGCGTACTCGCACGACGCCGTCCAGTACCACTCGTGGTGGATGATCATCTCGATCTTGGGCAGCGTGTTGACGAACACGTCGTGGGCACCCTTGGCGTTGCCCAGCAACGAGTTCGAGTTGGCGAAGTGCATCGTCTTGGTCGGCGTCGGCATGTGGGTGTCGCCGGTGAAGTTCTTGTTGCCGATCTTCAGCGGCCGGTCGCCGTTGTTGTAGAAGTGGGCCGACTCCCCCTTGAGCCTCTTGTTGAGCTTGGCCGGGGCGGCGGGATCGAGGGTGATGTCGAAGGGGTCCTCGTAGGTCCACTGGTTGATCCCCGAGAACGACGGGAGGCGGTAGTTGCCCGAATAGCTCCCGACCGAGCCACCGAAGTGGCCGACGTTGTTGGTCAACGAGGCGAGCAGGATGATGGCTCGACCCGAGTTGTCGTTGTTGTAGAAGTGGTTGGGGCCCATGCCGCTGACGAACAGCGTCTTGGCCGGGTTGGCGGCGATGTCCTTGGCCAACTCCTCGATGGCCTCGACCGGGACCCACGAAACCTTGGACATCTTCTCGGGCGAGCAGGTGTCCATCAGGTACTGCTTGACGGCGTCGAACACCGGCCGGACCTTCAAGGTCGACCCGTCGACCAAGGTGACCTCGAAGGTCCCCTCGAGTGCCGGGTCCACCCCGGCCGGGAAGTTGGTTCCGGTGTGGTCGTGGGTGACGACCGACGGGCCGTTGCGGGCCGTGTCCCAGACCACCTGGTCACCCCAGGCCTCCCGCAGATCACGGGGCACGTATTGGAGGGGCTGTTCGGCCGGAGGGGGAAGGACCTCACCCGGTTCGGTGAGCTTCACGGTGCGGAGATCGGCGTTGGCGTAGCCGGCGATGATGTCGCTGGCCTTGAGCAGCTTCATGTTGTCGGTGCGCACCAGCAACGAGAGATCGGTCTGCGTCTTCACGAACTGGGCGTCATAGAGGTTGTCGCGCACCACCACGTGGGCCATGCCGAAAGCCAGGGCGGCGTCGGCGCCGGCTCGGATGGTGATGGCCCGATCGGCCTTGCAGGTCGAGGACTGGTATTCGGGGGCGATCGTCACCACCTTGGCTCCGTGGAGCCGGGCCTCGGTCAGCCAGTGACCGTCGGGCATCTTGGTGGCGATCCAGTTCATCCCCCACAAGGTGATGAGGTTGGCGTTCTCAGCGGTGTTGAGGTCGAAGTCCAGGCTCTGCTGGCCGGTGACCATCGGGTGTCCGGGGGGAAGGTCGGTGTGCCAGGCGAAGCTGTCCCAGTGGCGCCCTCCATAGGACTCAGATGGGTCGACGTCGCGGACGGCCACATCGAGCAGCGCCATCATGTTGGTCAGGCGGTAGAAGCCACCCACCCGGAAGGGGGCGTTGAACGGCATGCCTCCCCGGAACTTGAGGACCTGGGTCCCAGCGTGGTGCATGGCCTCGATCATCTCGGGCTCGTAGTAGCCCTGGTCCTCGAGCCGCTTGGCCCCCTCGTCACCGCTGTAGGTGGTGGCCACGTCGATGTAGACCCGAGCTGCCAACGCCGCGGCGTCCTCGTGGGACATCTTGACGAAGTTCTCCTTGCCGCGGCCGCTGCGGTACTTGAGGGGTGGCTGACCGTCGTCACCACGGGGCATCCCGGCGTCGACCCAGTCCTTGAACCCCTTGCGGACGTAGCAGCCCTTGACCCGACGGTCGCTATAGGCCCGCCGCACGTAGGCGAGGCCCGACACGCAGGCCCGGGGATCCCAGCGATTCGACGCCTGGTTGCCGTAGAGGTCGGTGGCCTTGTGGTATCCGAACGAGGGGTCGGCGTACACGGCGATGCCGTTCTTGACGCTGGCCTTCAGGAGGCATCCGTGGGTGTCGTTGGGCGCACAGAGGTAGTGGTAGGTGCTGTCGGGCGTGTAGAGGTCGCGGTACACGTCCTCCCAATCCCGATTCGGGTAAGCGGCCAGCGGGTTGGGGATCGCCTCGATGGGCTGGAGCTGGCGGAGATGCCCCGCCAGCTCGGCCCGTCCCGCCGCCCCTGTCATCACCGCCACCAGGCTTGCCGCACTTCCGGCCAGCACCGCACGTCGCGTGACCGGATCCCTCCGATCGGTCGTCGCTGTCGGCTCGTGGTCTTCGCCCATGGGCACCTCCAACATCTCGATGCTGCAGTCAGAAGACCAGTCGGGGACGCCCATTCATAGGGACTTAGGTCCACCATGAATTGATCGCGAAAATAGATAGGAAAATCAGCCGCTCCTACCCGGAATCACCTTCCGGGTGACAACTAGGACCAGACCCCTGGGTCAGCGGAGTTGCCAGGTGTGGGGGGCGTTGTCACGGATCGTTTCCACCCTTCGGCGGGCTTCGGCCGCCCAGGTCTGGTTGCGGTCCCGCACACCGACTGCCCAGGCGATGACCCACAACTCGTAGACCGCCAAGTAGGTGGCGAACCCGGGCCACGGACGCGGGTCGTGATCGAAGCCGCGGAGGAAATCCTCCAGGGTTGCCGGGTCGGCGCCGTAACGGGAGACCGCCACCGCGGCGGGGGCCGCGTCGTAGGAAGCGCCACCAATCCCGCCCAGTTCCAGATCGGTGAGGAGGGGGCCGTCGATCGAGTCGACCACGTTGCCCCGGTGAAGGTCTCCGTGGACCACGGCGCAACCCAGGGGGTCGTCGTCCACCGCCGACCGGTAGGCGTCGGCCAGCATCGCGGCCCGCGCCCGGACGAAGGCGACCTGGGGGTCGTCGTCGGGAAGGCCCGCGACCGCGTCAGTCACCGCCGCCAGCGGATCGAAGGGCGCAACCGCGGCGGCCGACGACGCGGTTCGGAGTCGAAGCGTCCTGGCCAGCCGGCCGAGGTCGTACGGGCCGGACGGGGCGGCGGGCTCGCTCCAGCTCCACGCCGTCACCACGTCGCCGTCCACCGTCCACGGTTGGTCCGCCGGCTCCACCAGAGCGGTGACGGGAACCTCGAGGTGTTCCAACAAGCGCGCCAGTTGGACCTCGCGTCGGGCCGTCGCCCAGGCCGATTCCGAGCCCGAACGCACCCGCACGAGGAACGGCCCACGTCGCACCACCAGGGCGGCACCGTCGCGGATCACCTCGGTGGACGGCGGCGTGCTCGGTCGTTGCGAGGCGGGCAGGGCGGCCAGGAGTCGGTCGAGGACCCGTTCGGCCGACAGGCGTCGATGATGGTGGGAGTCGCCGGCCATGGGGAGGTCCCCGACGATCAGAGCGGGGGCAACGCCTGTTGCTCATCCATCATCTGAGCCATGAACATCTTGATGAACTCGTCGGCCTCGTCGTTCATGCCGCCGGCCACGCCGCCGTACACCGCTCCCGAAGCGGCGGGCTCCTGGCCCTTCTCCTTGGCGTAGGCCACCGCCTCGGCCAGGTCGGCCACGAAGGCCTCGACCACACCGTCTTGGGTCTGAGGACGGGTGACCGCCATGTGCAGGGCATTGGGGTACTGCTGACCGTTGAACCGCCAGCCCCGGGGCCGCATGAAATCGTTGACGTGGTAGATGTCGAACTCGTCGCTGGTGAAGCTGAACAAGAAGGTGGGCTCGCCCAAGATCTTCAGCTCAGGGTGGCTGCGCACCGCGTCCTGCATGGCCTTCGAGGTGTCGAAGATGGCCTTGGCGTAGGACCGGTAGCCCTCCTTGCCGAGCTGCACCATGGCCGCCCAGGTGGCGGCCAGCAGGCCGCCGGAGCGGGAGCCGTCCATGCCGGGCGAGCAGTACTTGCCTCCGGTCCAGTCGGTGAGGAAGAAGTACTGGGAGTTGCGCCACGACTTGTCGCGGAACAGCACGGTCGAGGTGCCCTTGAAGGCATAGCCGTACTTGTGGGTGTCAGCTGAGATGCTGGTGACGCCGGGCAGGCGGAAGTCGAACACCGGAATGTCCAGACCCAGTTCCTGACCGAAGGGCAGGATGAAGCCGCCCAGACAACCGTCGACGTGGAGCGGGATCCCGGCCTCGACCGCCAGGTCCGAAAGGGCCTCGATCGGGTCGATGGTGCCGTAGCCGTAGTTGCAGGCCGAACCCATCATGCCGATGGTCTGGTCGTCGATGTTGGCCCGCACCCACTCGACGTCGACCTGGGTGGTGACGGGGTCTACAGGGGCCCGACGGAGCTCGACGCCGAACAGGTGGCAGGCCTTGTCGAAGGCGGGATGGCCGGTCTCGGGCTTGATGAAGTTGGGCCGGGTGACGCCGCGGTCCTGGGCCGCCTTCTCGCGGTAGGCGAGGACGGCATGGGTGATGCTGCCCGTACCGCCGCTGGTGACCAGGCCTACCGGTTCGCCGTCGGTCACCGCGTCGGCGTTGAACAGGTCGAGGGTCATGGCCAGCACTTCACCCTCGTAGCGGGTGGCGCTGGGGCAGATGTCGCGCTGGAGGATGTTGACGTGGGCGTACAGCCCGAACACGTCGTTCATGAACGAGTAGTGATCGTGGTCGCCGCAGTACATGGTCCCCGACACCCGGCCGGTCTCCCAGGACTGATCTTCTTCTTTGGCCAGCTGGGTCATCTCGGCCAACACGTCGGCGCGGTCACGGCCCTGTTCGGGGAAGGTGCGGTTGACCGGGAAGCGGTCGGCGTAGGGATAGCTGCTCATGGTGGGTTTTCCTTCCGCCCCTCGAAACCGAGTGTTTGCTCGGAGGCTACCACCGGCCATGCCGAAGGTCACTCCTGACCCGCTCAGCCAACTCGGCGGCCTCGGCGATGGCAATCGAGCAGGTGGGTGTCGACCATCCCTATCGCTTCGCAAAGGGCGAAGGCAGATGTGGGTCCGATGAAGCGGAATCCGTGACGTTTGAGGTCGCGGGCCAGGGCCTCCGAGTCGGCGGTGCGAGTCGGGACGTCTCCTGTGTGGTGCGGTGCCGGCGAGGTGTCGGGCTGACGGGACCATATGAACTGGTCGAGCCCACCCGAAGCCCGCAGCTCGATCACGGCGGAGGCGTTGGTCCTGGCCGCGTGGATCTTGGCGCGGTTGCGGATGATGTCTCCCCGCCGGAGTAGGGCCTCGAGGTCCGCGTCGGTGAAGGCGGCGACGACGTCGGGGTCGAAGCCGGCGAACGCGTCCCGGAACGCTTCCCTCTTGGCCAGCACGATGGCCCAGGAGAGCCCGGCCTGGAACCCCTCGAGGGAGATCCGCTCGAACAGGGCCTGTTCTCCCCGCACCACCCGACCCCATTCGTGGTCGTGGTAGTCACTCAGCATCGGCGAGGTGGCGGCCCACGGGCAGCGGGCCAGTCCATCGTCGCCGACGATCACCTGCCCGTGCACCGAGGTCTGACCACCCGATTCGATCATGTCGATCGTCGTCTTAGCATCTCGACCGTTCACCCGATCCGAAGAGAACCGCCGTGCCCTTCCCCACCAGCCCACCGTCCCGCCAAGGAATCGACGCCTCCGGGCTCGTCGGGTTCGTCGACGCCCTCGACACCGACCCGGGCATCGAGGCTCACGGCCTGATCATCCACCGCCACGGTCGCCGGGTGCTCGAGACCTACTGGGCTCCTCACCGCGGCGGACAGGCCCGGCTCGGTTACTCGCTCAGCAAGAGCTTCACCGGCACGGCGTTGGGCCTGGCGGTGGGCGACGGCCTGCTGTCACTGGAGGACCGGGTGGTCGACCACCTGCCCGATCTGGCCGACGGGGTCGACGAGCGCACCGCCCAGATGCGCATCCGCCACCTGGCCTCCATGTCCACCGGCCATGCCGATGAGACGCTGCTGGACGCTCTGATGACCGACCCCACCGACTTGGTCGGCGCCTTCTTGAAGTTGGAGCCCCACAACGAGCCCGGCACCTGGTTCGCCTACAACCAGCCGCCGGTACTCGTGCTCTCGGAGATCCTGCGCCGGCTCACCGGGAAACGCCTGGTCGACCAGCTCCGCGAGCGGGTGCTCGATCCGATCGGGGTCGGGGACCTGCGTTGGTCCCAGTACCGACCCGGACTGGACCTGGGCTTCTCGGGGGTCTTCACCGACCTCGACGGGGTGGCGAGGTTGGGCCAGCTCTACTTGGACGGGGGCCGGTGGGACGGGCTCCAGGTGCTACCCGAGGGTTGGGTCGACGAGGCGTCATCCGTTCAGATCGAGAACCCACAGCGTCCCGAGCCGGACTGGCGCCGCGGGTACGGCATACAGATGTGGATGTGCCGCCACGGCTTCCGGGGCGACGGGGCCTTCGGCCAGTACATGGTGGTGATCCCCGAGCACGACGCCGTGGTGGCGTTCCACTCGTGCACCGAGAACATGCAACTGGTGATGGACCACATCTGGGATCACCTGCTGCCCGCCTTCACCGCCGTGGCTCCTGACGGTGTCGTCGACGATCCCGTCGCCGATGATGCCGTGGTGGATCGGTGCCGCGGGTTGACGGTACCCACCGCCGCCGACCGACTGGCCAGTGACCTGCCGCTCACCACCTTGACCGACCGGCGCTTCAAGCGTGCCCCGGGGTTCCCCAGCCACCCATCGATCTCGGCCATCGACATCCGAGGCGATGATCTGGTCATCAGCGAAGGCGAACAGACCCTGACCGTTCGCCTGGCTCGCACCTGGACCGACGTGGCAGGTCACCCGATCGCGGCCAGCGCGGCGGTGACCGATGACGGCCGTATCCATGTGGACCTGGCGACGTTGTCCTCCCCCCACCGCCTCGAGATGATCCTCGATCCGGCCAAGGAGACCTTCACCGCGCTGTGGCCGCTTCCCCCACTGTTCGGTTTCGGCTTCGACGGCTACCTCACCCAGATGCACCCACCCGACTGAACAACCGGGTGCCGTGACCGGCACCCCTTGGCATGGCCTTGGGTGTCTCCAACGCTTTTCCTGGTCCGGTCCTCGTGGACCGCCTTCGGCGGACGATTCCTGGTTCCGCCGAGCCAGGTCCTCACTTCGTTGCGGCGGCTCGACGGCGTTTGCCCAGTGGCTCGCAAGCTCGCAACAGCGCAAACGTGTCCGGCAGCCCTTGGCATGGCCTTGGGTGTCTCCAACGCTGTACCTGGCCGGTCCTCGCGGGCCACCCTTGACATGCTTTTGTCAGGCCATGACCACGTCGACGCACCTTTGAATTTCGGGGTGCAGCAGGCGAATCAGTTCGTCGGGGTCGTCGGTGGCCACGGGGATCGGCGTCGCGACGTGCACTCGGGGCTCGTGGCGGCCGGGCAGGTGGGGGCGTTTGTAGTCCTCGGGTTCGCCGCCGTAGGAGAACCCGACCGGGAGCAGCACCAGGGGAACGTGTTCGCTGGCGGCGATCGCGGTGTGGGCGATCCCCTTGCGCAGGGGCTGCACCTCGGCGTAGCGGACCCGGTTGCGGGTCCCCTCCCAGAAGCCGGCCATCGAGTGGCCGGCCACCAACTTGGCGACCTGGGTGTCGCTGCACCGGACGATGGCCTGGCGGTAACGCTCCTCGATCTCGTCGGTGATCTCGATGCCCTTGCGGCGTAGGTCCTCGAGCCGGAAGGTCGGGATAGCGCCAAGGCCGTCGACCGAGCGGCGCAACAGCTTGCCGCCCATGCCCGAACGGCTGAACAGCGATGGCTCGGCAGGGATGAACGCCCGACCCCGGATCGGCTGCAGGGCTCGCAGTTTCTGAGCCATGGCAACGATCACGTACTGGTCATCGGCGGTTGTGTGGTTGGGTGAGATGACCACCCGGGCCCCGCCGGCCAGGGCTTCGGAGATGGCGTCCTCGGCTCCGTCATCACAGGTGATGGTCGGTTTGTACACCCGGGCCAGGACCGCCCCGGCGAAGCGGGCGAAGGCCATCGACTGTTCGTGGTGGCGGTAGTACTCGTAGACGCTCTCGTGGTGGTCCAACTGAACTCGGGGACGACGCATCCCACCAGCCTACCTACCAGTCGGTAGGGAGACGAGGGCCCAAGGTCCTACCGTCCTCGACGCCGGTCGAATTGAGCCCCGTTCGGGTCAGATCCGGTCGTGGCGCAGGTCTCCGAGGGCCCGCCTAGCCCCGGCCCAGTCACGGTTGAAGGCCGCCAGCAATGCGTCGAGCATGGGGAAGCGGATCTGGCCGCCGCTCAGCAGAACCAATCCCCGCGACGGCCCCTCCCGCAAGGCGGCCCGGATCATGGCCTGGGTGGCGACGTCTGCATCGGGGAACTCGACCGCGGCCCGGCGAAGGCCGACGGTCACGATGATCCGGCTCAGCACCCGACCGGCGAACGTGGTCTCGAGGTCTTCGAGGGTGGAGTTGCGGTGGAACGGCTTCAGCGGCGGGGGGACCGGGATCGGACGCCCGAGCCGAGCTTCGAACTCGGCGTCGTCCATCACCAGGCCGACCGTTGTCGGCACCGGGGTGACCCGGTCTTCGGAGGCAACTTCACGACTGACCGTCGCCACCACGTCGGTCGAGGACCGGGCCACGACGACATCGAAGCGACCGGCCTCGACCAGCCAGTCGCCCGAGACCACGTCCCACACCGCGAACGACCGACGGTCCAGCGCGATCGTCACCACCTCGCTCTCCCCCGGTTCGAGGCGGACCTTGGCGAAACCGGCCAGCTCCTTGTCGGGGCGAGGGACCGAGGACTGCTGGTCACGGACGTACACCTGGACCACGTCGCTTCCAACTCGAGACCCGGTGTTGGTGACCCGCACCGACACCGTCAGTTCCGTGCCGTCCCCGTCGACGGCCACGTCATCCCATTGGAAGGACGTGTAGCAGAGCCCGTGGCCGAACCCGAATCGGGCCGGGACCCCATCGGGGGCGTCATGGAACCGGTACCCGACGAAATGACCCTCGCGGTACTCGACCTGGCGGGCCAGGCCGGGGAAGTTGCGGTCGGCCGGAAGTTGGGCGACGTGTTCGGGGATGCTCTCAGCCAGGCGACCGCCCGGCTCGGCGTCTCCGAACAACACGTCGACCATGCCTCCCGCCCCGGCCTGCCCGCCCAGCCAACACTCCAGGACCGCGGCGACCCGGTCGACGAAGGGCAGATGGACCGCGCCCCCGTTGCTCAAGACCACCACCACCGCCACACCGGTGGCGGCGAGGGATTCCACGAGTGCCACCTGTCCGCCCGGTAGGTCCAAGGTCTTCCGGTCGAATCCTTCCGATTCCATGGGAGCGGGAAGGCCCCCTAAGAAGACCACCACGTCCGCTCCCGAGGCGGCCGACAACGCCGCCTCCCTGAGCGTCGGGTCGGTGTCGCCGGTGTGGGGGTCATAGCCAGCGGCGTAGGCGACCTGGGTTTCGGGCCCGACCCGTTGGCGGATCAGGTCGAGCGCGTTGTCCAGGCGGGTGGGCCTGACCTGAGAGCTGCCGGCACCCTGGTAGCGAGGCGAGGCGGCGAAGGCACCAACGACGGCCACCTTGGTCATGCCGTCGGGCAACGGGAGGGTTCCGTCGTTGGTCAGCAGCACCGAACCCGCCGCCGCCGCCTCACGACCCAGGAGATGGTGGGCGTCGTAGTCGGCGGTCGGTCGGTCCCGACGGGACCGGGCCAGCAGATCGACGACTCGCCCCACGCATAGGTCCAAGGACTCCTGGGACAACTCACCCGATTCGAGGGCCCGATGGATGGTTGCGTCATAGGCGCCGCGATGGCCGGGCATATCCAGATCGAGGCCTGCCTTGATGCCATCCACCCGGTCGTTGGCCGCTCCCCAGTCGGTCATCACCAGACCGTCGAAACCCCACTGGTCGCGGAGAATGGTCGTCAGCAGCTCATGGTGCTCCGAGGCGTAGACGCCGTTGACCAGGTTGTAGGAGCACATGACGGTCCACGGGGCTGACTCTCGTACCGCGATCTCGAAGCCGGTCAGGTACAGCTCGCGCAGGGTGCGTTCATCGACCACAGCGTCCACGACCAGGCGGTGATCCTCCTGGTTGTTCACCGCGAAGTGCTTGAGACATGCGCCCACCCCTTGGGACTGGATGCCACGGACCATCGCCGCGGCGAGCTTGCCGCTGAGCAGGGGATCCTCGGACAGGTATTCGAAGCAACGTCCACCGGCCGGGTGACGCTTGAGGTTGAGGCCAGGCCCGAGAACCACCGCGACGCCCTGCGCCGCCGCTTCGAGCCCGAGGGCCGCGCCCACCCTCTCGATCAGGTCGACGTCCCAGGTCGACCCAAGGGTGGCAGCGGTGGGAAAACAGGTGGCCGGGGTGGAGCCGCTGACCCCGAGGTGGTCGCCCCCCTTGACCTGATGGCGCAGGCCGTGGGGCCCGTCGGACACGTCGATGGGATCGAGGCCATGGCGGGGCAACCCCCGAACCTGGAACATGTTCGACCCCGACAGCAACCGCACCTTGGTCCGCCGGTCGAGCCTGTCGACTAGGTCCGCGACCCGCTCGGCGTTCCACCGATCGGCGTATCCGTGGATGCCGCTCATCGTGCCTCCACCACCAGGGTTCCCTCCATCCCCGCCTCGCGGTGGCCGGCGACGGTGCAGTAGTAGGTGTACTTGCCTGGCTTGTCGGCCCGGAGGCCACCCTCGACCGTCTCACCTCGGTCGGCCGCGACGTGGACGTCGATGTCATCGATCGTGAAGTCGTGGAGCAGGTCGTCAGAGGTGAGGACTATGGCGATGTCCTCACCGGCGGCGACGGTGATCTCGACGGGGTCGAAGGCGAGCGATGAGGCGCCCACCGCCACCCGCCTTGCTCCCTCGACCACCGGTGTCGCCTCCCCGTGTCCTCCCGATCCATCGTGATGGGGCGCTCCGACGGCCGACCCGTTCTTATCGGCGGCCGATGACCCGTCGTTGCCACAGGCAGCAACGGTGCCGGAAGCCACGATCAGAACCGCGACGAGGACTCGGCGAAGGATTGGATCCGGTGTTCTACGCACGAGACTGATCCTTTCAGACCAGCCGGCTCGCCTCCTGGTGCTCTGACCGGGAACCTTTAGAAACCGGAGCGCGTCCGCGTCAGTGGGTCCCAAGCCCTGCCGAGGTTGCCGGGCATGGCATCACGGACCCGAGGTGGGCCATCCGAGGGCGGGCTGGTGGCTGGCGAAGGGGAGGAAGAGGGCCGCACTGTCGAAATCGACCAGCACCCCAGCGGCGTCGACCTGGACGACCCCGCCCGAGGGCGTTCCCGGCCCTTCCGCCACCACCCAGGACTGGCGGTCCCCCAGCGTGCCGGTGGCCGGGTCGAGGGTGTGCAGGCTGGCGGTGTAGTCGTCGCCCGACAACGTCATGACGCGAACCGTTTCGCCGGTGACCAGCGTCGCCGACAGGGGGCTGCCCTCGAACACCGCATCGGTGGATGCTCCGGGAACCGCGTTGGAGAAGGGCTTACTGCCATCTGGCATGGCGGTCTCCCACACCGGTTGACCGGTCGCGAGATCCCACGCCGCCAGGCCCCCACGGGGAGTGCCTCGGGTGGTCACCGTCTCGGCGATCAGGCGGCCACCGACGACCGCTACCGGTCGACCGGTGGTGTCGGCCGGAAGCGCGACGGCAGCCGACGAGCCCGTCGCCAGATCGACCACGTCGATCGAGCCGTCCCCGGTGGGCGCGAAGAACCGGTCGGCGGTGACCAGGGTGGTGGCGCGCTCCACCCGAATGCCGTCGTCGAGGAACGAGGTCCACCGCGGCTGGCCGGTCGACCCGTCCCAGCGGATCAGACACGTCGTTCCGAACGACACGCTGGCCACCAGATCGGGAGTCCCGGGAACGGCGACCACGGTGTCAGCGAGATTCATGGTGGAGGGGAACCCTCCGTTGGCAGCGGGACACGACGGCGCCAACGACGACCGGGCCGCGCCCGACGCCGGGTCGAGCACACTGACCACGGCATCGCCGGGCTTGGCCGGGTCCTGGTCGATGACCACAACCCCCGCATCGGAAGGCAGGACCTCACCCGACGGTGAGTCCAGTTGACGGGTCCACAGCGGCGTGGACGACCCGGCGCCGAAGGCCTGGACCTGATCGTCGTCGGTGACCACCACCAACGAATCACCGATCTTCACGAAGCAGTTCGGACATCCCGCCGACAACTTGTCGCTCAGCTCGGCCTTCCATTTCTGGGCACCGGTTGCGACATCGAGCGCCAGGAGCTCGTCGGCCGCCCCGACGAACAGGGTCCCGCCCATCTGGACCATCTCGACCGCGTAGACGCTTGATGGCAGCGGATCGGAGGACCAGATGGGATCGGGGGTGTCGTCTCCCTCGATCATCTCGAGTCGAGCCACGAACCGCTTGTCCTGCCCGCCGTCGTAGATCATCGCGGCGATCTCAGGCGGTGGCCCGCCGCCGTCGACCACCTTGCCGGCACTGTCGGGGTCGCTCAGCAGCAACATCGATCCGGAGGTGATCGAGAGGTTCGACGATGGCTGGAAGGCACCTTCGATGCTGCTCTGGACCTGATCGGACACCGACCGGGTGAACACCACCACGACTCCGATCACTGCCCCCACCAACAACAGTGACGTCAACAGGCATCCGATCCCTCCGACCTTGCGCGTGGTGGGGCTCGGCGTGAGGACCTTGACCGCGTTGCCCATCGCCTCCGCCGCCGCCGCTGCGGCCTCCGCCGCGGCGGCAGCCGACGCTGGGTCGATGGTGAGCGTTATCGGTGCACCTTGCTTGGGCGTTTCGGGCTGATCCGGCTTGGTCTTGTGATTGCGCCCGCACGACATGCAGGTCGAATAGCCGTCGGTGTCGGGCAGCGGCAGCAGAGACCCGCAGGATTCGCACTCTCCAGCCACCGGTCAGTAGCCCCCGCTCAGCTTGTTGTGATCCCACGAGACCACCTTGTCGACCTTGATCCGTACGCCCACTCGCTTGCGAACCATGAACTCGGCCGCGGCGTCGAGATCGGCGGCGGGGATGTCGTGGTAGCGGGTCAGCACACCCCGGGCCACCTCCATGATCGTCTCGTGGTCCTCGACGATCTCGGCCGTACCCACCATCTCGACGCCGCGCAGGTTCTCGTACTGGTCGCCATCCTCGACCAACACGGTGATGCGGGGATCTCGACGGAGGTTCTGCACCTTCTGAGACTTGGCGAAGGTCTCGAAGGCGATGTCACCGTCCACGAACCCGTACCACATGGCCACCAGATGGATGGTCCCGTCGTGGTTGTAGGTGGCCACGTTCAAGGTGTGACGTCCCTGGAGGAACTCGTCCACCTCGTCGTCGGTCATGCGGATCTGATCTCGCCGGCTCATGGCGCCAAACGTACGCCCTCACACCTTCGGCTTGCGCCACAACCGCAGTTCCGCCTCAATCCTGTCTGCCGAGCCCACCGCTCCAGCTCTGGCAACGGCCGTGCGATCGGGGGTACGCGACTGGTCCGACCGGGGTCCACGCCCCGATCCGGCCTGGTTCAGGCCTTGGTTTCGGTGTCGTCGGTGCTGTCGGTCTTGAGGAGGTCGGTCTTGGCGCCCTCATCCATACCGGTCTTGAACTCCTTCTGCGCCTGGCCGAGCGACCGGGCGAGCTTGGGGAGTTGACTGCTGCCGAAAAGCAGCACCACCACGACGAGTACCACAATCCATTCAGGACCCATGCGCCACACGCTACCTGACCCACACCACATGTACATGGTCAAGCCAGGAGTCACACTCCGCCCAAGGGCCGTGGCGGTTAGGTCCAAGAAGGTGGATAGGTCCCGTTCTGGGAAGCTGGGACGGTGCTCGAATGCGTCGTCAACATCAGCGAGGGTGCCGACCTCGATCTGGTCGCAACCATCGCCGCCCCCGCCGGAGCCGACCTCCTCGATGTGCACAGCGACCCCCACCACCACCGCAGCGTTTTGACGATGGTCGGCGAAGACGCACCCCGAGCCGTCACCACCCTGGCGGTGGAGCGGCTGGATCTGACTGCGCACCACGGAGTCCACCCTCGCATCGGGGTGGTCGACGTGGTGCCGTTCGTTCCGCTCGGCGACGCCTCGATGGGCGATGCTGTGGCGGCGCGGGATCGGTACTGCCGCTGGGCGGCCGCCGAGCTCGGACTCCCCTGCTTCGTCTACGGGCCCGAACGAACTCTGCCCGAGGTCCGGCGAGGAGCGTTCAAGTCGCTCAGACCCGACTTCGGCCCGGACCGTCCCCATCGCGGTGCGGGGTCGGTGGCGGTGGGTGCCCGAGAGGTTCTGGTGGCCTACAACGTGTGGCTGGCCGAGGCCGACCTCACTACCGCCCGCCGGATCGCGGCGGAGGTGCGCCGACCAGGACTCCGGGCGTTGGGGCTTCAGGTCGGCGACCGAGTGCAGGTGTCGATGAACCTGGTCTCGCCCCGTTCGGTCGGTCCCGCCGAGGCCACCGACCTGATCGCTCAACGAGCGCGGGTTGCCGGTTGCGAGCTGGTCGGGTTGGTGCCCCGCGACGTGCTCAGCGCCGTTGCACCCCAACGTTGGGGTGCGCTCGATCTCGCCGAGGACAAGACGATCGAGACGCGTCTGGAGCGTCGGGCCAACCTCGTGCCGTGACCGGCATCGTCTGCCACCTGCCCACGGAGTGCGAGGTGTCGGTGTTGGGCGTTTGAGTCGGCTGAGCTCGGGTGGCTCGGGTCAGGCGCCGACGCTGTCGGCGGAGCTGACCTCGAGGGCGGCACGTCGGGCCGAAGACCGCTGCCGGCGGATCCGGCGACGTTCCCTCTCGCTCAGGCCTCCCCAGATCCCGAACTTCTCGCCGTTGGCCAAGGCGTACTCGAGGCAGTCCTCTCGCACCACGCAACCACGACAGACCTCTTTGGCCTCACGCGTGCTGGCACCCCGCTCCGGGAAGAAGAGGTCTGGATCGACGCCCAGGCAGTTGGCGAGATCCTGCCAACCCTTGGTCTCGGTTTCTTCGGATGTGTTCTGCATGGCGTTCCCCTGCGTCGTGTCGGGCGACGGAGCCGCTCGTACGATCGGTCACCTGCTATCGATGTGGCCCCGCCCACCGGCGGCAACCGGCAGCCAATACCACGTTTGGAATTACAATGGTGTGATTGTCGTCGTTGCAAGGCGATAGCGCAAGCGGAACTTGTGACAGAAGCCTCATGGCCGGATCTCGGCAACCTGAGCCGGAGCAAAGAGCAGGTGCCGGCTCGCCTCGACAACCGGCCTCGGCCGGTACCGGCCTGGAGCTGAGATGAGTGCTGAGACATCGTCGGGCGCGAAGATTCACCCCTCTGCACCGACCCGAGGGTGAAACCGATGACCGAGACCGACCAGCCGTGGGAACCCCGGCCCGGGGCTGACGCCAGCTACGCCTTGTTCGACAAGGAGCGCCGGGTGGTCGTCGACGACGGCACGCCGATCGCTTACACCGTCCGCAACCCCGGCGGCCGCGAGGTACCGGTGCTCTTCGCCAGCGGCTGGTCGTGCAGCGACGCCTACTGGGGCAAGTTGCTGCCCGAGATGGAGCGGCGCGGCCACCCCTGCGTGCTACCCGACACCCGGGGCCACGGGCTCTCAGGTCTGCCCCGGACACCGGGGCGGGGGGCGCGCAACCTCACCATCGACGACGTCTCGATCAACCGGATCGGCCGTGATCTGGTGTCGGTCCTCGATGACGCCGGGCTGGAGCGGGCCTTGGTGGTGGGGCATTCGATGGGCGTCCAGACCGCGCTGGAGGCCTACCGCACCGCCCCCGAACGGGTGCTGGGGATGGCGCTGGTGGCCGGCACCGCCGAGAACCCCACCAAGAGCTTCTACGGCTACTCGATCGGAGACCGCCTGTTCCCTCTGGGAGCGGCGATCATGCGGGTCTTTCCCGAGGTGCTGTCACCCGCCTGGCAGACCATCGGCCCCGCCTCGGTCGGCCATTTCGGGGCCCGGCTCGCCAAAGCGGCGGGGCCCGGCTGCAGCAAGGAAGACCTCCACCCCTACCTTCTCCACCTCAGGTCAACCGACCCGGCGGTACTGGTCCTGATGGCTGGGGCGATGCGGGCCCACTCGGCCATCGACCTCCTTGCCTCGATCACCGCTCCCACCCTGGTGGTCGCGGCAGGCGCCGATGTCTTCACCCCTGCCCGGTGCTCAGAGGAACTGCACCACCGGATCGCCGCCAGCGAACTGGTCACCTTCCCCCGGGCCGGCCACACCATCCCGGTCGAGGAGCCAGAAGCCGTCGCCCACGCCATCGACGACTTCGTCACCCGTCGCATCAAACCTGGCTACGCGGCCCCGACCAAACCGGCGTCAGCGACGACCGGCAAGAAGAAGCCGACCCGAAAGCAGCCGGCCATCGCAACGAATCCGGATCAGCCGGCGCGACGACCGGCACGGGACTGCTGACGGCGGGACTCCAAGAAGTCGACCAGGACGTAGTCGCCCAAGGTCTCAGGGGTGGTGAAGAACGCTCGGCCCCGGTTGAGCTCGGTCAGCCGCTCGATGAACTGCTGGAGGTACGGCGTGGCGTCGAGCATGAAAGTGTTGATCCGGACGCCTTCGCGGGTGGCGCGCATCACCTCGGCCAGAGTGGCATCGACGGTCTCGCGGATCGGCGGGTAGTGGAACACCGGGTCGCCGTTGGCGTTCAGGTGGGCGGTGGGCTCGCCGTCGGTGATCATGATGATCTGCTTGGTTCCGTGCTCGCGGGCCAGCAGCTTGCGGGCCAGCATGAAGCCGTGCTGCATGTTGGTGCCGTACACGTAGTCCCACGACACCTCGGGTAGGTCGCGGGGTTCGATGACGCGGGCCACCTCACTGAAGCCGACTAGGCCCAGGTAGTCGCGGGGGAACCGGCTGCTGATCAGCGAATGCAGGGCCATGGCCACCTTCTTGGCGGCCAGGAAGTTGTCCCGCATCGGCATCGACAACGAGAGGTCCACCATGAGGACCGTGGCGGAGCGGACGCTCTGCTCGGTCTGTTCGATCTCGAAGTCATCGGGTGACAACCTCACCGGAGTGCCCCCGCCGCTACGGGCCACGGCGTTGCGGATGGTCCGTTCGATGTGCAGGTTGAAGGGATCACCGAACTCGTAGGGCTTGGTGTCGGCCGACCGTTCGTGACCAACACCGGTCCGGATGAGCTCATGCTGACCGAACTTGTCGCGGGCCATCTTGGTGAACAGCTCCGACAGGGCATGGCGACCGACCCGACGCAGCCCCTCGGGGGTTAGCTCGTATCGGCCCTCCCGGTTCTCGATCAGGCCCGCTTCCTCCAGCATCCGGGCCAGCTCAGCCATGCGTTGGAGGCTTTCGGCTGCGTCGGCTCCCAGAAGCTGGCGGGCCCGTTCCAGGTCCACCTCGGCCAATGCCCCCGGGTTCGATGCCCCCCGCAGGAGCTGTTCGAGCTGGTCGAGATCGCCCAGCTCACCCATGACCTGGGCGGCATCGGCGAAACCCAACGGGTCCTGGCCGCTGAAGTCGTAGCGGCGGTTCCAACCCGCATCGGGGAAGGCCCGTTGCAGGTTCTGGGACAGCTGGCTCATCTGCCAGCTCAGGTCCATGTCCTCGAGGAGCTGGTCGGCCAGGCCCTGGAGCTGCGCCCGCTGTTCGGGGGTCATGGAGTTGAGCATCGACTGCATGGCGGCCATGCGACGGGCCATCGCCTCCAGCAACTCGTCAAGGTCGCGGGGGTTCTCGGGGAAGAAGTCACCGAAACGTTCCATGAACCCGTCGAAGTCCGGTTCCCGACCCGCGGCGCGGTCCTCGAGCATCTGGTTCAGCGCTGCCAGCATGTCCTTGGTGCGGGCCATCGCCTCGGGGGAGACGTCGCTCATCGCCCCCGCCATCTGGTTGAACCACCGTTGGGCCAACTGCTGGCGAAGCTGGTCGAGCAGTTCCTCGAATCGCTGGCGGGCCTCGCTCGACACGAAGTCGTACTGCTGAAGGTCGCGCACCAGGCCGTTGAGGTCGGGGGACAGGAGGTCGAGCTGCGTGCGACGCTCGGCCATCGCGTCGCCGGTCACCTCCTGACGGCGGGCGTCACCCGAGTCCTGCGCCGCCTGCTCGAGATCGTCGATGGCGGCCCGTTCGGTGGCGACCACGTCGCGGAGCTGTTGGGCGATGTCGTCGTACACCCCGCCGAGGTCGTAGTTCTCCAGCCGGTCGCGGCGTTCCTGGCGGAGCCTCTCCATCAGCTCTTTGATCCCCTGGACCCGTTCGCCGTTGCGGTCGCTGAAGCCGGAGTTGAGCATCCGGCGCAGGGCCGCGTTCAGGTCACCGTGGTAGAGCAGGTCGTCGTTGATCTCGGCCAACACCGAGTCGGCGTCCAGATCGAACCCGACCTGGGTTCCGTCCCAACGGGAGTAGCGGAAGTGGGGGCGTTGGGAAGCCACCGGCTCAGGCTACGCCCGAGACCGAACGAGCGGTCTGGGCGGCCATCAGAGGAAGGCGCCCACCACCGCGATGCCACCGGCGGAGGCTTCGGCCACGATGTCGGCCAGCTCGCGCCGGTACTGGTCGCGCTGGTCGGGTTCGGCCAGCGCCGTCGGTGCGTCGAGGACCATCAGGTCCTGGTCTGGCATGGCGTCGGCCAGGCGGTGCAGGGCCAGGGCCAGCCCTTCGGGCCAGGCAACGTGGCCGTCGGGGGCGGTGTCCAGCGCTTGGGGGTAGGCGTGCCAGCTCCGGTCGGCGGCCACGGCCACGGCGTGACGGTAGGTGAACCCGATCACGTCGAAGGCCTCCCGGCTGCCGGGTACCTCGACCGGGGAACGACCGGGAACGACCAACGTCTCCTCGCTCAGGAGCCGAACCCAGGATCGCCACAGGACCTCGTCCACCTCGCCCGCCGCCACCTCGGCCTCGGCGGTGGGCGGAAGCCGAGGGTCGTCTCGGGCGGGAAACACTGGGGCGAGCCACTGGGCGCTGGCTACCGGGCGCCCGTTCTCACCGAGGCGCAGCGCGGCCTCGACCGCAGCCTGGTGCACGCCTTCGAGGTTGCGGGCGAACCCTCCCCCGTCGTCGACGCGGCCGGGCGGGCGCGTGCCGTCCAACCAGGCCCGCTTGGCCCACAGGGTGGGTTCGAGGATGGGGATCCAGCCACCGACCAGATCTCCCACCAACTCGCCCGCCGTCTCCACGTAGCGAGCCCAGTGGTAGCGGCGGGTGCGTTCGTCGGCGAAGCCCCGCTCGTCGTGGGCGAACCACCCGGGCAGGTCACCCGCCACCAGGGTGGCCCACACCGTCAACCCGCGTTGCCCGGCCAGGGTCAGGGCGGCCCGCAGGTGCTCGACGGCATCGGCGTCGAGTCGGCCGTTCACCGGTTCCAGGCGGGCCCAGTCCAAGGGAACCCGGACCGCGGTGATTCCCTGATCGACCAAGGCATCCAGGGCTTCGGTTACCGATGCCTGTTCAAGCACGTCGGCGCTTCGATAGGGGGCGGCCGGTTCGGCGCCGGCGCGGTCAGCCCGCCACGCCGCCAGATCGGAGGCCGCGCCGGGTTGCTCCCACCCCGGCACACGCCAAGGCCGACCTCGCCATGGACCGGCTGGGGACGTGTCCACAGGCCAGCTCAGCCGAACAGTTTGGAGTAGTCGGCGCCGCGGCGAAGGTGGTGGCCGCCGTCAACCGGGATCGATGCCCCGGTGATCCACGAGGACTCCGGTCCGGCCAGGAAGCGAACAGCCTCGGCGATGTCACCGACAGTGCCGGCCCGGCCCAGCGGCATGTTCTCGATGTAGTCGTCCATGAGCGGACCGCCGGCGGTGATGAAGGCCATCAGCTCGTCGTCCACGATGCCGGGCTGCACGCTGTTCACCCTGATGTGGTCGTCACCGAGCTCTTCGGCGGCGTAGCGACAGGCGTGATCGATGCCGGCCTTCGACGCGCCGTAGGCCCACAGGTGGCGGTGGGGGAAACCCCCGGCCCCCGACGAGATGGCCACCACCGAACCGCCACCGTTGGCCCGCATGGGGGCCACGGCGTGTTTGATGCACAGGATCGTGCCCATCAGGTTGAGATCGATAGTGGCGCGCACCGCGGCCTCATCGGCGGACTCGAACGGTCCAATGTGCAGGGATCCCCCAGCGTTGGCGATGAGCACGTCCAGCGTGCCGTCCGGTCCGCACGCCGCCGCCACCGCCGCCTGCACCTGGTCCTCGATGGTGACGTCAGCGGCGATGTGGCGCACCTCGGCCCCGGCCGCGGCCACAGCCGCGATCTGTGCCGTCGCCTCGACCAGGCGAGCTTCGGTGCGCCCGCAGATGGTGACGGTGGCCCCGTCAGCGGCCAGGCGGCAGGCCACCGCCAGCCCGATTCCGCTTCCCCCGCCGGTCACCAGGACGTAACGACCGGCGAGTGAGCGAGAGTGCGCGGTGGGGCTGTTATCGGTGTCGGTCACGTCCGCCAGGGTAGACACCGCCTGCCGTCGTCAGTCGTCGCTCAGTCGATCTGTGACCCAGCCAAGGATCACTCCGTTGTAGTCAGCGGGGACGCCCGGAGCGGTGTTGAGGTAGCCAGAGTTGGTCGCTACGTGTTTGTCGCACTTGTTGGTTCCAGAGTTGATGTTGGGGTCGTCGACGCACAGCTCCAAGGAAGCGGACCGACTGGTCGGGCCCTGGGCCTGGATGGCCATTCGCACCGGATGGGCCGCACACACCGCAGAGCCCAGGGTGGCGGTCGTCCCGTCGGCCATCGGGCAGTCCATGGGCAGGTAGGCGCAGGTGTTGGTGTCTCCGTTGCTGTACACCTGCATCACCGGAACCTGGAGCCGGCCGTCACCGATCAACAGGTGCGGCTGGTTGGCGGGATCGGCGATCTCGGGCAGGATCCGCTGCTGGAAGATGGCAACACCTTCCGCGGTGCGGGCGCACGGTGACCCCATGTCGATCTGCTCCAACTCGTAGCCCTCGTTCATCACGCCGGCATCGGCGACGATCCCTGTGGGCGCAATGCCTTGCTCCTGAAGTCCCCAGGCCACGCTGTAGCTACCCGCGGAGCCGGCACTGCCGCCGTGGAGGAAGAAGTCGTCGGTCGGGTACTGGGCCATGACGAACTGGATCGCCGCCTTGGTGGCCAACAGGCCGTTGGTCTTGGGGGTCTGGCCGTCGGTCAGGTTGGGGTTGTTGGGGTCCACGGTGTTGGCACCGCTGTAGATGTCGTGGCTGCACATGGACACCCCGAGAGTGCGGAATCCGTCGGAGAGTCCGGCGACCCGCGCTTCGAGGTTGTTGCTGGTGACGTCGGCGCGAAGGCGACCGTAGGGCTCCTCGGACTTGTTCCTCACGCCTCCGGCCACGCTGCCGTCGGGTTTGAAGTAGCCGATGCCACCGCCGTGCATGCGCACCCACAGCGGCCGCGAGGCGTTGTCGTCCGAACCGGTACGTCGCCCGACGACGAAGGTCTGGTAGCCCGACACCGCGCACGGGTAGGCGAGGTTGCGGTAGTAGTCGAAGGTCCAGCCATCCTCTTGACGGGTCTCGATGAGGGTGATGGAGCTGACGTCACCTGGGGTGCTCAAACACCCCGAGAGGACACCCGCCAGGATGAGTACCGGCGCTAGGAGTAGACCTCGTTGCCAGCCAGATCGTCTCGTCGTGAAGGTTGCCTTGGTAGTCAGCATGTGGGCATTGATACCGATCGCACCTGGCAATCGGCTGTGAGCCAGCTGGGATTTACATGAACCACCCTGGTGGCGCCCCGCCGACTCGACCCCGACCTACGATCTGGCTGCCGACAACCAAAGGGTGGACCGTGGCCGACGGCGGGAAACTCCCGGAGAACTCGATGCCGCCACCCGTCACCCGATCCGGGACTTTGCCCGATCGCCTGTGGGTTCCCGCCTTGGCCGGTTTCGGCCTGGCCCTGCTGTTCGCCATCGTCTTGGTGGTGCGGGCCGGGGGTGATGTCTCCCTGTTGGTTCACGCCGCGCCACCGTGGACGGACCCGGCCACCGCCAGGCCCTCGCTGACCGTTCAGGACGAGGAGGACGGCTTCGACGGCCAGTTCTTCTACCGCCTCGGCGTGGCCCCCTGGTCCACCGACGACGCGGTGGCCGGGGTCACCAACGACCTACCGGCCCTGCGCAACGCCCGATGGGGCTATGGCGCCCTGGCGTGGGCGGTCAGCGGCGGCGACCCCGACCTGGTTCCCTGGTCGCTGGTGGCGCTCAACGTGGTGGCCGCCGGCGCCTTGGGTGCGGTCGGAGGCGGGCTGGCGCGCCACGTCGGTCGTCACGCCGGGTGGGGCGTGTTGTTCTTGTTGTGGCCCGGTTTCGCCTATTCGCTGTCGCTCGACACATCCGAACTGGTGGCCAGCACCATGGCTCTGGGCGGCCTGTTGGCGATACGACTCCATCGCTGGGTGGGGGCAGCCGGCCTTCTCGCCGCCGCGGTGCTCACGCGCGACACCACCTTGGTGATCCCCGCCGGCGTGCTGGCCGGGGGCCTGACGGGCGCGCTCATGGCTCGCTCCACCAACGCCTCTACGGCACGCGAGGAGGTCACGACCCCACCGGGAGCCGGCCTCGACGCAGCGATGGAGCCGATCGCCGGACCGAGGTCGGCCCTAGGCGCAGCCGGCGCGGGCGGTGTGGCCGTGGCCGTCTTCGTGGCATGGCAACTGGTGCAGCGCGCCCGGTTCGGCGAACTGCCGCTGACGTCGTCGGGAGACAACAACCTGTCCAGCCCGTTCGGCGGGCTCGTCGAACAGTTGGCTGTGGTGGTTCCACCGTCGTCAGGCCCGGATGCATTCCGTCTGATTTCGATGATTGGCCTGATCGCCCTGATCGTGACTGCCGCCGTGGCCGCCCGTAGGTTCCGCACCGCCGTGCCCATCCGGTTTCTCCACCGGTCGGATCGGCTGGGTGAGCTGACCGCTTGGTCTATGGCCGTGGGCGTCGTGGTGTGTCTCAACGCCTACCTGTGGTCAGGGGCCACCGCATTCATGCGCGCCGGAACCGAGGCAGCCATGTTGTCGATCCTGGTGCTGTTGGACACCATTGCTGCGTCGCCGACCCAGTCGCCCAGTCAGGCGTCGACCCAGTCGTCGACCCAGACGCGAGAACGCGGGAAGGACCGCCTGGTCGTCGCCGTTGCTCTAGGCCTGAGCGGGCTCTGGCTGCTCACAGCCATCGGCCAGATCACCAAACTCGCCTGACCTGCTCGATCGCCAGGTCGGCGGACCTCAGGGGAGGTCCGCGGGGTCACGACGTCGATCTCGGTGATCTCCTTGGAGAAGTCCCGGGTGTTGTTTGGTGATGAACCGCTGCGCTCCGACCGCAACGACCGCCATCCACGGGCGGGCCCACTCGGCGAAGGTGAGGTCACCGGCGCGGGGGTCGTACCAGTCACCGCGTCCGACGTTGGTCTCGCCAGCGGGCGGCCGATCCCGGCCCGGAGCGGTCCCGATCAGGTTGCCCAGGCCACCCACCGATTCGCTAGCCACGACGAACGCGCTTCGTGAATCGGACGAGGTCGGCACCATCGAGCCGGTCGAGAAGGTCGTCGGTAGACATCGGCGGCCGCGTCTTGGATCGGGCGAGTTGATCGACGGTCACGATCACACCGTCGCCCAACTCGTCGAACACCTCTACGAGGTAGGTATCGGGGTCCACCACCCGAAGACCAAGCGCCGCGAGTTTCTTGGACGGGAATCCCGTCTTGTCCCACGTGATCAAGGCATCTGCTCTTGCGGCGATGGCGGCTGCGCTGTGGACGTGGTCGTCGAGGTCGGGCCCCGGCATCTGGTCGACAGAGTGTCGATAGAGCTGGGGATCGATCCTGGCGTCGTCGAAGAACTCGCGAATCGCGCTGGTCACGGCTGTGCCACTCTCCGGCGTTCGCTGGTGTTCCCGGACGATCACCCGCTCCCACTCATCGAGGAGCTCGTCGGTCTACAAGACGTGGTGGATGCTGTCCTCGGCCAGGGCGAGGAAGAGGTCCATCACCGAGAACGGGAACAGGACGCTGGTGTCGACGTAGACCCGCCGCACGGGTCAGTACGGCAGGCTGGTGTCGGCGACTGCCTCGGCGATCCGCCGCCGACCTTCCCGCTTGCGATCACGGCGTGCCGCGTACTCCAGCACGTCGGCGAGCCGAACCCGCCGGTGACGGCTGCCGGGGAGACGCTCGGACGGGATCTCTCCCTCGTCGAGAAGTCGGGCGACAAAAGGCCGCGACAACCCGAGCAGCTCGGCGGCCTCAGCAGGAGTCAACGTGGCGTCGGAAGGGAGCACCGTCAGCCCGTGGCCGTCGGCCACCTCTCGGGCCGAAGCTCGAAGGACCTCGGCAAGTGACGACGGGAGCGCGACCTGCCGTCCGTCCGGGAACGTCAGGACGACCGCATCGAGGCCCGACTCCAGGGCTTCGGCCACTTCGCCAGCCGAATGCGCCTGATCCGTGGTGGGATCGACGTGGACCGCATGCTTCAGAACTCCCGTGCGAGCCATCCGACCCACCTCCTTATCAGAAACAACTGTAACTGGTGCTGCCAGCGTGCGGAACCTCCACCTGGGAGCCCTGGTGTCGCAGATATTCGTGCCCACTACGTGCCCTTTTCGATCGGGAATGGTGGTTACTCGACGGTCGTGGCGGTCACCAGAAAGGCTGCCTGACCTGCTCCTTTACATGGTCGACACCCACCGGCGGCTGAAGCTGGTCGACCATCCACCGATTGTCCGAAGCGCTCGAGGCGCCCAACGGGCCGAAGCGGCGGAGCCTGGCCAACGGTCATCGTCGCAATCCTCCGGCCGACGGTCGATCGAAGCAATGGTCCCCGAAGGTGAGACGAAGCCGATCCAAGATCGGTGATCTTCAGAACGGCGGAACCGGAGGATCAGACCGCCCTCAGCGCGCTGGCCGTCGGCAATACGACGTCACCGTGGTTGGCGGAGGTCGCTGAGACCAACACCGCGACCGGATCGACCGGGCCCGCCACGTCCTCGACGACGCTCAACATGCCCTGGTCGACGATCCCGAGATCCGACTCGACCTACCCGACAACGTCGCCGCCGTCGCACCGAACGTCAGGGAGAACGAGACTCGGGCGAGCCTGGCGAGGCTCTTGTTCCGTGGCGCGGCCGCCGACCAGCTCGCTGGGACACTGTCTGGCGGTGAACGACTCCGGGCGACACTCGCCACGATGCTGCTCGGCGAGCCGACACCACAGCTGTTGTTGTTCGACGAACCGACCAACAACCTCGACCTCGCGACCGTGGAGCAACTCTCATCGGCATTGCGCACCTACCGGGGCGCGCTCCTCATCGTGAGCCACCACGAAGCGTTCCTCCGCGATCTCGGACTGACACGATGGCTAGAACTGGGACCCGACGGACTCCACGAGATCGATCCGCTCTGACAGGACGCCGACCTCGTCCTGTGTTCAGCCCTTTGTGCCAGGCACCCGGGGGAACAGGCGCCCGCCGCCCTAACCGAGATCACCACCGAGTGGAACCAGTGGCCTATCGGACCAGCGGCCTCTCGCTTGACCGTTCTCGTCGTCAGGACGGTGGACCTCAGGGGAGATCCGCAGAGCAGAACCGAACCGATCCCTACCGTGCCGGTCACGGTACCGGAGGCGGCAGAAGCCAAGAGACGACGTACCGGATCCCCAATCGGATGACCCCGGACTGCGGCGTAGATCAGAACATCAACAGAAATCCACAGTCCCGACCCCCTGGACAATCCCCCTGCCAACGTGACCAAACGAGCCGCTGACTGAATAGTTACTTTCGCTCAGACCTATTGGATCTGGCCCCCGCCTAGGAAACCGAGATCTCGAGCAAGATGCAAAACATCTTCAGCATCTGACCGCCTCGACTTGCGGACCGACAGGCCTATAACGTGACCCGATACAAGACTCAGGCGGAGGACATAGTCAGTTCTGAGGAACCAGCGGGATCGGCCAAACTCTATTGCGCCAATCTCTGACCACTTCCATCGTCGTCGGAACGGCCAGCACCGACGGATTCCTTCCTCGTCAAAGACAAACGATACTGCCCTTGCGCCTATGAAAAATAGGGAGAGCGAAAAGACGACCATTGCGATGCCAACCATTCCTTCTGAGAGGAACGCCGGCAATAGCGGAACTATCATCACGACTGCGCCAAATATCATTCCACCAAACTCATTCGACCTCACTATTGTCCCACCTCCAGAACGACACCTACCCATCTATTGGGACACCCCGTGACGACTCAAGTCCACAAGACACATGGGCCAGTCCAATCTGATTGTTCTCGCTGAAGAAGCCCACCCGGTCAAGTCGATTATCACGAGGATCGCCAACCCATCCGACACAGCCTACGAGGTTCGCCAAAGCGAGACCGCTCATCACTAGCCTCACCCAGTGCACAGCAATTCCCCTAGGGACCGGTACCTTGCGACTCTCCGCGAGCACGAAGTCCTGCCGACCCATTTTACATCACTAGCCGCATTACGCCGAACGGCAATGCAATCAGATGTATGAGCACAATGCTTCCAGCGAAATTCCTCCAGCCAAACTTACGATCAGTGAGGGCCATTCCAACCAGACCAACGGCACCGACAATCATGCCGTACACAGCTACAGCAAAACGGACGTTGCGCCCGTTTGCATCGTTTACCACGTAGACAATAACCACGCCAAGGTACAGGCAGAGTAGCGCAGTGACCATTAAAAGAAGGGCTCTCAATTTCGCAATCACCATCGTTACGCCCAAGACTGGCGACGGCAGTCCCGTTCCGCGGTCCAGGTGTGTTCTTTACGCCACTCCACACCGCCGCTTGTCGTGTCGAGTTGTTCGGCGGTGCGCATTCCGGTGGTGTCGTATTCGTAACGCCACGTCCGCGTTGGTGCCTTGAAAACGCCGATCACATCGACCGCCACATCAGTTTGAGTCCATGACCTGATCGTGAACGTACCCTTGTCGGTGAGCGGGATGATCATGGTCGTCGACGCGTGTTGCGCCGGGTCGAATACCACCACCCCGCCACCCAAGTCGGCTTCGGTGGTCCCAACACCGAAGACCCCGGTGCCGGTCGGGTCGATAGCGGTGACCGAAACCATGACCGCCATTATCTCACCCGACAACCCCGCCTGCCCGGTGACCGCGACCTCGACTGGTGTGTTCGCCTGGAGCGTGTCACACAGGTCGTTGTCGCAGATGCCGGTGCTGGTGGTGGTGTCGACGAGGCGGGTGGGGGCTTCGAGCAGATCGAGGCCGAGGCCGGTGCCGGTGCCGGTGCCGGTGGGGATCTTCCAGTACCCCGTCACCGCCACCCTGACATCAGCTGGGCTGGTGGTGTGGAGGGTGATGGTGGCGTCAGGGTTTCAACGGAACGATGAACACCCCCGCGGCACCGACACTGCCTGTCTCCCACACCAACTCTCCCGCAGAAGCGGTCGCGTTGGGAGCAACCCTGACGTGACCACCATTGGCGTTCTGGGCAAGGATCGGCACCGTCACGGTGTTGCCGTCACCCCTTCAACCCGCCATCCCTGCACGATCCGTAGAATCCGATAACAATGTTTAATTTACCCTCGTACCAATGGATGTCCAAGACACCCTGATCACCGGGGGCTTCGTCAAATTCGTCGACGGTAAATGTGAATCCCATCATGTCAGTGTCGTCCAGTTCATATTCCGGACGATGGACCCACCCAAACTCCATCGCATCGGCCCGAAGTTGCTCGACCGCATCTTCTGCCTCTTGCCTGTTCATGCGAATCGTGCGCCGAACTCGAGGTCCATCACCCGACTCATCACACCATTGGTCTCTCCTTTCGATCTCGGAGGAATCCGCACCTGGGACAGAAACCGTCCACATCGGATCTTGTCGAAGCGCCTCAGCACCATCCTCGAGCGACTGACCTGTGGTACAGCTAACCACAACCACCATCGCCACAATGACGAGAGATGCTCCTGACAACAGAACCCTCATTGGCCAAGAGACGATAACA